>JASFKY010000184.1:0-7272 GCA_050118395.1 Myxococcales bacterium | reverse complement strand
GATCATGTTGGGGCTCAGGCCACCGTCGATCGTGCCTACGTTGACCGTGACCCCGTGCTCGGCATCGTTGAGCGCGAACAGCTTCTGGACGACGAGGGACAGCTCCAAAATGGCGCTTGCGCCCTGTCCGGGATCGAGGCCGGCGTGAGCGGCTTTACCGCGGACGGTGATCGTGAACCGTCCGACGCCCTTGCGAGCGGTCTTGAGGCTCCCCTCCGGCCCGAGAGACGGCTCGAGGACGAGGCAACGGTCTGCTCGCCGTGCAAGACGGGTGATGACGCGAGTGGATTCACGGCTGCCGGTTTCTTCGTCCGAGTTGATCAAGAACACCGGCGTCACCGGCAGGGCCTGGACGCCGATGGTCCCCAGCGCTTCCACGGCAAAGAGACCCTGTACGATGCCCGCCTTCATGTCGTAGGAGCCCGGTCCCCAGAAAACGCCTTCTTCGCTCTTGGCAGGCATGGTTTCGATCGTCCCGAGGGGCCATACCGTGTCGCAGTGCCCGAGCACGAGCTGGTAAGGCCGGCGGCGCGGCCGCGGATCCGGCACGGCGAGCAGCATGCCTCCGCTGTGCTCGCCCCCCCACGTCGAGGAACGGAAGCCCCGCTGCTCGAAGGCCTCCCCGAGCACGTGGAGGATCTGTCGAAGCGAGGCCGCATCGCTCGATGGGGATTCTCGAAGGACCAGCCTCTCGAGCAATTCGGTCATTGCGGCGCGACTGCTCTGCAGGTGGTCGACGATGTGCTTTGCCAGATCCTCAGACATGGCGATGGTGTCAGCGCTGAAAACCGACGTGATATGGGAAAGCATGAGTCTGCGTGATCTCCGCGAAACGGCCGGGATGAAGATAGGCCAGCATGGGTGAATGGGCGATCATCTCCTGCGAATCACGGTCCGCTTCACGGTGACTGTCTTCGGCGACCGCTGCGGCGATGACCCGTCCGATGACCAAGCTGTTGTCTCCCAAATGGTCGACGACGCGCTCCAGCTCGCATTCCAGGTGCAGGTAAGCCTGCTCCACGAGGACCCCATCCACCCGCGTCGCCGCAATGGTGGGGATTGCCTCGAGCGCGTGCTTTTGGTCATCGTCGCAGCGTGGAGCGGCTGCCAAGCTGGTCAGCAGGATCTGGTCGGGCCTCGGAAAGCTCACGGTGAAGCAACCTTCGCGGCACGCGTTGACGTACGTGGCGTGGGACGGCGTGCAGACGAAGCCATAGTGGTCTTGCCAGCTCACGGGCATGGCCATGTGCTTTGGGGCCAGATCGTAGGTTCCGTCGGGCTCGCGAGTGCCGATGAGGGTGAGGGGCGCGACCATGTAGACTTGCTCCCAAACCGGATGGCGTGGATCGAGTGAAATCATAGCTCGACAAGCATACCGAATCCGGAAGACGCCGCGAGGCGGGGGCGATTCAGGATCGTGCAGGATCGTGTGAACGGAGAGCCCCGTGGTGCGAGGCTTGCGCCTCTTGCCTCAATACTTGGCTCAAAACGTTTCGCTTGAGCAGAGCGGAGCAGCACATCATTCCACCCATCAAGGCTCCCATGACGCCGCACGAAGCGATGTCCGAACCGGTCAGATAAAGCCCTGGAATCGGCGTTTGGGGCCTGAGCCATCGCTGCTCGAAACGCCGCGGAGTGTGGGCCAGCCCGTAGATCTCTCCTCGGGGATGCGCAGTGAAATTGCGAGTGCTGAGCGGTGTGGACAGCTCGGCGACTTCGACCTTTCCGCGAGTGGCCGGAGCATGTGTGTACAAGGTTTCGAGCAGTCGTTCGGACAAACTCGCCTTGAGCTCCTGGTACTGTGAGCCCCGCTTCTTCCACGGGGTGTGCTCCCACGCTTTGAACTGATCGTAGGACCCCAACGTGATGGCCTCGATCGTCGAATGCCCGGGATGTCGCCGAGCAAAGTCCGGATCCTTGGCGGACGGAAAGGACAAGTAGACGACCGGAAGGGGAGCACGAAGGTCAGAGAGGAACCGGTCGATGTTCTCCTCGTGCTCGTGATTCGGGTAGACCCAAAGGTTGGTCTTTTGGAGCTGGAGCTCGTCGGTCGTTCCCTTCAGGCCGACGTAGAGCGACAGGTGTGCGACCGAGGAGCCGACTTCGCGAGCCTTCGACCCTAGGCCGGTGGTCTCTGCCACTTCTCGAGGTAGCAGTTTCCCGAACGTGTTGAGCACACCTGCATCGCTCACGACGACCGGTGCGCGGAGCTCGCGACCGTCGTACAGCTCGACACCGACCGCCCTTCCGTTCTCGACGAGGATCTTCGCAACCTCCGCGTTGGTAACGACCTCGCCACCGGAGCGTTCCACGACCGGCACGATCGTTTCTGCAATGCGCGAGGAGCCGCCGACCGGATAGGCCGCACCGCGAAAATAGTGGCTGGCGACCATGGCGTGGATGAAAAAGCTGCTCTGGGCCGGAGCCAGGCCATAGTCCCCGAATTGACCGCTCAGCACTCCGATGAGCTCCTGATTCGAAGTGATGCCTTCGAGGACCTCTCGGGTGGTTCGGCTGGCTTCCTTGAGGACGGGCCGACGCATCAAACCACCAAACAGCTTCGAGGCGAACACTGGAATCGCCTTTTCGGCGAAGAACAGCGGCGCCTTCTTGGCCGTGGTGATGACCTGGTCCAGGTACGCGTCGATGGCACGGGCATCACTCGGAAAATACCCATGCATCCGCTCGCGGAACCGCTCCATGCCCTTGACGAAATCGTACGACTTGGGTCCGATGATGATCCGGTCGTAGACGTCGCCCATGTCGGCCCATTCCAGCTCACCTTCGGTTAGAAAGTCGAACATGCGCCGTCCCGCGGCACGTGGATGAGAGACGTCGCCGATGTAGTGAACGCCCACGTCCCACTCGTAACCAGGGCGTCTGAAGGTATGCGTGAAGCCGCCGGCTCGATAGTGCCGCTCGAGCACGAGCACGCGACGTCCCGCGAGCTTGGAGAGCGTTGCGGCTGCCGAGAGGCCTCCGATCCCGGACCCCACCACGATCACATCCCAGCGATCGCCGAGGTCGCGATGCTGCTTGTACGACCGGGACACCATGCACCCTCCCAATTCTTCGACCTCCCGGCGCGTCCTTTCGATTGAACGCGCCCAGGTGCCGTCGAGTGTCTCGAGCCTACCATGCCGGCGCGGAGCGCCCAGCCTACTTCAACGTGACGAGCGCCCAGGCGCGTTTGCCGGCCTTGACGACGTAGCGGCCCTTGGACAGCCTGGCTTGGGGGTCGGTGATTCGATCGCCGTCGATTTCCACGCCGCCCTGCTGGATACGGCGGCGGCCATCGCTCGAGCTCTTCACCAGGCCCAGATCACTGAGTAGCTTGGGGACCCAAACCGAGTCTTCGTCGAGCCGAACCTCGTGCTCCGGGATGTCGTCTGGAACCTGACGTTTGGAAAACTGCGCCAACCAAGACTCCTCGGCTGCATCGGCCTGCCCGGCGTCGTGGTAGCGACGGACGATTTCTTTGGCCAGCGCGAGCTTGGCATCGCGCGGATTGAGCTCACCCGATGCGCATGCGCGCTTGCGCCGATCGATTTCGGCCGCGGGCTCGGTGGAGAGCAGCTCGTAGTACCGCCACATCAGATCGTCCGAAATGCTCATCAGCTTGCCGAGCTGATCCTTGGGCGCCTCGCTCACGCCGACGTAGTTGTCGAGCGACTTGCTCATCTTGGCGCCCACGATCTTTCCGCCCTCGAGCTTTGCATTGATGCCCTCGAGAATGGGGGTGGTCATCACGATTTGCGGCTGCTGTCCCGTCTCGCGCATGATCTCGCGTCCGACCATCAAATTGAAGAGCTGGTCGGTTCCACCCAGCTCGACATCGCATTGCAACACGACCGAGTCGTATGCTTGGGCGAGCGGATAGAGGAGCTCGTGCAGCGAAATGCTTTGATGCTCTGTCCACCTGCGCTTGAAATCGTCCCGCTCCATCATCCGCGCCAGCGTGTATTTGCCCGCCAGACGGATGACGTCGTCGAATGCCATCTTGCCGAGCCACTCGCTGTTGTAGACGATCTGCGTCCGCTCTCTGTCGAGGATCTTGAAGGCTTGATCGGCGTACGTTCGGGCCCCTTCCAAAATTTCCTCGCGTGTGGGGACGGGCCGCGTGCTGCTCCTTCCGGATGGGTCGCCGATTTGCGCCGTGAAGTCGCCCACGATGAAAACGACCTCGTGTCCGAGATCCTGGAACTGCCGCATCTTGTTGAGCAGCACCGTATGTCCCAGGTGAAGGTCGGGACGTGTGGGGTCGAACCCCGCCTTGATCTTGAGCGACCTGCCGGTGCTCAAACGCTCCAGGAGCTCGGATTCGACGTGCAAGTCGACGATGCCGCGCTTCAGCTCGGCAAGCTGGGCCTCTGGCTTCACGGAATGCCCCTATTCGTGAGCCTCGCCGGCTCCGTTGTTGACGAGCTCCTTGAGCTCCTTGCCCACCTTGAAGAATGGCAGGCGCTTCTCTGGGACCGGCACCGGCTTGCCCGTCCGGGGATTCCGGCCGCTGTACGACTTGTACTCGCGAACCGTGAAGCTGCCGAAGCCGCGGATCTCGATCCCCTCCCCGTGCTCGAGCGCCGACGTCATTGCATTGAAGACGCAGTTTACGACTTGTTCAGCTCGGCTTTTGGTGATCTTCGTCCGCTGTGCAACAGCGTCGATGAGCTCCGACTTCGTCATCGATTCTCTCCCCATTTGGGCGCCAAGTATATCTAGGGACCTAACCGCGTCAATAGCGATTCCGCGCACTTGCAGAACGTCGGGACGATGCCTGGCACCGTCCACCACAATCAGAGGGCACAGTTGCAGCCCCGTTGGGTGAGCCGAATCGCATTCCTTGGGCCGATTCTCTCATCCGGTGCTGTCGAGAGCGGCCACGACGTCCTCGATCAGCTCCTCGGTGTCTTCGATCCCCACCGCATATCGGACCAAGTTGTTCTTGATGCCGATCGCTTCCCGTTCCTCTGTGCTGAGCTCGAAGTAGCTCATGAGGGCGGGTTGCTCGATCAGCGACTCCACGCCCCCCAGGCTCGGGGCGATCCGCGGAATTCGACAGGCATCGACGAACCGGCTCGTCCCGTGCAAATCGGCGTCCACCTCGAAGGTCACCACGCCCCCAAACCCCGTCATCAATCGCTTGGCGGTCTGGTGGTTCGGATGGGTCGGAAGACCCGGGTACCAGACCTGTCGCACGCGTCGATGGGCCTGCAATCGCTCGGCCATGGCCTGTGCAGAGGCGTTTTGCTGCTCGACTCGCAAGGCCAACGTCTTGATACCCCGATGAATCAGGTAGGCGGCGTGGGGATCGAGACACGCTCCAAACACGCTTCGCAGGTCGCGTACGAGCGAAACCAGCCCTGCCCGGCCAGCTACGACTCCACCGAGCACGTCATTGTGGCCCGCCAGGTACTTGGTCGCACTGTGTACGATGAGGTCGATGCCGCACGTCGCAGGCTGGAAATTGATGGGGGTCGCAAACGTACTGTCGATCAACGTCTTGATGCGGGTGCCTCGGCACACCTCGGCGACCTGCTCCAGGTCGGGAATCATCTGGTACGGATTGGTCGGCGCTTCGGCGATGAGCAGTCGGGTCTCGGGCCGAATTGCATTGCGCAACGCATCGACGTCGGCAGGCGGGACCAAAGTGTTCGACACCCCAAACCGATCCAGAAACGTGGTGACGAACTGGCGCGTCCGCCGATAGCAATCCGCGAACAAAATGACGTGCGAGCCCGATTGGACCAAGGCCAAAATCGTCGATGTCACGGCCGCCATGCCGCTCGAAAAAGCCACTGCATCCTCGGCCCGCTCCAAGGCCGCGACTTTTTCCTCGACCAGGCGTACCGATGGGTTTCCGTATCGCCCGTACTCCTGCCGATCCTTGCGCCCCTCGAAATACGCGATCAATTCCGCAGTATCGGCGAACGAATAAGTCGCTGTCTGGGTGATGGGAGCGGCGAGCGCATCGTAAGGATACGTCCGCGGCTCGCCCCCATGGACCGCCAAGGTCTTCTGCGAGACGTCGTCGTCTTTCGACATGAGCCCGGAGCCTAGGAGAGCCGATCTTTGGGCGCAAGCTCACTCGCTGGAGCCTGCGAAGGCCAGGCAAGGGTGGCTCAGGGCTGAATGCAGACGTCTGCCGCGAGGTCGAGGATGCAGTCATAGGCGGGATCGCCAGGTCCCGGGTTGTAAGCCTGTCCGTTCGATGCGTAGGACCGTTCGGCCGACGGACCCAGAAACATTGGCGCGGAGCCTGGGTCGATGACCGCCGCGTAGTTTGCCGAATGGGTCAGTCGGACTGCACCCACCTCCACGACGGAACCGGAGCGGAAGTTGACGTTGCCCGTGCCGGTGGTGCTTCCCGCATGGGACACGACGACCTGATCGAGCACCGACCCGTCCGATCCCTGATTGAAGTCGATCCCACGCCAAAACACCGCCGAATTGGGATCGATGCTGGTAAAGGTGATGGGCTCCGCTGCGGTGCCTCGTGCTTCGAGCGCACCATCATTGCCCTCTCCCACCCGAAGACGCCGGCCTGGAGCGAATCTCAGCTCGCTGCCGGGCGCGATCGTCAGCACCGCCATCGGATCCAACGGGCTTGCCTGCCGAAGCTCGATGTCGCCATGGACGACGTAGGGAACGGCCACGGCGGGCCAGGTGGCGGTGGTGTCGATCGCGTCTCCCACGACCCATACCCCTTCGTGGCCCAAAGCGCCGGAGGTATCGTTACCAACGAGCGCATTGCCGACCCCGAAGCGCCCCACGAAGTTGGCAAACATGCGCACCGGCGAAAAGCGAGATCCCACGATCGTATTGTCGTTGCATTGCGCCGCGCAATGTGTGGAATCGGCGAACGTGACGCCGTAACCGTTGCTATCGATGACCCAGGCATCGTGAATGGCGGGCGTCGCAGGACCTTCCGTGCTGGCTTCGACCACGACGGCAGCGCGTTGCGGCGACGCGTCCAAGCTCGGATCGCCTCCGGCGGCTTGGATCGATGCATGGGCGATCTCCGAGATCTCCGTTTGGCCAGTGCCGTGCAATCGGATCCCGCCCCAATACGGGACCCCGCTGGCTGGTAACAAAGCCACAGGCTCGCTTGCCGTGCCTTCGATTCGAAGGGTGCTGTCCGCCAGCGAAAGACGACCGTTGAGGGGCATTTCGATCTGATTGCCAGCGCGAATGGTCAGGGAGCCTCCAGAGACGTTCACGCTTCCGGTGGGACGAATCGGCTGAGTCGTGGAGTCCCCGGCCACCGGCTTG
>JASFKY010000183.1:0-7331 GCA_050118395.1 Myxococcales bacterium | reverse complement strand
GGCCGTCCTTCATCGATGGCCCGGTCCGACCCTTCCAACCTCGTGCCGCGACGAAGCGTGGCCTTCCCGAGGGTGCGGTCCTCTTCGATGATCGCGACGCGAGCGACACGAGGAGCCTCCTCAGTCACCGAATCGACGAACGCCCGGAAGCAGTAACCCACACAGTGGTCACTCGATGCGGCGACCTTCGCAGGCGACAGGCGTTTCCAGTTTCTCGAAGAGGGGTTGTACGTGGGTTCGGCGCAGTCCCTGCGCGGCTCTTTGTCGCTTGCCCTCGGCATTCCGGGGAGCTCTTGGCCTTCACATCGAACCCCCCGTGCTTGCGCGGCCACGCCGCTTCGTTTTTCGAATCCGTCGCCTGTCACCCATTCCACGGCGTCATCGCGGACGAACCGAAGGCTCGAGGGCTCGTCGCCGCGAGCCGTGATGGAGGTACCGTCCGCCGTGACGATGCGCAGCCCGCGGCATTCCACCCACCCTGCGCCACGCTCGCGCTGAACCCGTCGCGCGGGCGGGATGGCTTTCTCGACCCAGTTCCCGGTGTGGGTACGGCGAGCTCTTCCATCGCAGTGAAGCGTCTCGACACCCTGCACTTGGAGTGATTGAAGATCGGCCTCGTCGGTCGGCATAAACCGCACGCCACGCGGGTCGAAGAATTCGAATCGATTGGCGGGCTCCCCGACGAACCCGTGGATCTCCACTTCTACGATGAGCGGATTCAGGCTCCAAACGCGATAGCGGGAGCGAGAGCTCGTGCGCACCACCTGCCCGTCTCCGTTCGGGCCTCCCAACCTGGCCTTCGCATAGAAACGACTGCAATCGGTCCACTCCCACAAGTCTTCCCGCGGGTCCTGACCGATTCTCTCGCCCAGCGTCACGGCCGCGGCAGCCCGATCGGAATCGCCCCAAGTCTCGTCTTCGATCTCGTCCAAGAAGTCCTCCAAGCTGAGCGACGTATAGAAAGGTCCGCCCAGCTCCCATGCCCGCGCGTCGTTCTGTTGCCAAGGCACACCAGCATCCTCGCGACCCCGATTCTCGGGCCCCGCGCCCGGCTCATCCTTCGCAACCGGATGCCCCGCATTGCATCCCGCGATCGCAATCACCAAGGCCCGCAGCAACCACTTCATCGATCCCCCATTGCGCGCGCCCGCAGCGCCGACAGCGCTCTACCAATCTACCAACAACGCACCGAGCGCTCCAAGACCTCGGCAAACTAGGCCGTCGGCAAAGCAAGACGTCCGTCGACCGAGATCTCAGCAGACCAAGACCTCGCAAACCGAGACCCCCGGCAAAGCGAGACCGCGGTGAACCAAGATCGCGGTGAACAAGGGGGCAGCAAACCAAGAGAGCAAAGCAAGGCGCAGCAAAACCACAACAGCGCAAATATTGAAACGATCACCTCTCTCCGACGCAACTTCACTTCCCATCGTCCGATAGCCAACCAAGCCCCGAACCCAATGTCGCGTCCACGGCCCCGCCTAAGGCGCCAACCCAGCCCAGTCGTTCTTTGAAAATCCAGCCCAGATATCCGCGAGCTCCAGAGACGGATCACCAAACCAAGCTGTCCAGATATCCGGGACCCCCGCGACCAAGCACCAAACCAAGCTGTCCAGATATCCGTGAGTCCCCGCAACCACGCGCCCAACGAACGAGTCCAGATATCCGGGAGTCCCCAACGACGACGCACCGAAGCAAGGACCCAACGACCCCGTCCAGATATCCGGGACCCCCAATACAGGGAGCCGCTACCTCCAATCGCAAGTGAAAGGCATCCGGCGGATCCACCTCCCGGCAACGCATCGGCCCCACGCAACTCCCGCTCCATCGGCCGATAATCAAGCATGTCCAACACACTCCTCGAATCCACTCGCAAAGGAAGGTTTGCCTTGCCCATGGCCGTGATCGTGCACTGGAACGGTGTCGACGTTCCTGAAGAGCTCAAATCCCTCAAGAAGGGCCGCTACGTGCTAGTCCCCATCGACGAGCCCCCCGAGCTCACCGAAGAGCATGAGGCCGGCCTCGAAGAGGCGCTCGCTTCGGTGCGTGCGCAGTGACAGGAAGGGCCGCGCGTCCCGTCCGGAGAACGAGCTGTCCCGATATCCGGGGCCCCCGCCGCAAAATAGACGCCTACCGGCGCTGGCTCCGCAGGGTCGAGTCGATGGACTGCAGCGCGCGAGAGATGTCCTGGATGGCCCGCGTATTTTCTTGCACGGCGCGGCTGGTGTCCCGCGACTTCAACGTGCTCGCGATATCCTCGAGCGCGCGCACGGTATCCTGCGAGGGGTTGCCGCTGTAAGCCGTGGCGAGCGCGGGCCCGACGCCCATCCCCACCACACCGCCGATGATCACACCCAGCGCGAGAGTCATAAGGTCTCGTTTCATGAGGCTCCTCCTTTGAATTGCTCCCATAGCTTAGTCGGCAACGGCGAAACCCGGCGCGAACCCCCAAAAACACGGCACAAACAACAGGCCACGCGAACTGTGAGAGATCGCGCAAAGGTGGCGCACCATCGACACTCAGCAGGCTCCAATGTTAGCGTCGCGGGCATGTCCCGGGTGCCCGCGTTGCGAATCGTCTCACTGTGGGCCGCCATTTTTGTGACCGCCGGTTGCAGCGTTAGCACCGGCGGCCCCGAAGCGGCATCCAACCAAGCCTCCCTCGTGCTCTCGGTGGCAGGCGGCGTGGCGATCGACGAGGTGAGCTACGTGATCTCCGGCAACGGAATGGAGCCCATGACCGGGGTCATCGAGACGACGGCGCCGGGCGCGACGGCGTCCGTAGAGGTCTACGGCCTGCCTCCGGGCACCGGCTACGAGCTCGTCATGACCGCGATGCCGGTGGGATCCGACGTGACATGCGAGGGCAGGGCGACCTTTGATGTCGAAGCGGGGCAGTCGACCGAAGTCTCCGTCTATCTCAACTGCAAAGCACCGCCACAAGCTGGAGGCGTCCGGGTCGACGGCAAGTTCAACCTCTGCGCCAACCTCGAAGAGGTAGTCGTCGCACCACTGCAAACGTCCCTCGACCACCGGATCGACCTCAGCGCCGAAGCGACAGACGCCGACGGCGACGCAATCGCGTATGCCTGGCTCGCAAGCGCAGGGGAGATCGACGATCCCGAAGCTCCCACGACCCATTACACCTGCACCGAAGCCGGCGACCACGCGATCGCGATCACCGTCTCCGACGACCCCCCCTGCCTCGACAGCTGGACGGTGCATGTGTCTTGCATCGAAGGCCCACCCCCCGCGCGAACATGGAGCGAGCCAGAGCCGCTCGAAGACAGCGACAAGGGCGCCTCGAATCCGCAGGTGGCCGTCGACGATGCGAACAACGCAGTGGTCGTCTGGGAGCAACCCGATAACGGGTTCTTCAGCATCCGCGCGAACCGTTACCTCTCGGGCACGGGTTGGGGTGCGGCCGAGACCATCGAAGACAGCGACACCGGCGCAAGCGATCCGCGCGTGGTAATCGACGCGCAGGGGAACGCCACCGCCGTGTGGGAGCAGTCTGCGGTTTGGGCCGCGCGACTGACGCCCGCGGCTGGTTGGGGGGTTCCTGAAATCATCTCGGCAGGAACCGGGATCCGGATCGGTCCTCTGGACCTTGCCGTCGACTCGAGCGGCGCCGTGTGGGCGGTTTGGGGACAATTCGGCGTCGTCGGAGGCTCCTTCGGCCGATACGACGTCTGGACCAACCGATACGACCCCGTCAAAGGTTGGGGCGATGCCCAGTCCCTCGAAGAGGATGACACCAGCACGGCGCGCGACTCCCGCGTCGCCGTCGATGCTGCCGGTAACGGCCTCGCCATTTGGCTTCAGTCCGGCCACCTCTGGTCCTGCGTGTACGCACCGGGGCTAGGGTGGGGCTCTCCCGAGGTCGCGGTGCAAGACGGCCAAGGAGTCGGTGCGGCCAGCTACGCGGAGCTCACGCTCGACGACTCCGGACACGCCGTCGTGGTTTGGTCGCGCGACGGCGGAGCGAACCCCGGTTTCGGAAACGATGTCTGGGCGGCCCACTACACGATGGGCGAAGGCTGGGATGCGCCCGAGATGCTCGATGCCGACGAGCTCCGCGACGCCAACAAGCCCGACCTCGCCCGCGATGCCGGGGGGAATGCCATCGCCGTTTGGATCGAAACCGAGCCACCGGGCAGCACCAACCAGATCTCGACCCTTTGGGCACGGCGCTACGTACCGAGCACGGGCTGGGGCGCCGCCACGCGCCTCGACGAAGACAGCACCGGCCAAAGAAGGAACCCTTCGGTGGCCGTGTCGTCAAGCGGCAGCGCGATCGTGGTGTGGACCCAGGACATGTCACCGCCCGCTTCCGTGTGGGCGCGCCACTACGACCCGACTCTCGGTTGGCGCCCGCGCGTGCAGATCGGCAACGGCGAAGCGCTCCGAGTTTCCAAACCTCAGGTCGCCATCGACGCATTCGGCCGGGCCACTGCCGTCTGGGAGCAATGGCTCCCAAACGAGACCGGCTCCACGACTCCCAGCATCTGGGCATCGCGCTTCGAGTGAGCAGGGCACGGGTCGCGCACCAAAACCGCGCCTTCACAAATTGGATGCGGCGGCGAAAAAGCGCCGGCCCACGCGCAACTTCCATCGGGCCGGTCCGATAAGAGCTTTACAAATGTTCAGTATCCGGGCTATAAATACTGGGAATATGAGGAGTTCTTGCTCCGAAAACCCGGGTTCTGCGCCCTGCGAAATTCCCGTCTCTGGGCCTAGCGAAATCACCCAGCTCGACGCCGAGCTCTACCGTCTGGCGCGGGGCGCCGGCCGCCTTCGCCTTCGGATCGGCCAAGCCCTCCACCGCCTCGGCGATGGCATCCACGAGCTCGGGTTTTCGACCTTGCACGCCTATGCGTTCGAGCGCTGCAGTCGCGGCGGTCGATGGGCCGCCGAGAGCCGCACCCTCGCGCGGCGTCTGCAGTCGCTACCCCAATTGACCACCGCCCTCGAATCCGGCTCCATCGGCTGGAGCATGGCAGAGCTGCTCGCACGGCATGCCACCCCTCAAACCGAATCGGCGCTGCTCCAGGTGGCACGCGGCAAGACGGTTCGCGCCATGCGCATCGCGCTGAGCCCCCCAAAGTCACCGGGGTCATCAGGGTCATCAGAGCCACCGGCGTCACCGGAGCCCCTCGACGACGACGAGCTCGCGCGCACGTTATCGCTCACGGTGCCGGTCGAAGAAGCATGGGCGCTCGAAGCCACGCGCATGATGGTCGAGCACATGGACGGCAAATGCACCGCAAGCCACTTCCTCGAATCGCTCCTCGCCGAGGCCAGCATCTCGCTGCTCGAGCTCAGCGCGCCTGCGCAAGCCCCAGCAGCCAACGAAGCAGACCCAATCGATGTCACCGCGCAGATGGAAGCGGAACAGTCGGCCTGGCGCACCCAGATGCAGCGCCTCCAGCGTCTCGAAGCAGAGGCCGAGCTCCGGAGCCGCCCCGCGGTCGCCACGCAGCCGAGTTCCGGTGAGGCGCCCGAGCTCGACGACCTCCCGTTCGGCCTCGAAGCACTCGACGGGCGCATCCGTCATTACAGCGCGGAGCTCGCCAGTCGCGATCTGTTCTTCGGCCACGTGGCGCAGCGCTTTTTGGCGCTTGGCGGATGGCAGGCGCTTGGCTTCGCGAGCGAAGCACACTACGCCCACGAGCGGCTCGGCATGTCACGCGCCTCGCTCCGCAGCAAAATCAGCCTGGCGCGCCGCAGTTGGGGTCGCGACTACGTCGTTGACGCGCTCCAACGAGGCCACATCGGCTTCGAAGCCGCACAGCTCATCGCCCGCATCGCCACCACCGACACCGAGCGCGCCTGGGTCGACCGCGCCACCCGTCGCACCTTCAAGCATCTGCGCGAAGAGGTCCAAGCGGTCGAAATGGCCACCCGCTATGCAGGCCAAACCGACCGATCCCCACCAAGCGAAGAGCACATCGCACAGATGCAGGCCCTCGAGCGAGCGATCCTCAGCGGCGAGCTCCTGCGACGCATCGCCCGTGACCGTCTACCCGAAGGCCATGCACGCAACGAATGGGCCGCAAGCGATGACGCCGCCACCCCGAGTCTACATCCGAGCGATCCAAGCATCGTTGTCCAGATATCCGGGACCTCCGACGCGCAAGATGATGTTGTCCAGATATCCGGGAGTCCGAAAGACGAAGAACCGAACCAAGCTGTCCCGATATCTGGGACCTCCCACGGCAAGGTCACCCTTCGCCTGCGCGTCCCGGGCGATCTGCTTCTGTACTACCGCCAGCTCGAACGGATCCACCGCCAAGAGCGCCCCGGCACGAGCTTCATTCAGTTCCTTTGCATGAGCTTCTGGCAAACGTGGGTGCCCACATTGGGCACTTCCGACAAATGGGAATCGATTTACCGCCGCGATCGCTACCGCTGCACGAATCCCGTCTGCCACCAGCGCAACGTGACCCTCCATCACGTGCAATATCGCGCCCACGGCGGCACCGACGATCCCAACAACCTCACGTGCCCCTGCGCGTTCTGCCACCTCGAAGGCGAGCACGGCGGCCGCCTCAAAATCCTCCCCCCAGGCGATGACCCCACCTGGATCCTCGGCCGCCACCCCATCATGCGCGTCCACCGTCGCGAACGGACGCTCCTCAACTAGTTCGCGCCACTCCGCCCGACGCAACGTCGCGCCTCAAGTCCGGAGTCGATATCCGGTCTTGAAGATCCAGCGCACCACGAGCAAGCACACCGAAAGAAAAAGCAGAATCATCGATGCGCTCAGCCCGACGCTCACATCCGCGAGTCCGTAAAAGCTCCATCGGAACGCGCTGATCAAGTAGACCACCGGATTGAGCAAGGTCACCTTCTGCCAAAACGGCGGCAGCATGTCGATGGAGTAGAAGCTCCCGCCGAGAAAGGTGAGCGGGGTGATGATCATCATCGGCACCACCTGGAGCTTTTCGAACCCATCCGCCCAGATGCCGAGGATGAATCCAAAGAGGCTGAACGTGACCGCCGTGAGCACCAAGAACCCCACCATCCAAAGCGGATGCGCGATCTCGTAGTCCACGAAAAACCGGGCCGTCACCAAGATGAGAACCCCGAGCACCGTCGACTTGGTGGCCGCCGCTCCCACATAGCCGAGCAAGATCTCGACATACGAAACCGGCGCCGACAGCACCTCGTAAATGGTCCCCGCGAACTTCGGCATGTAGATCCCGAACGAAGCATTCGAGACGCTTTGGTTCAAAAGCGAGAGCATCGTCAGCCCCGGAATGATGAACGCCCCGTAGCTGACGCCATCGATCTCGACCATGCGCGTCCCGATCGCCGAGCCGAACACGATG
>JASFKY010000182.1:0-7390 GCA_050118395.1 Myxococcales bacterium | reverse complement strand
AAGCACGACCACCAGATCTTTTAGAAACTCGATTTCGTGCATCCGTCGATCTCGTGGCCAGCGGCGAACGGGAGCTCAGCGCGACGACTTGCGTCTGGATCCCAGGATGAGCTTGACGAGGGCATCTAGATTGCGGTGTCCCTCGACCGGGTGCCGCAACGGTAGGTCGAGTCTCACCTCGTAGTGATTACGCCGGCCTTCCCGGCTCTTGACCAGATAGCCGGCAGCCTCCAGCTCGGAGACGATTCGCTGGACCGCCCGTTCGGTAATTCCCACACGCTCTGCCACGTCGCGCATCCGCGCCTCGGGGTCCTGCACCAAGCACAAGAGCACATGGGAATGATTGGTGAGGAAAGTCCAAGAGGAATCGGGTTCCGCCGCCTTTGTGCTTGCCTTCGCCATCGTGTGCCGTCCCCACTTGCGATCTGGGTCGGACATTACAGGAACCCGATTTCGTGAGTCAAATCGACAAATCTTCGCAATTTTGCATTATTTTGCATCGGGCCGCTTGCGTCTGGGACATCCAGCGATATATGAAACGCGAAAACTGTTTCGTGAGTAGGATGTCGTATGGAAGCCAGCTCCACACAGAACTCCGAGGGTCGACCCCGCGTGGCGCTCATCATGGGCAGCCAGAGCGATTGGGCGACCATGCAGCACGCCGCCGAGATCCTGGAGACTCTGGAGATTCCTTTCGAAGCCAAGGTGGTCTCCGCACATCGAACGCCCGACTTGCTATTCGCCTTTTGCGAGCAGGCTGAGGCCCGTGGCTTGGAGGTGCTGATCGCTGGCGCCGGCGGCGCAGCGCACTTGCCGGGCATGGCCGCTGCCAAGACCATTCTGCCGGTCCTGGGCGTTCCGGTGAAAAGCCGCGCGCTCAACGGGCTCGATTCACTTTTGTCCATCGTTCAGATGCCCAAGGGAATTCCGGTGGGCACACTGGCCATTGGAGAGGCTGGGGCCGCCAACGCCGGCCTGTTGGCTGCCGCCATCCTCGCCAGAAGCGATGAGCGGGTACGCAGGCGCCTGGAGGGGTTCCGCTCCGCGCAAACCGCCAAGGTGCTGGAGACCAGCCTATGACCTCCCTTCTTCCCGGGGCGACCCTCGGCGTGATGGGCGGGGGTCAGCTAGCGCGGATGATGTCGCTCGAAGCACGTCGCATGGGTTACCGGGTCTGCGTGCTCGCCGCGGATCAGGGCGCCCCCGCGGTCGCCGTGTCGGACGAATGGGTCCAAGGCGAAGTCGACGATTTGGATGCCTCGAAGCAACTGGCCCTGTCGGTAGACGTCATTACGCTCGACACGGAGCACGTGCCCGCCTCGATATTGGCGGACTTGGAGACCATCAGGCCCGTTCGCCCCTCGGCTTCGGTGCTCCGGACGGTGCAAGATCGCCGTCTACAGCGGTCCTTTCTCGAAAACATCGGCGCCCCACAGCCACGTTGTCGACCCGTGAGCAGCTTGGCCGAGCTGTCGGAGGCGGCATCCGCGCTTGGCTTCCCTTGTGTGTTGAAGACGCGGCGGGCCGGCTACGACGGCAAGGGGCAGGCCATGATTCGAAGCGCGAACGAGCTCGACAGCGCCTGGTCGGCGATCGGGCAACAGCCCGCCATGCTCGAGGAGTTCGTGACCTTCGATTTCGAGATCTCGGTGCTTTTGGCTCGCAACCCGAGCGGCGAGCTGCGTTTCTACCCGGTCGCCCACAATGTCCATCGTAACCACGTGCTTCACACGACGGTGGCGCCGGCGCCGATCAGCCGCAGTGTCGAAATCGACGCATTCGACATCGCAAGCCGTATCGCCAACGCCCTCGATCACGTGGGCATGATGGCGGTCGAAATGTTCTTGGTCGGCGGTGAAACTCTGCTGGTCAACGAGATCGCACCCCGTCCGCACAACAGCGGCCATTACACCTTCGGGGCTTGTGTCACCTCGCAGTTCGAGCAACACGTTCGTGCCGTGCTCGATCTTCCCTTGGGAGACACCTCGTTGCCGCGTCCCGCCGCCATGGTGAATCTACTCGGTGACCTGTGGCGCGATGGACCGCCGGATTGGTCGCAGGTTCTTTCGAGACCCGAGGCACGTCTTCATTTGTATGGCAAGACCGATCCCCGGCCAGGGCGAAAGATGGGTCACGTCCTCATCGTCGATGAAGACCCATCCGCTGCGCTGCGAACGGGCGAAGATTTGCTCCGGCGACTCGAATCGGTCGAAGAAAGTCCGATTTCCCAATGTGCATGACTTGTTGATCAGCCGTCGCGTCCACATTCGACGCGAGTTGTCGTGTCCCATCGCGTGCGCTCGATCTCGGCAATGGCGGCCGCTTCGATCAGTTGCATCTTCGCCATAGCTGCTTGTTGTTCCCGGAGGTTGACGAAGATCAAATTGCTGGCGCCGACATCGAACCGGCGGCGTTCGCCCTCGGCCAGCTCGGCAGCGGTTCCTACCACCCTTGCCGTGAGCTTGACGCGCTCCTGCGCGGCACGCACCGCAGACGCCGCGTCGCGCACCTTGGCGCCGAGGCTGTCCTCGAGGAAACGAAGAGCCGCTTCGTTCTGCGCCACCTGGGCTCGCGCCACCCCCACGCGACCCCGCTCGCTACGAAACGGCAAGGGCATCGAGAGCTTGACTCCGGCGTTGAACACGTTGCCTGGGAGAGTGAAGTCGAGATCCGTCCCCGTCAGGTCGCCGAGATCGCGTGAGTACTGGAAGAAACCCCTGAGCTCCGGCGCCAACTGATTCTCCGTCAGCGCGACGCCGACCTCGGCGGCCTGGAGCTCCGCCCGTGCGCGTCGCAGCTCGGGATGGCACATGAGCACGCGTTGCATCACCAGCTCTTCGATCGGCTCTGTCGGCGGTGTCCCCGCCGGGGCCTTGGGCAAGCGGTTCGGCTGCGGGACGACCGATCGACCCTGTGCATCGCGCAAGAACAGCGAGAGCTCGAAGCCGGCTTGCTCGAATGCACGCTCCGCGGCGACCAGCATGGCACGGCGCTCTAGTAAGATTCGCTCATTGTCGGTCACGTCGAACTCTGCGATCGAGCCCGCGGCCAAGCGGCGTCGCAACTGACCGTCCCGTTCTTCGGCAAGGTGGACGAGTGCCTCGGTGACTCCAAGCTTCTGGCCTGCGCTGACCCACTTCCAGTAGGCGCCCGCCGCTGCCAGCTCCAAGTTCAGCTCGGTTGCGGAAAGGCCGTATCCCGCCGCATCTTCGAGATGCATGGCCCGGGCACGTTTGGCTCGGGGCTCGTCGATGAGACCACCGCGCCAAACTGGCAGCTCGATGCCCGCTCGCACCTCACCCCCGGAAAGCGTCTGATCCTCGTAATACGTGGGCCATCTCTCGTTGATGCCGAGACCCACGCGATAGCCGAGGTAGACCTCTGAGCCCCAAAGGGTCGTGGCCTGGCGCAGCTCGACGTTGGCTCTGCGCAGGTCGTAGTATCCGCCGGTCCTGAGCCCAAGACTACCGTCGAGTTTCGGATCGAATGCGCCCCGCGCCTCCATGGTGGTGCTCTCAGCCTGACGCAGACCCTCGATCGCCTTTCGAATTCGAGGGTCGTGAACGGTCACCGAGCCCAGAACCTCTTCGAACTGCAGCGCGGACGTTCCGTCTTCGCTTGCAAGCACCTTGGAAGAGAAAAGGAACGCAGTGGCGACGATCAGCCAAGCCGATCTACGAGTCATTTGCTCACCTCGTTGGGTGAAGCCATGGGCGGTGGATCGGTGGTCGGCGGAAAGCCGTTGAACTGGCGCCAGATCTCGAAGCCCAGGCGAACTTGATTGAGAAGGATCCAACCTTTGGCGAGCACCCCCTGACGCAGGTAGCTGGCAGCCGGCCATGGACCTTCGTCCGGATCAGAAACCACGAAGACGCGAAAATCGCCTCGTCCATCGTCGGTGGGGTCCACGAATGCAACGCGTCCACCAAACGTACCGACCGCCACCGAAGGCCAGCCGGCAAACTGGACGGCCGGCCATCCCTCGAATTGGAGTCGCACTTTGCTTCCCGGCTTGATGAGAGCCGCGTCGTTTCCGTCGACATAGAGCTCGACGGCACGGTCTTGGGTCATCGGAACGAGGACGGCCAGCAACTCGCCCCGAGACACTTGCTCTCCACCAAGCCGGCCAATCACGCGCTGAATCGTTCCATCGATGGGCGCGGTGACGACTTGCGCTTCCTGCCGAGCGATGTCGACCTCGAGGCGCGCCAACCCCCCATTGGTCGAGGCTACTTCGGTCTCCGCGCTGCGAAGACCCGCCTCTGCGTTTCCGATCTCCGCTTCCGCCGAGGCGGTGACTCTTCGCAAGGCCGCCCGGCTTTGCGAGAGCTTGTTTTGAGATGCTTCGAGCTTCGCAACGGCCGAAGCCACCTTCGCCCTACTCTGCCGCGCCGCGAGCTGCGCGAGCTCCAGCTCGCGTTGCGATGCAAGCCCGTCTTCTCGAAGACCGGCTTGGCGACGCAAATTGAGCTCGTTGGTCTCCAGCTCGGCTTCGGCAGCGCTGAGCTCCTGCCTCGCCGCAGCGACGTCTTGGTGCGCGATCGCGACGTTGGACTCCGCCGCGTTGATTTCGGCTCGTTGCGAACGACGCAGCGACTCGATGCGCAACTTCAGCGTTTCGACTCGTTGCGCTTGAGCCAAGCGTTGGATCTCGATCGCGGAGCGCTGCGTCGCGAGCCGCTCCAAAATGCGCGCGTCGTTGTCGGCGAGCTGCACGATGGGATCGCCCTTTCGAACTTGGGACCCCTCTTGGACGAACCATTTTGCGATGGTGCCCGAAACGGTCGCCTCGATGTTCTGCTGACGCTGATCGGGCGAATAGGCAATGACTCGCCCTCTACCCCGAATGTTTTGAGTCCAGGGCGCGAGCAGCGCAGCCAATGAAATCGCCACGAAGAGGGCGACCAACAACTTGGCGGCCGTCGCTGCGCGCTGCGGAGCGGGAACGTCCAGGCCGGGCGGCAGATGGTCTCTTTCGAAGCCGTTCCAAGTGTGATTCGTCGTCGATGCCTCACTCATGCTGCCTCTCCTCGCGTGCCGGTGCTTCCCGGTAGCTCGATGTGCTCGTCGGCTCGCGCGAGCACCTCGGGCTCATCGGTGATGAGAAGGACCGAAAGGTCGCGCTCGCTCAGCAGCGCGTCGAGCAATTGGCCACGTTTTCGAGGGCTGAACCGATCGAGGGTTCGATCGAAAACCAGCACCGACGGTTTGCCCGCAAGCGCTCTCGCAATGGTGAGCGACATGGCCTGGGACCGGGACAGCGGCTCTCCATCGGGAAACAACTCGGTCTGGAGGCCTTTGGGCAGTGACTTGATGGGCGCTTCCAAGTTGACGCGACGCAGAACGGCCCAGGCTTGATCGGCCGTGAGCTCGGCATTGGCCGCGCGAAGGTTGTCGGCGACGCTTCCCGGTAGGATCTCCGCGCCCCGAACCACGCTAATCCGCGAGCGTAGGCCGCGAAGTGTGAGATCTCGTGCATCGTGCCCTTCGATCTCGACGAGACCGGCCCGTATCGGGGACAAACCGAAGATCGCATCGACCAGATTCGTGGTCACCGTTTCCGACTCTCCAGTCAACGCAAGCCAATGACTGGGTCGCAGGTCGAACGAAACGCGAAGCGGCTCTGCGTCGGCAAGCGCTTCCACTTCCAGATCCCGAACGCGCAAATTGCCGCGCATTTCAGTCTCTCGAGGTGGGCTCTCCCCGGTCGGGCGCTCCATCGGAAGATCCAAAATCTCTCCCAGCTTGTCGACCGCTGCGACCAAATCATAGAAAATCTCCACCTTGCCTCCGAGCTTGGCAATTGAAGCCACCACCGCGGTCACGATGAGCTCGGCAGCAACCAACTGGCCGATGGACAGCTGGCGTTCGATCACCAGCAAACCACCTAGCGCCAGCAGTGCCACGCTCGCCACGACCTCGATGGTCAGAGCCCCGATCAGCTGACGAAATACCACTCGAAAGTGGCGATCTCGATCGTGGAGATACGACCGGGCCAGCTCCTCCACGCGGGCAGTCGCAAATTCCGCGCCGCCAGCGAGCTTGAACGACAGGGGATGCCTCGCCATTTCTTCCAACCAACCCGCGACGGCATACTTGGCCTTGGATTCCTGTACGCTCGTCTTGGTGCCTCCGCGCCCGAGAGGAATGAGAACGATCGCTGCGCCAATGATGAGAACGATGTCGAACGCGAGCAGCAGGGGGTGATAGAAAGCAAGGACCATCATCCCGACGAGGGCAATCAGAAGTGCATCGATACCACCGAGCAAAAGAGACGCGACGCTCTTTTGGGTGGTGAACACGTCGAAGAACCGATTCAAGAGCTCAGGCCCATTGGCCGCCCGAAGCGCCTTGGCGCTCACCCGCGGCAGTCGACTGCCGATTTCGGCGACGATTCGAACAAACAAACGACGCTGCAACATCTCCGCAATTCGTACTTGGAGCGCGCGCAACACCGCCGAAGCCATCAGCGCGATGGCCAAGAGCACCGTCAGCACGAACAGCGGTTGGAGGAGCGATCCAAACGCCACCGTGTTGACCAGTGACTGCACCGCCACCGGGACCGCGAGAGATAGAAGACCGAGCGCCACGCCGTAAATGACGATCACGACGATGTCCTGGCGGTCGAGAGCCAGCAGCTGCCGCGTACGCCGAAGAGGCGACGGGCGGGAAGACCTCGGAGGGCTGGAGAGCCGCTGATTCATGATATCAGAAGCATGATATTTTTTTCGTGCTTGTCAATGCGTGATTTATGTTTTATGTAACAAGAGTCGGTGAAGCGATGAGCACCCCGGACCAACCCAGCCCAGCGTGGACTTTCTTGAGCAATCACGGGCACATACTACTATGCGTCGCCCGCAATCCGGACATTCGCGTCCGGGAGATCGCCCAAGCGGTCGGCATCACGGAGAGGGCCGTCCAGCGCATCTTGGGTGAGCTCGAGGAAGCAGGCGTAATTTCGCGCCGCCGCCACGGCCGCCGCACCCATTACCAAATCGACGAGCATCTTCCGCTCCGACATCCCATCGAAGCACACCACTCGGTTGGTGAGCTCCTTCGGCTCGCGGGCTCGACTGGCTGACGACGCCGGAGCACGGCAGCATGGGATCGGTAGCGTTTAGCCCAACTCCAGACTGATGCCGACCACTAGCTGGTAGTCATCCTTCTTGATCGGTGGATCGGCGGGGTCAGGCGGCGGACCCGGGTCCTCAGTACGCAGAAAGAGAAATGCAATGTCGAGATCCAGCACGCTGGTGAGCTCGATGGCGAGGTCCGCTTTGCCCGTGTGGTTGGTGTTACCAATGGTCGACACCACCAAGTTGGTGAGCCAGCTCAGGGTGAGATCGATATCTCCGGTGATGTCGAAGTCTGCGTATGTATAGAGGGGGAT
>JASFKY010000181.1:0-7417 GCA_050118395.1 Myxococcales bacterium | reverse complement strand
CGAGAGTCGGCCACTTCAACCAATCGATTCCGGCCCGGTCACCCATGAACAGCACGTAGCCTCCGAGCACGAACAGCGCCCAGCCCAGAGGCGGAAGAGCCCGCGGGCTCCACCCGTGACGGCGGGCTTCCATGAGATTGGCCAGCATGACGTGAGTCGCTCCAATGGTGATGGAGAGCGCCATCATGAGCCCCGCGTCATTCATGTCCAGCACGGCCAACCGAGAAAGCAACGTACCCTCGGTCGGGCTGATCCCGAAAAACGAGCCTACCAGGACGCCGTATACGACCGTCGCCACCACCAGCGTGACCACGATCCAACGCCATCTTCGACCCGTGGTCGACCTCGACATGCGTCCCCAAAAATAGGCCGCCGCCAGGGCCAACAGCAGCCCGTAGCCCGCATCCGAGATGATCATCGCAAAGAAGATCGCAAACGATAAAAGAACGATCGAAGAGGGGTCCCAGCTGGAATAGCCCGGCGTCTTGTAGAAGTTGACGAGGTCTTCGCCGCCAGCGGTACGTTCCGAGTTCCGAAGGAGCGTCGGCGGTTGGTCCTCCGGTCCCGGCTCGGCGCTGCGCATGGCGATGCCGCGCCCCGCGCAATATGCCTCGAGCGACTCCAAGGCGTCGGTCGGCGCCCACGCTCGCAACGCAAACACCGGACCGGAGTCGTAGCACTGCTCGGCTGCCAGCTGACGCGCGGCCCGATCCTCGAGAGCCGCCATGCTCTCGGACAACAGCCGGCTCCAGCGTGTGAGGCGAATTCGCTCGAGCAAGGCGTCCTCGAGCTCGAGCTCCACTTCCTCGAGCCGACGCTCCAGCTCGTGCCGGGAGATGCTTCCGGTTCGGATCCGAGGCGCGGGTATCCCCTGCGGCTCGGACTCGGAGATGACGACGACATATGCATTTCGTCCCTCGCGCTTCACCTCTTCCCAAATGAGATCCGACCCGCTGAGATCGCGTAGACGGCTTTGCGGCACGACGTAAAACCAAAGGCGCTGCCCTCCGAGCTCTTCCTCGGGCGGAAACTCGAAGTCTCCCCACGGGCCAAGCGCTTCGATCCGATGGATGAGCGCATCGCGCTCCAACTCGAGCTCGTGAGTCCGATCCCTCAGCGCCAAAATCTCTTCCTCTACCTGCACCGGGTCGAAGCCAGCAGCATTGGTAACCGCTCGCTGCTTCTGCGGGCAGCGTTCCAGGTATTGAAAGGCCTCACGACTGCGCTTTGGAGCATCGGCGAGCGGAGCGACCTGATCGGTCAAAGAGATGATCTCGAGGCAGCCCAGCTCCTGAAGGTCTTCGAGAACCCGTTCCTTTTCGGCTTGGTGGCCTACGAACGTGACCTTGGTCAAAGGGACTATGGCCATGCGGCCCCCTCTTCCTCGATCCAACTCGACTCGCCTACCTGACGGGCCTTCGCCAGCTTCGCCTGAACCACCGCCGCCCTACCCATGTCGCCGAGCCAGATCTGGATGCGGCCAATGTTTCGTAGAGTCCGGGGAATCAGAATCTTTTCGAAGAGATTGACCCGTTGCGTCACGCGTCGTTCGGCCCGCTGGAGGATGCGTACTCGCTCCGCCGCCACCTGCACGCGCAGTCGACCCTCCGCTGCATCTCGAAGCCGGTCGACCAGCGCGTCCACCCAAGCCGGCTTTGCCAATGGGGAGTAATCGGCGACCTGCCACTGCACCTCCTCGAGCACTGGGAGCCTGACACCCACCACGTTTTCTTGGCCCAGACGCAGCGAGGACAGGGTGACCAAGCCTTTGAGATCGATCTCCGTATTGGCCAGCATGGGCAGCTCGGCGCCTACCCGCGCCTCTAGTTGCTCGACTTCCGCGCGCGTCACCTCGTACTGTTTGCGTGCTTTGTCGAGCTCCATGGTGAGCTGCCTGCGTTTGAGCTCGAGCGAAGGGAGTAACTTCTGGTAGAGCTTGAGCTTCGTGCGCTCTTGCTGCAGCGAGGCCTTGCTCAGCTTCAACTGGGCCATGGCTCAAGCAACCTCTCCCGAACCCTGGCTCTTCAAATCCGGAAAATAACGATCGACCAAATCTTGCTTCATGAGAAGCTCGTGGGGCTCGAAGCATTCGGCAAGTGTCCGCCAACTCAAGTCCAGAGCCTTCATGAGGGGCAGAGAGACGTTCACGTCCATGAACCGACGCCGGAACAACTTTCCAAACTTGAGGAGCTTCATGTCGAAGTCCGACAGCTCGAACGCCATGGCCTGTTTTTGCTCCGCCTCACGGGCGCCGGCATAGAAACGGATCATGGTGTTCATGATCTGGGCATGATCCTCGCGGGTGACTTTACCTACGACATGCTGTTTCAAGCGCGAAAGCGAGCCGAAGGGATCGATGACGCCGTCGTGCAGATAGAACTGACCCTCGGTGATGTACCCCGTGTTGTCGGGCACTGGGTGGGTCACGTCGTTCCCCGGCATGGTGGTCACGGTGAGTATGGTGACCGAGCCCGCGCCTTTGAAGTCGCAGGCCTTCTCGTAGCGCCGGGCCAGCTGTGTGTAGAGGTCGCCCAGGTATCCACGGGTCGCGGGAATACGAGCTTGCGACAGGCCAATTTCCTTCATGGCGTCGGCATACGCCGTCATGTCGGTCATCAGCACCAAGACCCGCTTCGACCGCTCCATGGCGAACCGCTCGGCAACTGCGACGGCCATGTCGGGAACGAGCAACCGCTCGATGATCGGGTCGGAAGCCAGGTTCACGAACATCACGGTGCGATGAAACACACCGTTTTCCTCGAAGGCCGTCTTGAAGAAGTGAAAGTCGTCGAAGATCAAGCCCAGGCCGGCAAAGATCACGATGTCGGCGTCGGCTTGAAACCCGATGCGAGCCAGCAGGGCATTGTACGGCTCACCGGCAACCGAGAAGATCGGGATCTTCTGGCTCTCCACCAAGCTGTTGAAGACGTCGATCATGGGAACTTCCGTCTCGATCATCTTCGATGGCATCACCCGCATCATCGGATTCACCGTCGGTCCTGCGACTGGGATCTTCTCTTCTGCGTCGAGGGAGGGCCTGCCATCGATGGCCTCTCCGGACCCACGGAAGATCCTCCCGAGAATGTTGTCGGAGAAGGTGACCTGCTGGGGATGTCCGAGGAAACGAACTCGGGCATCCGTAGAGATTCCCTTCCCACCGGCAAACACCTGCAGGCTCACGATGTCGCGGGCGAGCTCGACGACGCTGGCGCTCGACGCCTGACCATCGAGCTGCTCGACGACCGCCAGATCGCCAAGAGCAACCCCGGTGGCCCGGACCCGGATTACGTCCCCGACAATCTCGAGAACCCTGGTGTGTCGAACGAGGGTATCGAGCATCTAAAACCTCACGAGAGGACAGAGCATCGGAACGCCCCGATCTTGCCCCAGTCCGGCGCATGCGCCAGCGGAACGGGCCTATTTCCTTTCCGAGTCTGCATGCACGCTCGAGCGGTCCCAACCGCTAACCCGTCAATCGAGCGTTGGCGCCGATGAAATGCGGACAAAACCCCGGTACGTCCCGAGAAAGACGCTGTTGTGCGGACCAAAGGAGAACGTCCCCCAAATGTTGTCGAATACCTTACGACCATAGTACTGCTTACCGAGCGTTCGGCGCTCGAGAATTCCCGACACGTTGTCACCGAAACCAGCGTCCGTGAAGTAGCCCTTGATGCTGAATACTCTCCTGCCCGTGCGGAAGTCCAGCGCCGTGAGCTGCCAATCGTGGTAGTCAGGCTGCTCCATGTCGCGATGGTAGATGTAGAGGAGCCCGTGCGCGGTAGAAAGCTTGGGGGTGGCGGTCTTGGCGTCGACGTGTCCCGCTGCGGGCCAACCTTCTCGCGCCGAGTATTGCGCCTTTGCTTCGTCGTAGTCGAAGCGCATGATACCTCCAGCCGTATCGTTTTCTGCAAAGGGGTCGACGTAGCCGTAGGTATTGCCCACGACGAGACTATCGCCGTAGGCGACCACCGAGTTTTCGACAGCCCCCCTTCCCGGTTCGAACAGCGGTAGCTTGCTCACCAGCGTACCGTCATTCTGGCGGAACACGTTCAAGTTGACCTGACTCGGCGCGTTGTCGACGATGGCAACGAAGCGATGGTCCACCAGGGTCGGGGTGGTGCCGCTTCCCGCGTTCAAGTGGCCGGGTTTCACTTTCTCGTCGTTGTCGTACACGAGATGCCCGAGTGCGTAGCTCCGCGCCCACTGCGGATCGATCTCGATGCGCTTCTCATCATCGTTGAATCGCAGCTTGTAGAGCGCGATGTTGCTGACGATGTAGATACCGTCCGGACCGACGGCGAACGAGTTTTGGATCTGCTCGAAGGGCTCGTCCGCGTTCCATCGAGCACCGAACACCTTCACCGCCTCCTCTCGGAGCGTTGCCAGGTCGTGAAGCAGCGTCCCGTTCTTCTCGTCGCGCTCTACCCGCTCGATGAAGTCGTGCGCACCTGGCGGCAAATCATCGCCGAAATAGTGCTGGATCTTGGAAGAGAGCGAAAAATAGCAGATCGAAGCCAAATACACCGACGGACAGTCGTCGGAGTCTTCGTCGACGTCCAAGACCCCCACCACACCGAACTTGGACGTGAACCAAACTCGTCCTTGGGCATCCGGCATGAGCGCAGTGATGTGGTTCTCGGGATGTTGCATGGCGCTGTGAATCCAATCGCCTTCCTCGATGTCTCGCTCGAGGTCGATGAGCGCCATCTGGTCGTGGGCGATTCGACGCTTCCGTATGGGGATGCGGATGATCGTGTTGTCCGCGCCGGGTACGTACACGTTTCCTTTGGCATCCAAATAGGAATACGCGCCGCCGGAAGTATCGCGGAACATCGCCATGCGAGCCGATTGATGCGCGAGCTCGAGGGCTCCTGCTCCCCGGCCCGGCAGGGCCACGTAATCGAGCACTTTCGAATCACCCGACACATCGACGATGAGCAGCATCGCGGCATTGCGGCCGAACGAGATGGTGACCATCGTGTGGTCGTCGAGAAACGTATAAAATGGCGACATGCCCGAAAATTTCGCCCCCTTTTCGAGCACGTGGAAATACTCGACCGCGACCTGACTGGGAATCGGGCCCGGATCGGTGCTGACGTCCGTCTCCAGGCTGTCTTCGTGCATGGTCGACGCGTAGACCCGGGGAAGCTTGGGATGGATCCAATGTTTCGGCGCAGGCAGAGGATCGGGAAGCGTCTCGCCGCGAAGCGAGGTCCATTCGTCGTACCATCGGGTCTCCACGATGGCGTGCTGGCTCTCGTACCGAAACTTCTTGTCCTTCGTTTCGTAGAGATAGCAGCCATGCTCGGCGCCGCGTGCCCCGAAGACGGGTCCGTTCCATGTCTTGTTCTTGTTGCAACCCGGAGCCGTCAGCAAAAGCGAAACGCCGATGAAGACAACCGTCTTTGCTCTGTTCATGACCCTGCCTAACCGCGGACGCACCGAGTGTAGCGTCGCGGGCGTCGTATGATGCCCGCAAGCAACTGCTCGTGCCATCACACCCTGAGGCGGCAGGACCGGGTCCGCTGCGCGCCGTGCGAGCGCCTTGACATCACCGGTGATTCACGTAGGGCTGCCGTACCCGGGCGAAGGGAGGTGCGCATGAAACGAGTGGCTTTCGTTGCCTCGTTGATGGCCGCAGCCGCATGGATCGGCTGCTCGCAGAACGATACCGATGGAACGACGTTCGAACAGCGGCAACAAGCCCTTTTCGATACGACGACGCAAAGCTCGAGCCGGAACACGTATTCGGAAATCATCCGTCTCCACGTCCACGAACAGAGCCCCAGCACGAACGTCACGATCGACGAATCCAAGATTCGCGAAGACCTCGACCGGATGAACGACCGAATCGACACGGCAGATTTCAAGCTACCCGGCTTGCTGAGGCTCATGTACGCGTACGCCGACTCCGATTTGCTGAGCCCCGAGTTGCTCGACGAGATCAAGCAGACCATCCTGGCGTTCAAGTATTGGCCCGAGGAGCTCGAAACCGAAGCTGTCCCAGACGATACCGACAGTATGGTCTACTGGACCGAGAACCACTTCATTCTCTTCGCGTCGGGAGCGTATCTGGCGGGTCAGCTCTATCCAAACGAGGTCTTCACCGCGAGCGCGCAAACCGGCGCACAGAAGATGGAAAAGTTCCGGCCGCGCATCATGCGCTGGCTCACCCTGCGCTATCAGACGGGCTTCAGCGAGTGGCTCTCGAACGTTTACTACGACGAGGACATCCCCGGGTTGGTGGCCCTGGTGGACTTTGCACAGGACCAGGAAATCGTCGACCTCGCAAGCATGGTGTTGGATCTGATCTTTGCCGACATGGCCTCGAATCACTTCCAAGGCAACTTCGGAAGCACACACGGGCGGACGTACGAAGACAAGATGAGCGGTAAGCGCGACAATACCGGTTCCACCTTCAAGCTGCTCTTCGATCTCAACGAGCTCAGCCCTGGAAACATGAGCTCCACGATGCTCGCACTGAGCGACAACTACCGCTTGCCGAAGGTCATCTACGAAATGGCTCGAGACTCCGAGCGCCAGGAGTACGAGAACCGACAGCGCATGGGAATCAAGGTCGAGGAGGCAGAACGCTGGGGTCTCGACACCTCACGCTTCGAAGACGGGATGACCTTTCTCACGCTCGAGGCATACACGCATCCCCTGACCATCGGCTTGTTCGTCGACATGCTCGATGCGTACAAGTGGTGGTACCACGACGACTTCGCCCCCTTCAAATCGTTTCAAACCCAGCTCGAAGACGAAGCCCTGCGGACGGGCCTCGCGAAGGCGTTCGAGTGGGACATCACGCGCAACATGCGGCCCGAGGTCAACATCTACACTTATCGCACGCCGAGCTACATGCTCAGCACCGCGCAAGACTGGCGAAAAGGTTTTGGCGGCGACCAGCAATCCAATTGGCAGGCCACCCTCGGAATGGAAGCCGTTGCGTTCACCAACCACCCCACGAACTACGGCATGTCCGGTCCTACGCCTCGATACTGGGTCGGCTACGGGACCATGCCGAGAGTGGTTCAAGTGAAGAACGTCGTGATCTCGCTGTACGACATAGAGACCGCGCTTGGGCTGTACGTCGACAGTCAGCTCATGTTCACACATGCCTTCCTGTCCAAAGCCAAGTTCGACGAGGCAACCAAGGAAAATGGCTGGTTCTTTGCACGCAAGGGTGACGGTTACCTGGCTTTGTGGACCTCCGATCCCAACGCCGATTGGACGCCGGCAGAGGCACCTTGGCTCAGTCCCGACGACGCCGAGTTCGGTGAATACGAAATCGTCGCCGACGGCGAAAAGACGATTTGGATCTGCGAGCTCGGAAGCGCATCGGAATATGCAAGCTTCGATGCATTCAAAGCCGTCATTGCGAGCGCGCCGCTCGCCGCGGATGCGTCTGCGCTTA
>JASFKY010000180.1:0-7424 GCA_050118395.1 Myxococcales bacterium | reverse complement strand
CTCCAAGCCCTTCAAACAAGACGAGGTGTTGCTCACCCTCACCAAAGCCGAGGAACGTGAATCGCTGCGCCGGGAGAATCGCGCGCTCAAGGAGGCCATGCGCAAGGAGCAGACCTTCCACGGAATTCTCGGCAAGAGCGAGCGCATCGAAAAAGTCTTTTCGACCATTGGCAAGGTAGCCGACTACAAGACCACCGTGCTGATCCAAGGCGAAAGCGGAACGGGAAAAGAATTGGTGGCGCGCGCCCTGCACCTCGGAAGCACGCGCAAAGAAAAGCCCTTCGTACCCGTCAATTGCGGCGCGATTCCCGAGACGCTCCTCGAAAGCGAGCTCTTCGGGCACACCAGGGGCGCGTTTACCGATGCGCACGCCGACAAGAAGGGGCTCTTTGCAGAAGCCCACAAGGGCACGCTTTTCCTCGACGAGATTGGCGAGCTTCCTCTGAGCCTTCAGGTCAAGTTGCTTCGGGTCTTGCAAGAGGGTCACGTTCGTCCGCTTGGCGCGACGCGTGATCAAGAAGTCGACGTCCGCGTGATTGCAGCCACGGTCCGTGACCTCGGCCGCGAGGTCGAGGCCAATCGGTTTCGGGAGGACTTGTACTACCGGCTCAACGTATTGCAGATCGTGGTCCCGCCCCTGCGTGATCGCCGCGACGACATCATGCTGCTCGTCGAGCACTTCATCGAACGCAACAATCGTCGCTTGGGCACCCACATCCGCGGCGTCGATCCGCGGGCGCGCAAGCTGATGCTCGAGTACGGATGGCCCGGAAACGTTCGGGAGCTCGAAAACACGATCGAACGGGCGGTGGTCCTAGCCGAGGGTGACGTCATCACGGTGGCCGATTTGCCCGAGCGCATGCGGGAGCCTGCCGATCCCGTGGCCGCCAGCCTTTCCAACGGCGAGCTGTCGATCAAAAAGACCGCCCGCTTCATGGAGGAGAGCCTCATTCGTCGGGCGCTGGAAAAAACGCGCGGCAATCGCACGGCGGCCGCCAAGCTGCTGGAAATCAGTCACCGGGCTCTCCTTTACAAAATCAAAGATTATGGAATTCAGTAGCCACCGATGCAGAATCGGGAATGAGCAGGAAATGAGTAACGTTGGGTTCGTCATGTGCCGTCTGCCGAGGACGCTGGCTTTTGCCGCCTTGAGCGCATCGCTCGTTGCGGCTGCTGGCTGTCAGAAGACCATCCCGAATACCACCGTGAAAGACACCCCCGAAAACCGGGAGGTCATCACCTTCATGGAGAACTACCGCAATGCCGTCGAGGCGAGGGACGTGGGAGCTCTGCTGGCCATGGCCAGCCCGGAGTACTTGGACGACAACGGCACCCCATCGGGTGATGACGACCTCGACTACCGGGCCCTGCAGCAAAAGCTCAGCCTTTGGCGCGACCGGGTCACCGATGTCCGGTATGAAATCAAATACCGCACGATCACTAGGGAAATGGACCGCGTGATGGTGTCCTACCGCTACAGCGCGAGCTTTCGTGTCGCCTACGATAAAGAAGATCAGCGGTGGTCCCGTCGGATAGGGGAGAACCGGCTCGTGCTCCGCTATGACACCCGTCAGAACCGATATTACGTCCTTTCTGGCATGTGAAATTTTTACGTTGACGTTGAACAGACGCGACAATTCGCGCTACGATTCTGTCGATGACAAGCTGGAAACGGTGCAAGTCAGTTTGTTTACCCACAGGCGATGAACCCGATGAGATTCGAGTGCGATAGCTGCCACGCCAAGTACAAGATCTCGGACGACAAGGTTCGTGGCCGCCTGGTTCGTTTTCCCTGCCGCAAATGTGATCACAAGATCCTGGTAGACGGCCGACAGGTGGATGTCGACGTCACCGTTCCGGCGGGCGCGGCCTATGGCTTGCACGAGGTGACTCGGAAGTCGGAGCCGGCGTCTACCTTCGAGCACGAAGCGCCGACCGCCCGCGCGCAGCGTCCGTCCGCTTCGGTTCGTCGGCGTCCTCCGTCCGTGCCGCCGAGGCGACCGGCGCCTGCTGCGCGCAAGGTCGCTCCAGCGTCCGTTCGGAGGAACGCAACGGGGGAAGGCCAGCATCCCGGGTTGGCGCCGCCCGTTCCGGCGAGCCCCGTGAAGGCGCACACCGAGGTCCCTGAGTGGCATGTGTCCATCCACGACGTTCCCATTGGTCCGATCCGACTCGAGGAGATGGCCCACAAGATCGATTCGGGTGCGGTGAGCGAATACTCCCTGGTGTGGCGAGCAGGGTTCGACGATTGGCGGCCCTTGGCCACCGTGCCGGAGCTGATGGGGTTGCTGCACGAGCGTCGCGTCTCGGGCTTGCCATTGCGCACCTCGTTTTCTTCGATGCCGCCGTTCGTCGATAGCCATTCGTCGTCGATGGAGCACTCACAGCCGCCGGCGCCCATCGGGCCCGAAGAAATCTTCGATTCGTCTCCATCGCTCGGAGCGTTTTCGGGTTTGCCGCCCACTCCGGACGAGTCGGTTTCGGTGCCATCGGTTCCTCCCGAGCCAGCCGCGGCCACCGCCGAGCCCCAGGAGGGGATTTCGCTCGGGATGCTGGTGCTCATCGTCTCCCTCTTGGTGTTCGTGGCAGTGGCCGGATTCCTCGCATTCGAGCGCTACGGCGATCGATTCATGACCCAATGGCTTGGCGCCGTGGGGACTGCCGAAACGGCCGCGCCGGCGCAGCAAGCCCAAACCGAGGCGGCGACCACGCAGCCGGGTGACTCGCTGCCCGACACAGTGGCGAATGAAGACGCCCGGGCGGACGCCTTGGCCGATGACATCGAGCCAGACGACGCGGAGCCGGACGGTCTCGTGGTTCCGCCACCCAATCCCGCAAACGACGGCCCGACCATCGCCCCCGCTCGCAATAGCCCGACCGTGGTGCGGCATCGAGCTCGCCCCGAACCGGCCTCCGCCGTTGCCGAAGACGGTTCGCTGAGCGACGAAGAAGAAAAAATGCTGCGCGAGTTCGGATCGAGCGCCCACACGACCCCGGCCCAAATCAGCGTCAGGGATGCCCAAAAGACGAAGAGCGACGAGCCGCCGCTCGATGGCGCGGGCGTGCGCGCGACGGTCACGGCGAACAAGGCACGGCTTCAGCGCTGCTACGAGCGCGCGATTCGCGGTCAGCAGACCCCGCCTCCGGTTCGGCTCGACGTCACGGTCATGGTCGCCTCGTCTGGGCGAGTCAAAGACGTGAACGCCGAAGGTAGCGCGCCGGGTGGGCTTGCGGAGTGCGTGGCAGCATCCGTGCGGCGTTGGCGATTCCCGGCTTCGTCCGAGGGTGGCCCTGCCAAGTTCCCGATCGTATTCTCGGCGAACTAACGGGCTCCCCATGCCAATCAAGCCTCTCATCGATGCCGGCACGATCGCGCGACGCGTCGCAGAATTGGGGCGTGCGATCACCAACGACTACCTCGGTAAGGAGCTGGTGGTCATCGTCGTCCTCAAGGGAAGCTACGTGTTTGCCGCAGACTTGGTGCGGCACATCGACCTCGACCTCTCGATCGATTTCCTCGGCGTTCGCAGTTACGGCCAAGGCCAGCAAAGCAGTGGCATCGTGCAGATCACGGCCGACTTGACCCAACCGATCGAAGGCAAGCATGTCATCCTCGTGGAGGACATCGTCGACACCGGGCTCACCGTTTCGTATCTCTACGAGAACCTCGAGACCCGTCGTCCTGCCTCGCTCAAGCTCGCGTCGCTCCTGCACAAGCCCGCGCGGACCTTGGTGCCGGTCGAGATCGACTACCTCGGGTTCGCGGTGCAGGACGTTTTCATCGTCGGCTACGGCCTGGATTTGGGGCAAAGATTCAGAAATCTTCCCTACCTGGCGATGTGGACCGACGCGTAGGCTGGCCCGTCCTATACTTCGCGGCGTGACCGACGAAACCCCACCTCGGGACCTCGGCGAGCGAATTCGACGCATCGCATCTTCGTTTGGCAGCGAGGACAAAGAGGCGTCGGCCAGCGATGAATCGCTTTTCGATACCGCAGCCCGATCCTTGGGTGCCACCATCGAGCGATGGGGACGCAACCCCAGCTTGCGCCGGTTCCTCGGCGGCGTGCAGCGCGATGTGCTGACCAGCCAGGACGAGTACGTGGAGCTGTCCGCCAACCTCGGCGTTTCGGCAAAGCTCGGCACCTGCGTTCGATTCTACCTCGATGATGCGGTGGCCGATGAAGTGTCCATCAGCGACGGCGGAGAGGTGCGGACGATGATTCGCGCCCCAGAGCCCGGGCTCTACCGGGTGGGTGCGAAGATCTGTAACGACCGTGGAGAGACGGTGTCGGATCTCATTGGCCACCGCGTGCTGCAGGTTGCCAGCGGGCGGCCGGTCGTCTTGGTGGACGCTGCGCTGATCCTACCGGGCGCCACCGATTTTTCGCGTCCCGAGGAGCCGCTGCTGGATCTGCTGCGTTCGCTGGTGGATGAGGGATTCGAGATCGCCTACTTCGACGTTCACGAAAAGAACCGCGACGCGCTTCTCACCCAAGAGGTGCGAAAGCAACGGCTGCCGCCGGGCGCCGTTCTCACCTATTCGGCCGAAGAAGAAGAGCTGCGCAGCCTCGGCGTCGACTTCGTCAAGATGTTTGCGACGACCGCCATACGCAGGCTGCGTGCCAAGGGAGTGCCGGTCACCACGATCCTGACGGGTCGGGACGACGATTCGGAGCAAACGGCGATGGAACAGCTCGACGTGGTGTCCCCTGCCACCATGCTGAGCCGCTTTGCCGCGGGGGACCTCGGTGCAGAAGACCAGCAAGCAGAGCAGATGCTTCGAGACCGAGAGCGGAGCACGCCGCTCGACTGGCGACTCGACCAAACCACCGACTCGCACCTCGTGCGCGGTAATGCGTTTCATGCCGAGCTCGACAACCATCAAGCCCGGCTCCGGGTGCTCGATGCGATCGATCAGGCGCGCTCCTCCATCCACATCCAGCTCTACATCGTGCGGCCGAGCAACTTCGCAGAGGAGCTAATCGTCAAATTGATCCAACGGGCTCGCAGCGGGGTTGCCGTGCGGTTCATGGTCGACGCGCTCTACTCGGAGCAAGAGATCTTCGGGCGCGTCAATCCGCTGATCCTTTCCTTGCAGCAAGAGGAAGGCATCGAGGTCATCGCCGTGGACCCGATCGAATCACGGCGAGAGGTGGGTGTTTCGAGCCTCAAAAAGCGCGATCATCGTAAGCTGATGATCATCGACGGACAGCGGGCCTTCGTTTCGGGGCGCAATGCGAGCGACGAATACTATCTCGGCTTCGACGAGGTGGCCGTTCACGATCACACGCGCCACGAGCGCATCCCTTGGCTCGACGCGCACGTCGAAGTTCGGGGCCCGCTCGTTCACGAGGTGCAACGAACTTTTTTGGAAACCTGGCAAGAGCATGGTGGATCGGCCCCGGAGTCGCCGGACGTCCTTCCACCCCTGGAGCCGACGGGTTCGGCAGCCGGGCGCTTGGTCGTTCATCACGGTCTTGCAGACACCAACGGCCTATCGATGTACGAGTCGATGTTCGACGTGGCCGAGGACCACGTCTACATCGTCAACGATTTTCCGATCGTTCCTGCCCTGGAGCGGGCAATTTTGCGACTGTTGACTCGGGGTGTGAGCGTCAAGCTGCTCACCGGCAGCGCTACGGCACGCCGCGAGGACGGCAGCTTCTTTCCCGCGCCACTTCATCGCACCGTCTTCGAGTACATGGTGAAGGCCAAGTTGGAGCCTCTGCTTCAGGCAGGCGTCGAGATCTACGAATTCGTTCCGCCGCCTTCACCATTGGTGGTCGCCCGAGGGGGTCGTGTGCGGCCGTACGTGCATGCCAAGATCGTATCGGTCGACGGGATCGCAGTCAGCATCGGCTCGGCCAATCTCGATGCGACTGCGAGCTTTTGGGAGAGCGAGTCCAACATCGTCGTGCAAAACGAGGCCTTTGCCCGCGAGATCGAAGCGCAACTGCAAACGCTGATCGACGGCAGCGTCGTGCTCGACCCCGAATCCGAATACTGGAAACGGGAGCGGGCGCAACGCGCCGTCGTCACCACGTTGTGGCCGGGTTCGCTCTATTCGTGAGCGGAAGCCGGGCTATTCGGCGCCTTCTTCGGTGGTCGCCTCGTCTCCAGGAAGGTCGTAGGTCACGGTCATCCGAACCTGAAACGCCCGATCGATTTCGACCGGTTCGGTGCCATCGACCGTGGTGACGCTCAGCGCGGCCGACGACTCGCCGCTGGCTGCGGCGTTGGCCTCGAGCGCACTCAGGTTGGCGATGACCTCGCCGCTTGCGTCCATGACCAGAGATTTCAGCTGGATTTCGACGCCTTCTTCTTTGAAGGTGACCGCTTGCTCTGGCGCAGTCTGGCGAATGGACACGCCCAGCTTCAACTCGTTTCCGACCTTGGCTTGCAGGGTGTACGTGTCGACCTGATTGATCTCGAACCCGTAGAGCACCAAGTCCTTTCTCGCTTCCCAGCTCGCCCCCACGCCGACGGCTTCAGCGGGAAGAATCACGCGTGCGAGCGAGGTGCGCGCGTTGATCAGCATCACGAGGAGCCGAACCGGGACGTCGCTCCGCCCGGCCGCTTCATTGAGCTCTGCCCGCTTGACGATGCCGCGGTCGTCGATCTCGACCCATCCGCCCACGTTGTTCAGCACCGATGCGCTATTGTTCAAATCCTGCGCGACTTGGGGGTCGATTCCTTCGGGCACGATTGCTTCCGCCTTGACGATTCGGACGTCGAACCGGGTGGTTCCGTGTTTGCCTTGCATCGTGGGCCCCGACACGATGTGCAGCCGGACACCCGGAGTCACGGCCAGCGCTGCACCCCGTCGGGTCGTCGCGAGGGATGCCAAGCCGTATTCCATGGTCGAGCTCACGGTGGTCCCCTCGGCGATTTCATATCGCAGAACCGAACGCGGCTCTTGGCCGGTGTCGAGCACCAAAACCGGATCGCTGCTCTTGGCCTTTTTGGCGTTCTCCGTGGTCTCGGACTTGCACCCATTGAGTGCGAGCAGCGCGACGAACACGATCGACGCGCGCAATGCTAGTTGCTTTGTCATGATCACTCCTTGCGGCGCCCCTACCTCGTCTCGCCGTCCAGCGGGTATATCGCAAGGGGCTTCAGTGCCGTCAAGGCCGGGCCGTAGATGGGCCTTGGATTCGCGCGTATCCCTCGGGGAGCTCGAACACGCTCGGAGGAATCGGAATGCGCTTGACCTCCTTCACCAAAAACACGACAGGCACGCCCCCGTCTTGCTCGACCCGCATCTTCATCGAGAACCCCGGCTTCACTCCGTATTTCATCATGGCTTTGCTTCGCTCGTCGTCGGACATCTCGAGCCCGAGATGCCGGCCTCGGAAAGCCCGGGTCCACAGGTCGGGCGGATATTTCTGGGTGAGCCAGAGATCGATGACGGCGTCGTGGTC
>JASFKY010000179.1:0-7427 GCA_050118395.1 Myxococcales bacterium | reverse complement strand
CCATCAGCCCTGCGCCCGCCGCCCATGCCTCGAACGTGGTTTGGGCAAAATCGGGAAGGAGCTTGCGGCGGTCGATGCCGACCAGCTTTTCCATGAACCAACGGTGTATCCCGACTCGGTTCATCACGTTGGCCAAACCCAAGCTCGCCCGGGCCATGGCGCTGGCTCGGTCGGGGTCTTCGAGCAGCTTCAGACGCAGCTTGTGAGGCTGCTGGCCCTTTTTGTAGCGAACCGCGTCGTAACGGTGGACGAGCTTCGGGAAATCGAGCTGAAACTCGTGTCCGTCCCTCGGCGTGTAAGGACACTGCACTTCGCAAAGCTTGCATTGGAAGCACGCGTCCATCACGCGTTGTTTGTCGAGAGCGGTGAGCTTTCCGACTTCGCCGTCGTACTTCTCGTCGATGGCGGTGAAGAGGGTGGGAAACGAATCGCAGTACTTGAAGCACATGCGACAGCCGTGGCACACCTCGAAGACACGCTCGACCTCTCGATCGAGCGCGTCTTCATCCCAGTATTTCGCTTCGCTCGGGTCGTAGCTCAACCCGTCCGTCGGTAGATACGAGACCTGCTTCTTGGTTTCCTCACCCACGGGGTGCGAGCCCCGGCTCAGGAAAGGTCGTCCAGGAGCGATTGGAAGCGGCCGGCGTGTGACTTCTCGGCTTTGGCCAGTGTTTCGAACCAGTCGGCGATTTCATCGAAGCCTTCCTCCCGCGCGGTTTTGGCGAAACCAGGATACATGTCGGTGTACTCGTGCGTTTCGCCCGCGACGGCCGCGGCGAGATTGAGCACGGTGTCTCCGATGGGCTTGTCAGTCGCCGGATCGCCGACCTTTTTGAGGTAGTCGAGGTGCCCGTGCGCATGCCCGGTCTCGCCCTCGGCCGTCTCTCGGAAGTTGCCCGCAACCTCGGGGTAGCCTTCCACATCTGCAATTTTGGCGAAGTAGAGGTAGCGACGGTTGGCTTGGGACTCGCCGGCAAACGCGGCCTTGAGGTTTTCGTGGGTCTTGCTGCCCTTGAGCTCGGTCATGGTTTCTTTTCCTCCGATTGATGGACCGCACGGAGAGCTCCGTGCCGGTCGTCCGTAGTGCTACCGTTCGATGATGGACGATGCAAGCTCGACGTGGCTCGACGTGCTCGCTGGTGATCCCGTCCACCACACGGCATTTTCGAATCTGCAAGCGCTTTGGGCCGCATATCGGAGTGAACGTGCGGCGGGTTGCTCGCCGTTTTCCGCTGCGGTCCGTGTGGCCTTTAGGGCCGACCGCCTCGGCCATGCCTTTGCTGTGGGTTACCCCGCGGCCTTGGAGCACATGGTGGGCGAGCTCGAGGTGCCTTGCGCTTTGTGCGTCACCGAGCGCGGGGGCAACAGCCCGCGTTCGATTGCGACGAAGCTCGATTCCGTGGCCGGCGGATACCAACTGCGGGGAACCAAGAGCTTCGTGACCTTCGGCACGCTTGCCAAAACCTTGCTGGTGGCGTGTCGTGAGGGTGAGAAGCCCGACGGCCGTCCCGACCTGGCCGTGGTCCGAATTCCCGCCAACCGGGAGGGTGTCGTGATCACCGAGCTGCCGCCTACGCCCTTCGTGCCCGAGGTCGTGCATGCCAGTGTCGAGCTCGGCGACGTCGTAGTCGCGCAAAGCGAGCGGTTGCCCGGAGACGGCTACCTCGCGTACGTGAAGCCATTTCGGACCATCGAGGACATCCATGTGGTTGGCGCTGCATTGGGCTACGTTGTGGGATGGTCGCAACGGGCCGGCGGACCGACGGATCTCGTGGCGGATCTCAGCGCTTGTCTCGCCGCGCTCGACGCGATTCGAACGAGCCCGCCCCTCGACGCCCGCATGCACATCGTGCTCGAAGGGGTGCTCCGCCGGGTTGGAAGTCTACTTGCGGGTGCCCGATTTGCAGACCTGCTGCAGTCTGCGGACGAAGACGAACGCGCCCGGTGGGTGCGTGACCGGGCTCTGCTCGATGTCGCTTCCAAAGCCCGAGCGGCCCGATTTGGGCGGGCGCGGCAGGATCTCGGATGGAGTGGGGATCCCGGCCGCGGCTAAGCGGCGTCTGCGTCGGTTTGGATTGGCGCGTATCCGCCTGCGCTCCGGTACGAATATCCGCCCGCGCCATAGCGGTAGCCTTTGATCCGCAGATCCGCGTCATTGAGGATGGCGCCGAGAAGCCGTGCCGAAACGCCTTGCAGCTGCTTTCGAGCGCCTGCGATCGAGTGCACGGTGCTGGTGCCCGCCCGGACCACCAAAAGGACGCCATCCACTTGGGGCCCGAGAATCGCCGCATCGGTCACGGCGCCCATGGGCGGGCTGTCGAACAAAACATAGTCGAAGTGGTCGAGCAGCTCGTCCTTGACGCGGGCGAAGGCCTCCGAATGGAGCAGCTCGGAAGGGTTCGGTGGGATGGGTCCCGAGGTGAGCAAGCTCAACCCATCGACCTTGGTTTGATGAATGGAGCCCTTCAAGGTCGAGCGGCCCTCCACCAGCGTGCTCAAGCCGCTTTGGTTGCCCACCTCCAGCACGCGATGCAGACGCGGGCGTCGGAGGTCTGAGTCCACCAGGAGCACAGAGCGCCCGAACTGCGCGAGGGTGACTGCCAAGTTGCTGGCGATGGTCGTTTTGCCTTCGAGCGGCATGGCGCTGGTGATCACGGCGCTTCGAAGCGGCAGCTCCTGCGACATGAACGCGAGGTTCGTGCGAATCATGCGGAACGTTTCCGCGGCAGGAGACATGGGCTCTTTGAGCACGACGAGCTCATCCTGACGCTGAGCCGGGCCCACATGTTTGGGCCCCGGCTTGGTTTGCGCCTCCGCCGACGCGCCCAAATGCGGAATGACACCGAGCACCGGGATCCCCAGTGACTCGACGGATTCGACCGAGCGGATGGTTCGGTCCATGCGGCTCATCAAGAACGCAGCGCCTAACCCGAGCAGCAGCCCGGCGAGCAACGAGGTGCCGATGTTCTTGATCAGATTGGGGCTCACCGGTTGGCTGGGGAGAAGGGCCCGATCGAGAATACGAACGTATGTGGTTTTCAACATTCGGGTGAGGTCGGTCTCGGTCAGGCGCTGCAAGACGATCTCGTAGAGCTTGGCTTTGTTGTCTCGGTCTCGGTGCAGCTGACGATATTCGATCTCCCGTAGATTCAAATTGAGCCCAGCCGATTGCGCCTCGTCGCCTGCCGCGCGCAGGCCTGCTTCCACGGCGCGCGCCTGCTCCACATCACGCTCGGCAGACTCCAGGATGGCGGCCTTTTCCTCGGCGATCTGCCGTTCGAGTACGCCGATTTCCTGAGCTAGCGTTTGCATCGTGGGGTGCTCGTCTCCGTACTTCACCGCGAGCCCATCATGCTCCTTTTTCTTTTCTCGGAGCTCGACCACGAGACCGTTGAGGGCTGGATGGTCGCTCATGATCGAGGGGTCAATTTCGCCGGACCGCTTCCCGAGCGACGCTTGGAGGCGTCTCCAGCGCGCTTCGAGCTCGATTCGATGGTTTCGAACCTCCGTCAGCCGTTGGTTGGTCGCTTCGATCTCGCTCGCAACGAGGTTCTGACGATCCTCCATCGAAACGGAGAGGACGTGATGTCCCTTCTTGAAGTCATGCAACGCCAGCTCGGCGTCATCCAGCTCTTTGCGCAAGACGGACGCTTGATTTTCGAGCCAGTCCCTGGCGCGGTCGGTGGATGCCAGCCGGTCGTCGATGGTCTTGTTGACGTAGGCTTGAGCCACGGCGTCCGCGATGAGCCGAGCCCGCTCGGGTTTCACATCGCGGGCATGGATTCGTACGACGCGCGTCTCGGGCACCGGTTCCACGGTGAGTCGTGACTGAAGCGCAAGAGCCGTCGCTTCGAGGTCTCCGGTGGGTCCGGTCGCGTCGTCGTCTTGGGCCAAATAAGTGGGATCCTCGTGCAGGCCGAGCGTTTGCACCACGCTCTTCGCGATACCGCGGCTTGCGATGACCAGATTTTGCGTCTGGAAGAATTCCCTGGTCGCCCAATAGTTCCCGATGGGGTCGGCCACATCCTTCACCTCGCCGCCCAACGGCTGCGAAGGGTTTGGGTCGTATTCGAGCGTCGAGGTGGCCTCGTAAATCTTGGGCGTGCGCATCGTCCAAACGACTCCAATCGCCACCACCACCAAGGTGATGCCCAAGATGAGCCACTTGTAGTCCCGCAACATGTGCAGGACCTCCCTCACGTCGAGCTCTGGTTCCTCCATAGAATCGGATTGTGGACGGTCTGGTTCGATGGCGTCCCCGTTCCTAGCGTTCTCGAAATCGGGGAGGGGGTCAAGGGAGGGGCGGTCGCGACGGCGTTTCTCGCAGCTCCTTGGCCAGTCGCGCCTCCTGCACACATGCGGCGCCCTGCGGGTTGCGCTGGCATAGCGTCTGGTAAATCCGGCGCGCCTGCATGGATCGTCCCGACCGCAGCGCCAGGTCCGCCGCGCGCTGGAGCGCAGGCGTGCTCGGGTCGGCGGCGTCGGCCGCAAGATAGGCTGCCAAGGCTTCGTCGATGTTGCCCAGGGCGGCTTCGAGCTCGCCCTGCAGCATGAAGGAGGCTGCCACCTTTCGGCTATCCCCTTGTGCTTGTCCCCGGAGACGGGTGACCGTGGTGCGCATCGCCTCCGGCTGGCCGAGTGCCGCCTCGATCCGCGCTTGAGCCTCGGTGAGCGAACGACTGTCGAGGCCTCTCGATCGCGCGTCGTCCAACGCAGAGCTCGCGGCGCGGGCATCGCCGTTATCCAGATGAGCGCGGATGATGGCGACCCAGAGGCTCATCTCGCCTTGGTGCTCGGTCAGAGCGCTTTGCAATAGGGCCATCGCTTCCTCGGGACGCTTCTGCGACGCAAGCCGTCGCGCCTGCCGGAACACCGCGTTCAGCCTAGTCGGCTCACTTTTCAAAATGGCCTCGTCGATCTCGGCTCGCAGGGATGCGGGAAGTGCAGGGCAGGCGGTGGCGCGGTCTAGAAACGCAATGCGAAGGTCGGATCGAGGGGCCGCTCGCTCGAGATGCTCCATGGAAGGGAAACGGGCCGTGAGCTCGCAAAGAGCTCTCTGCGCACTGCCGGGCTGACGCTCTTCGGCTTCGCGCATCTCGACCAACGCTTGATCGATGTATCCGCGTTCGAGCAGCCACTGGGCTGCGACCACGTGCGGAGCAGCCCAACCCGGTGCTTCCTCCATGACGATGGAAAGCCAGCGGGGAGCGTCCGTCCGTCCGAGGGTTCCCGCGTACGTGCCTGCAAGGAGGGCAAACGCGGGCTCGCTCGGATGAAGAGAAAGGCCACGCGCCAGGGTGGACCGAAAATCAGCCTCTCGATCGGTGCGCATGGTACCGGCGAGCCGATCCACGATCGACTGCACGTCACTTTCGTGCACGCGGGGCCCCACTACGAGTAGTGAAATCGCGAAAACGGCGAGGACGGCCGCCGAAAGTCGGATTGCGCTTCGGCCGCCAACCTCGGTCGAAGCCGGCAACAGCGCGCCGAGCAAAGCCGATGCTACGACCGCGACGCCCGCCATTTCGAGGCTGAAGTCGACGAGATTTTGGAGGCTCAGAGCGAAGATCGCGATGCACGACGCGGCCACGATCGGCTGGGTTGCGCCCCGGAACCGCCTCCACAAGGCGATGGCCAGAAGGCCCAGCAGCGCGAGCCCGAGAGGCACCCCCCATTCGGTGATCCATTGCACGATCAGGTTCTCCGGGTGGGTGTAACGTGCCAGGGATCCCTCCTCGGACACGAATACGGACGAGAACGCGCCGCGGCCAATGCCGAACCACCACGCAGGGCCCTCCAGGAGCCGGAATCCGCGCGCCGCGACTGCCAGCTTGTCGAAGCCCTGTGTCTCGAAGCGGCGGAGGATGGGCTCGAGACCCAGAAACGCTCCAGTTCCAATGAACGTCGCAGCGACGACGGCCACCGGGATGATGCTCCTTCGGTGCTCGCTGCTTCGGCCGACGAGCCACGCGGCCAGCAAGACGAAACCAAAGAACAGACTCCCGATCGCCCCTCGGGAGAGCGTAGCGAGGACGGTGAGCGCGCAAAGACCCGAAGCGATGGCCCAGAAGCGCTTGGACCGTGCTCTGCGTTGGACCGCGAGGCCTGCTGCGAGCAGGGATCCCATCAGCGCGAACCCGCCCAAATGGTTTCCGTTCATCAGCGGCGTCAACAATTGGGGTTGGGCGAACCTGGGCGTGTAAACGCCGAAGACCGCCTCCTCTCCTGAGACCCGATGAGCCAACCCCTCCAAGGCCAGCAGGAGAGCCGAGATCACCGCAGCGCCTGCAATGGGCTTCAGCCCGGACCGGCCCCCGAGCCGGGCTGCGAGAAATGCCGAGAGGATCGCGACGCCGACCAGGATCTCGACGAGGGTAGAACCGGGGTCGCGCGAGATGGTCAGAGGGACTTGTCCTGCCCACTCGAGCCCTTCCAACCTTTGCACGCTGTGCACGGAGCCCAGCCCCAAACCTCGAGCGATGGCCTCGGGCAACGGCAGGGCTTGCATACAAGTCCAGATCCACGCGGTACCCATCGCGATGAGGATTCCGTCCAGCACCCGACGGGGCCGGTCGCGGCGTTCCCAGAGCACGACTGCAAAGGTCAGAAGCGAAAGCCCAGCGATGGCAATTACCGACCATGGGAAGGCTCCGCCGAATAGCTGGGGGGCGATGACGATCAGCGCGCACAACATCATCGTGTCCGGAGCCGCCCACGGTCGCCGTGAGCGCAAAGGCTCGATTGGGCCGTTATTCGTCCGCCCCATCCTCTTCCTCTGTCAGCGCGGGGGCCGAGGATGTAGCACGACCGAGCGCTGCAAATCCTCGAGTGTAAAGCAGTGGTCCCCAGAGTCTTTCCCCGAGCAGCCAGGTCGCGGCTGCCAGGAACATCACACCCAACAGCACGGTGATGATCACTTCCACCAGCGCGGACGCCTCGAGATGAGCAAAGGCAAAATGACTCAACAGCGCGGTCGCAAACACAATGCCGAGTACGCCCATGGGGCGCACATGCACCCGCCAAAACGACGAGGCCGGTGCGCCGCTGATCCGGGCGGCCAATGCATAAAGGAAGACGTAGAAGATGAACAAAGCTCCCAGTACTGCCACGGCCACGCCGGGGATGCCCCAGCGTGCCGCGAACAGGGCGCCTCCCACGACGAGAATACCGTACGCGGCTTGACAGGCCGAAAGCCAAAATACGTGCCCCGTGGCGAACACGATGCTTGCCGAGAGGCTGTAGGCAGATCGGAAGTAGAGACCCAGAGACAAGATCTGAAATGGGAGGACGGCTTGCTCCCAACCAGGCCCAAGGAGCACGGAGATAATCTGCGGACCGAGGACCACTCCCCAAGCGCTCAATGGCAAAGTCAAAGCAGCGGTGGCCTCGGTTCCAACTCGCAAGGCTCGTTCGAGATAGGCACGGTC
>JASFKY010000178.1:0-7430 GCA_050118395.1 Myxococcales bacterium | reverse complement strand
CAGTCGCGGTGGCGCTCGAGCCGTGGGGCGGGCGCGTTATCGTTCGAATTCCGACCAGATAGGCGGTAGGTCGCTGGAAAGACCTTCGGCCCCCAGCTCGAAAGCTGCCGCGATGATCCGCGCGGTTGCCTCCAACCCCTTCCGAAGATGCGGAGCCCATGGAGGCTCCTCCGACCGGCCGGCGCCCGCTCGGGCCATCGCGACCGCTGGACTTTCCGCCGAGGCGAGTGGGTCTCGTGGCAATTGGTCGTAGTAGCCGCGAAACTCGGTAGTCGGCGCAAGCACTCGTCGCAAGCCGTATGGGCTGGTGAGCCAAGCCTGGAGCCGAAGGCATGCGTGCTCGCGTTGCACGTCGCGCTCGCCCTCATTGTCGAGCCCGAAGTCTACGGCATGAAGGCTTTCGCGGCCTTCGATCAGCGAATGACACAGCTCGTGTAGGATCATCTGGGCCAAGCAGTCGTCTGCATCGAGCGTGCTGGAATCACCGATCGACATGAGCCCCATCCCATCGGTAGAAGCGTAGACCTCGGTGGATCGCTCGACTCGAAAACCGATCCGGTTGGCGACGGTCAACCAAATCGCATCGAGCGGGTCCAGATAGACGTGTCGAGGCTTGCGTTCCACTTCAAAGCAGCTTGTGAAAGCGATAGAAGAAATCGTCTAGCATCCGCGCATGAAGCGGGCGATCTCTCCATTCGTCGAGCGAAACCTGCTTCGTGTCGGCGAGGTCTTCGTCGAACCGCTGCTCCATCGCGCGGGCGACGGCAGAGTCCTCGACGGTCGCAACCACCTCGAGGTTGAATCGAAGGGAGCGCGAGTCGAGATTGTATGTCCCGATCGTACACCACCGCCCGTCGATGACCGCGGTTTTGGCGTGCAGCATCGACCCCTGCCACTCGAAGAGCTGAATACCGGCTTCGAGAAGCCGGCCATAGAGCTTTCGCGCTGCATGCCAGACGGCCGTGACGTCGCTCGTTCCGGGAACGATGACCTTGACCTCGACTCCACGCGCAACGGCTCGAGCAAGGGCGCGCTGGATGGACCCATCGGGCACGAAATAACTGTTGGTGATGCACACCGCGCGTCGGGCCCGCTCGATGTGTTGGAGATACACGTGCCGTATGGCGCGGCGCTCTCCCAAATAATGGTTGGCTATGACCAGAACGCGGCTGCCGCCGGCCTTGGTCGAATCGCTTGCAAGCCCCAGATCGGGCGCGGTCATGCTCGGAGGCTCGACCAGGAGATGCCAGCCGTGCTCGAAGATTTGGCGCATCTGCTCGACTGCGGGGCCGTCGATGCGAATGGTATCGTCGCGCCAGCCACCACCATCTGCCTCGGCCGGGGCCCACTCGTCGCCCAGATTGACTCCACCGGTGAACCCCACCTGTCGATCGACGACTAGTAGCTTGCGGTGATCGCGGTGATTCACCAGGCCCACGCGAAAGCGCGCGCGCCACGGCGCGATGGGGTTGAACTCCTCGACTTGGCAGCCGGCATTGCGCATGTCGTCGAACATCCGCGGATCGGTTTCGATACTTCCAACCGCGTCGTAAATGACACGGACGCGAACCCCCTCCCGGGCTTTGGCCATCAAGGCATCCGCAAACTGTCGCCCGGTTCGATCTGAGCCGAACCAATACATTTCCAAAAGAATTTCGCGGTCGGCGTCTCCGATCGCCTCGAGCATCGCCGGCAGCGCCTGCGCCCCGTCGTGGAGCAGTGTCACCTGATTGCCAGACACCGATGCCTCGAACCCTCGAGACGGAGCAAATAAACTGCGCCAAGGTTTGAAAACAGCCCGCGGTGAACCAGGTTTCACTGCACCTCGATCTCCTGTGCTATCGTCGCATCCGAGTAGCACCTACCCCATTGAAAAAGGGGCCGGGGACGTGGATGGGGAGACGAAAGATGAAGCATGCGATCTGGTTGGTTGGCGCGTTGCTCGTGCTGCAAAGCCGTGCGTTTGCACAGGAAGAGGTGAGCACGGGAGCGGAATCTGGGCAAGCTTCGGGAGCAGAGCCGGCCTCGACGCCCCCCTCCGATCCACCCAAAGAAGAAGACAAGCGAGGCCCGTACTACAGGAAGGTACAGGGCTGGCTTTGGCTCGAAGCCTTCGCGGGCCCCTCCGGATATGATCCGGATGCGCATGGAAGCCTGAACATCGGTGGCAGTCCCGCCAACGCGCCCAAGGTCAAAGGACCGGAATACGGCTTCTCCGTCGGCACACCCTTTGGCGGTGCTTTTTTTCTTGGCTGGTTTTATCGCCGCGCAAACTACGACGGCTACGGCCTGATGAAGACCGGCGTCGAGTTTCAACCCACGATTCGCATCCCCTATGTCCACGTCATGTTTCGAGTCGACCTCGGGTACGCAAAGATGGTGAGCGGCAACCCCTATGGGCTCACCAGCCTGGACAATGGCGGTATCGTCGCGACGGGTGGCGTGGGCCTACGGATCCCAATCGTGCGGTGGATTTCTTTCGTCGGATCGGTCGATTGGAGCTACATCGGCATCGCGTTAAAGGGCGACTCGAGCACGGGTTCGGTCAACTCGTGGATCTCGGGTAGGCAAGTCACCGGAACGTTTGGCTTGACGTTCCAGTTCATCGGCGTTCGCAAGAACTAACGCGCGCTCGATTCGTGCACGTGGTCGACCAAGGCCCGTGCCTGGTCGACGCTGGCCTGCGGCATGATGCCGTGACCCAAGTTGAAGACATGACCAGGTCGGCCGGCGGCGCTTTGGAGCACTTCGGAAGCGCGAGCGCACAAGACTTCCCTCGACGCGAGCAACGCGGCAGGATCCATATTTCCTTGCAAGCCCACCCCATCGCCCAGAGTCGCCCAGGCATCGTCGAGCGAGATGCGCCAGTCGATTCCGATCAAATCCCCGCCCGCTTCTTTCATCGCCGGGTAGAGCTGCGGATTTCCGGTGCCGAAGTGAATGGCCGGCGTGCCCTTCGGTAGGGCATCGAAGATCGCTTGGCTGTGCGGCAGCACGTACCGCCGGTAGTCCGCCGGGGAAAGACAGCCGATCCAGCTGTCGAATAGCTGCACGGCTTGGGCCCCTGCGTCGATTTGCGCCTTCAAATACTCGGCAACGGCCACGGAGAGCTTGCCCATGAATGCATTCCACAAACCCTCGTCACCGTACATGAGCTTTTTGGTCTGGTAGTAGTCTTTGGAGCCGCCGCCCTCGATCGCATAGGAAGCCAAAGTGAAGGGAGCGCCCGCGAAGCCGATGAGGGGCACGGAGAGCTCCTTTGTCGTCGTGCGAATGGCCTCCATGACGTAGTGCAGGGAACCGGCCGCATCGATGCGCTCTGGAATCGTATCCACCTGCGCAGCGTTTCGAACGGGATTCATGATACGCGGGCCCCGATCGTCGGTGAACTCGAATCCAATCTGGAGGGGTTCCAAGATCAAGAGAATGTCGGCGAAGATGATCCCCGCGTCGACGCCTAGCTGATCCACGGCGCGAACCGTCACCTCGCATGCGAGATCGGGAGTCTTGCAAAGCTCGATGAAGCTCACTCGCTCGCGAAGGGCACGATATTCAGGTTGATAGCGTCCAGCCTGACGCATGATCCAGATCGGCGTATAAGGAGTCGGCTCCCGCCGACAGGCCTGCAAGAACACACTCATCGGCGGACTTGTAGCGCAGAAGCCTTCACATTGCGATGGGTGGGTCCGTACGAACGTTTTTCACGATGCCGCGGGCTTCGGAGACGAGAAATATCGACCCCGCGACCACCACCAGGCCATCGGGACCAGCCGCTCGCCGGGCCCTCGCCACGGCGTCGCGCACGCTTCGCGCGACAACCCCTTCTCGGATCCTGGCGAGTCGCTCGGGACGCTCCGATCGAAGGACGGGGGGAGCTGCGTACACACGGCGATCGACCAGTCCGTCGAAGGATGCAAGCATGCGCCGATGATCCTTGTCGCGCATCGCGCCAAACAAGAGCACGACGCGCCCGGGAAAGGCCAAGTCCTCTAGGTGGAACGCAAGGGTTTCGCACCCAGCGGCATTGTGAGCCGCATCGAACAAGAACGATGGCCGTCCTCGCACCCATTCCAGTCGGCCCGCCCATTTCACGCGCTCGAGCCCTTTTCGAAGTTGGTCTTCCGATACGTGGAAACCACGCTTTTCGAGCTCGACCAACGCGGCCACGGCACAGGCGGCATTGTCGCCCTGATGGCTGCCTCGCAAACCCAAGCGCAGATCGTTCCATTGCCGATCGCCCGCCCGAACGGAGAGCCGACCCTCCTGCCACGAGCTTGCAAAGTCTCGATCGATCCAGCGAACCGGTGCCCCGACGTCCCGCGCCTTCTTGCCAATCGTCCGCCGCACGCTTTTGCCGCGCGCCCCGACGACGCAGGGAATCCCGGGCTTGAGGATGCCTGCTTTTTCCCCGGCAATCTTGGCAAGGGTATCACCGAGAATGCGTTGGTGCTCGAGACCTATGCTCGTGATCACGCATGTTTCCGGCGTCACGATGTTCGTGGAGTCGAGCCGTCCGCCGAGCCCCACCTCGAGGACGACGATGTCACACCGGGCATCGCGGAACGCTTCAAACCCGAGTAGCGTCGTGTACTCGAAGAACGAAAGCGACGGCAGGCGGGTGTCGGCCCGCAAATCTTCGATGCGCTCGGCCGCTTCCCGCTCGGAGATCGGCCGCCCGTCGATCCGAAACCGCTCCACGTAGCGCTGCATATGAGGCGAGGAAAAAAAGCCGGTCTTGTAGCCTGCGCTTCGAAGCACCGAGTCGAGCATCGCCGCCACGCTGCCCTTCCCATTGGTGCCCCCGACGTGGACGTAACGCAGCTCACGTTCAGGGTGACCACGAAGCTCCGCGGCCAAGGAGGTGCGCTCGAGCCCGAGCTTGATGCCGCGAGACTCCGCCCCATAGAGCCAGTGAAGCGCTTCTTGGTACCGAGTCACCCTGCCAGATACTCGACCATGCGGGCGATGCTGCGGCGCATGTCCTGACGCTTGGAGATCATGTCGATCATGCCGTGCTCCAGCAAAAACTCGGCGCGCTGGAATCCATCGGGGAGCTTTTCGCGAATCGTGTCCTCGATGACGCGCGGCCCCGCAAAGCCGATCAGCGCGCCTGGCTCCGCAATGTTCACGTCTCCTTGGAGCGCGAAGCTAGCCGCCACTCCCCCGGTGGTCGGGTTGAGCAGGACGCTGATGAACGGCACTTTCGCATCACGCAGTCGACCGCGTGCCGCCACCGTCTTGGCCATCTGCATGAGGGACAGAGAGCCTTCCTGCATGCGGGCTCCGCCCGAGCAGGACAGCAATACGACAGGATGGCGGTGCTCGGCGCCGCGCTCCATCATGCGGGTGATGATCTCGCCCACGACGGAGCCCATGGAACCTCCCATGAACCGGAACACGAACACGCCGAGCTCCACCGCGCGACCTTCGATGAGAGCCTGGCCGGCCAGAATGGCATCATTGACACCGGTCGCCGCGCGCGCGGCTTCGATCTTGTCCGGATAGGACTTGGAGTCGACGAAGCCGAGCGGATCGTCCGACACGAGGTCGGTGTCGAGCGGCGTCCAAGTGCCCTCGTCGACGAGAAGATCAATCCAGCGTTCGGCCGGTAGATGAAAGTGAAACCCGCAAGCAGGACAAACCTCGAGGTTCCGCTCGAAATCCTGCTTTTTGACTGCATCGCCGCAATGGTCGCATTTGCGAAAAAGGCCCTCGCCGAGCGTCTTCTTCTCGGAGGCATCGACCCCGGCCTTGGTCTTGGCGAACTCCGCCATCAGCCTGTGGGTAGCATGAAGGCCCAGTCCGAGCGACAACGGAAGAGCCGAAGCTCAGCGAGGCCCGCGCGCCACGATCGCCGATAGATGCCGGCCGGTCCGACCCTGGTCGCGCCGGTGCGAGAAGAACAAGCCCGCGTCGTCGTGTGTGCAGCCGCCCACATCGTCGATGGCGGTCGGGATGACCCCCCGGTCCTGAAGCTGAAGACGAATCAAGGCGGCCAGATCACCATGCGGTTTCATACCGCTGCGGTCGACGACCCGGCGACCTCCCGCCGAGCGCTCCATGGCCGAAGCCACCTCCTCGCCGATTTCGAACGCGCGAACCCGAATGTGCGGTCCGATGGCCGCGATGACTTCGGCGGGGTCATGGCCCAACTGCTCGACGGTGCGGCCCACGACATCCGCGACGGCGCCGCGCCATCCCGCATGAACAGCAGCCACGTCGCCGCTCGACAGATGTGCGAGCAAGATCGGTACGCAATCGGCCGTGCGTGCTACGACTGCCAGCCCCACGTCTCGTGCGATCAGGGCGTCACCTTCCGCGTCGGCAACCTGCGCCGCTCGGTCTAAGAGCGTGATCTCGCGCACGTCATGGCCGTGCACTTGCCGTTGCTCGAACACGTGATCGAGCGTCAGCCCCAGTGTTCGCGCAAACCGGAGTCGGTTTTCCCGCACTGCATCGTCGTCGTCGCCCAAGTGAAAACCGAGATTGAGCGTGTCGAATGGCGCTTTGCTCACGCCCCCTGCACGGGTTGCAAAGCCGTGCCGGAACCCGTGACGCGCAAGGAGCATGGACGAGAGCACACTCACATCGAGACATTTAGCACGGCGCCGTTGCGCGCGTTGAAAACCCGGGGTAAGGACCCCAGCCCAATGCCCGGGCATGGAGTTGGCTTGTGCATCGATTTCCTTCGGCGGAGTGGGCTGCGGCCTACCAAATTGCGCTGAACAACAACCCCGCGTATCGCGACGCGGGTAGGTGCTGGACCTTCGGGTCGGTGGCGATGATCGTCCTCGGTGATCCGACGATCGGGCTGTTGCGGGACGTCGGAGTCATACTGGACGTCGATGGGGGGCATTGCCAATCCGCGCGTTTCGTCGACGGGATCGACAGCTCGAAAGCGGCGCAATTTGCGTTCGTGGCCTCGTATGCTCGGTGGCAAGAGATCATCGAGGGCAAGCTCGACCCAATCAAGGGGCTCATGGAGGGTAAGCTCAAGCTGGCCTGTGGCGACCTCACGACCATCGTGCGTTTCGTGGAAGCTGCCAGGCAGCTGGTGGTGAGCGCCTCCAAAGTGCCCACTTGCTTTCTGTGAGCCGCGGTTGCCACATTCTCGCCAGCAGCCGCCTTGACACTCTGGCCCACTTGACTACTTTCCGGCCTTCCTATTCCTGCGGAAGTGGCGGAACTGGCAGACGCGCTAGACTAAGGATCTAGTGGGGTAATACCCGTGGAGGTTCGAGTCCTCTCTTCCGCACCGCACGCCGCCTTCGGGCGGCGTTTGTGCTTCACAACCTAGACGTCACAACCTGACAACCTCACCCGGGTTGGCATTCGTCATCGGGTTCGGCGATATTCGCCGATCCGACGCTCCAAGAGCACTGAAATCCATTACGGCACGGCTGGTCCGCTTTGTGCGTGCCCATCTGCGC
>JASFKY010000177.1:0-7446 GCA_050118395.1 Myxococcales bacterium | reverse complement strand
TCGAACACGTGGACTCGCCCTGTTTCCCAGGGCTGCGTACTGCACCTGGAATCTGGCAGCTTCCCGGACTTTGTCCGCTACGCCTCGCCATATTCCAGTCACACACGAGTCCTCTCTTCCGCACCGGCGGGGTGTAATTTCAACCGACGTCTTCTGTGGTGGGCTCTGTAATTTTTTCGTAGAGTCCGCAGGGAGTTCACAGGGCGCGCGGAGAGGCATTTTTTAAAACCTCGTATTCACCAGCACTTAGCCGAGAGGGGCTTTCGGTATGAGTGTTGCAACCGGCTAGGGCGTGCGTGGTGGAAGGAGAGCGGGGCAGCGGGGCCTCACCCTGGTCGAGCTGATGGTCGTGCTCGCCGTGATGGGTGTGCTGGTGAGCGCGGCACTGCCCAGCATGGGCAAGGGGTTTGCCGACCGCCGGGTGGCGATGGTCGCCCGCGACGTCGTTTCTCTCTTCCGGAGAGCCCGTTACATGTCCAATGCCTACGGGCGAGCACATCAGGTCGTCTACACCAACGACTCGGGAACCGGCCTCACCGCCCAAGCGTACGCCTTCGAGACGCTGCGCGGCACCGGCGGCGCCTGCTCCCTCACCACGTTTGAGAACAGCGGGGGCATTTCGCTCACCGATCTCGACTGCGACAACAACTGGCGTTGCGTCGACCATCTCTATGCCAACACCTACGACGCCGACCCGGGAGACAATGATTTGATCCGGGTCGACGGGTGGAAGGACAGCTCCTTTTGCTACGAATCCGGCTCCAACAACCAGGTGTTCGTCGACACGGTCCTGTTCGCGAATTGGCAGAGCGCAAACGCGCAGGCCGGGTTCGGCTTCCTGGTCTATCGCGAGCTCAATGGGGATCCCATCGGCGTGGCACGAAAGGTGTTGGTGCCCATGGGATCGGGCTCGCCGAGGGTGATTCGATGACGCGCGCGCCCACATCCCGCCGCGAAGGATTCACGCTGGTCGAGGTGATGATCGCAATTGGAATCATGACCGTGGGCTCGCTCGGGATCCTCTCCATGCACCAGGCGGTGAGCGACGCCAATCGCGCTGCCAACGAGATGAACACCGCGATCGCCATCACCGAGAGCTGGGTCGAGCGCATCGAGCGTGACTCGCTGTCGTGGACCCAGCAGGGGATCAACAGCTCTTCGCTGAGCTCGACTCACTACCTGTCCCAGCTGGCGGGGCAGGTATCGGGCACCGACTGGTTCACGCCGTCGGTCAACGGAAACGATAGCTACGCCTTCGACTACTTCGGCAACGACACCACCGGCAACATCAAATACTGCGTCAACCTGCGACTCAATTGGATCCGGCAAGGCAGCTCGGCTCGCGTCGACATTCGCACGTTTTGGTACCGCGAGGGCTACATGCTGGGGGGCGCGACCCACCCGAAATGGGTCTCGGGAAGCGACTTCCGCGGGGCGGATTGTGATGCGGCGACGGCGACCGGCTGGGACCTCGGCGCAGCACCCAACGTCGACGTGATCTTCGCCTCGACGGTCGTCAGCTGGCTGAGGAGGGGCGGCACATGAGCAAAAGTGGATTCACCCTCATCGAGCTCATGGTGGCCATGGTGGTAGGGCTGACCGCCATCACTTCCGTGTACAGCCTGGGCGCGGCCATGAGCAAGCAGTTCTACGAGGAGCAGCGACTCGCGACTTCCCAGGGCACCGCCCGCACCGCCATCATGGAGCTCGAGCGGGACATCTCTCGAGCCGGTCTTTTCGGGTCGCCCAATGGAAGCTTGGAGCCGACTTGCGACACCACGCCGCCGCAGCTTCCGCTCCTCGGAGGCGGCAACGGTCCCATGGGCGCCTTTCAGTACTACACAGACGAAGACCTGGGGGTGCTCGACCCCGATGGCGACAATCCGGGCGTACACGCCGATCGCCTGCGCGTGCTGACCAGCCTGTACCTGACCGACCAACTCTTGGTCCATTCGGCGAGCGCCGATGGCACCGTCTTGGTGCTGGAAACCGGCAATCAGGCATACCGCCGAACGTTCGCCTGGGGCCAGACCGCCGGTCCATTCACCAGCGGCGTCGCGCCCGATTATCTCACGGGTGACCTCGGCTGGGACAGCGCGTGGAGCACCCAGGCCGCGAGCTGGCAAGGGATTGGGCAAAAAGGAGCGCGGGCGTTCCAAAGCGGCTCCGTGATTCACATCGAAACGCCGGAAGGGCGGCATTTCTTTCGCTCGGTCTTCGGCAAGGCCGGCAATGCACAAAACGAGGTTCGGATTCAACTCAACAACGCGCTTCCCATGGGCACGGCGTGCCTGCCCGGGGCGGCGGAAAGCTCGACCGTGGCGCCCCTGCAATGGGTCGAATACGCGGTGGTCAATCCATTCGACACCGACGAGGTGGGTGCCGATTTCATGGATTTCGACGGCGTCTTCTACATCGATCTCTCTGATACCTCGAGCCCCTCGTATCAAATCCAGAACACCTCCGCGAGCGACCTGTTGGAATCCCCCAACCGAGTGCTGGTTCGCCGTGTCCTCGATGCATCGACCGGCAACGTCAGGCTGAGCTCGACCCAGGTCATTGCGGAGTTCGTGAGCAGCTTCGAAGTGAGCTTCGTGATCGACACCAACTCGGGCAGTGCCAGCGCCCCGGTGCTCCAGCTGGTGAGCGGAACCGCCGCCGAAACCGCGATTAGCGGAACATCTGGCAACCCCCAACAAGTGCGCTCGGTGATCATCGACCTGGGCATCCGCAGTCCCTTGGAAGACCCGGATATCCCGTTCATCGCCAGCGATGCAGGCACCCGCTTCGAGGTGAATGCCGATCAAGCCGGCTCGGCGCGGGTCCGCCACATGCGGATTGAAATTCCCGTGATGGAGCTCGCCAGGAGGAACCTATGAAGAGGCCCGCGCGTCAAACCGAAGGGGCCGTGCTTTTCATCGTGTTGATGATCATCATGGTGGGCACGGCCAGCGCGGTCTTTGCCGCCAGCACGGTCTCTTACGAGATTCGAGGCGCCGGCTTCGCGCGGCAGCAACTTCAGACCCGCTATGCCGCTCGGGCCGGGTTGGTCGGCGCGCTCGAGTGGTTCGACATCTTCGGTCCGGAAACGGTGCGAAACATCATGTTGTCGCAAGGAAGCACCGAGGGCGTTGCATATCCCTCATGCTCGAGCAGTACCGGGTGTTACCCCGAGCCACCTCTTGCCAACAATCGGCGGGCCTATCGGCTCTACCCGCAGCATTTCGAAGCGCTGCTCTCGCAAGACGGTGGGACCACCCCGGGGCTGCTCGAGAACGTGCCCTACGAGTCCGCTTACTACTCGTCGGTATCGGGCGACAACTCGTCGTTTGGACCCACCTCCGCGCTCACTCCGATCGTGGTGGTCGACATCTACGACGAGCACGTGGTCAGCAAGCTGGCGCCGGGTGCGGCTGCCCAAGGCGGCACGAAATTCAAGTACATGCGCAGTACCCTCACCGCCCGAGGCCGGGCGCAGCTGAGCGCGGTGAGCGACCACGTCGAAGGCGAAGACCAGGGCCGGCAGGAAAACGAGGCCGCGGCCGACATGAGAGCGTACATCGTGAGCGGGCCTTTCATCACGGGATCATGATGCGATTTCGACTTCACATCGCATGGATGGGGTGCTTGGTGGCTTCGCTGCTGGCCGGCCCTGCCAGCGCGCAGCCCGACATTCGAAACATACGCCCGCACGTCATGCTCCTGGTCGACACCTCGGGCTCCATGGAGCGCAAGCCCAACTGCATTTGCAGCACGCCGGCGTGCCTGGAGTGCCTCCCGGTGTGTAGCGCCGGCTCCTATGAGCAGAACCGTTGGTCCGTGGTCGCCCAAGCCTTGACCGGGGAGTTCAGCCCCTACGAATGTAATTCGCAAACGCGAATCGGTGGGATTTACACGGGGCAGTACGACGAAGGCTACTTCCTCCCCCACATACAGCTTCCTCAAGAGATCGGGACCTACACCGGATCGCAAAGTGGCAATGGCGTGCTCGATATCTATCTCGAACGCATCAAGTTCGGCTTGATGACGTTCGACGCGATCGGCACCGCGAGCGATCAGCCTCCGCTCGTTCCGCAATCCACGTTCCAAACAGCCGCCTTTCTCGCTGACTCGGCGGGCACCAAGGGCATGTACTCCTATGGGAACAACAAGCCGTTTTCCTTCCCGGGCGCCGTCACGACCTATATGATCAACAACGGCGCGCGTTCGGTTTCGGCGCCCGAGGGCGGGCTGGTGAGCGTGGGAGGCGACAGCACGGCCGCGAGCACTGCGACCAACGCAGCGATCCAGGCAACGATCTTGGGCGACATCGGCTTGGGCAAGAACCCTTTGCGCCCCTACGGCGCAACGCCGACCGCAGCGCTGGTCGATGACTTGCAGTTCTTCCTGCAAACCGATGCCGACATCACGGAAAAAACGTCGGACCCGGGTCCAGGCGACCCCTACTACGGATGTCGAGCGCGCAGCGCAGTGCTGATCACCGATGGGTTTCCGAACGGCGACATGAGGGGAAGCCCCGTCAACTGCGAGCTTTTGGGACAGCCTGTCGGTGCCACGGGCTGCCCCTACGACGAAGTGGTCAATACCGTCTCCTCGATGATTTCAGCCGGTGAGCTCGACAAGTTTTACGTCATCGGCTTTGCCCTCGACGGAGACCCGTCGCAAGTGGCCTCGGTCGAGGCGCTCTTGAACGACATCGCATCGGTGGGCGATTCGGACGAGGCGTATTTCGTGGCGGATCGCGCCGAGCTGGTGACGGCGCTCAGCACCATCCTCAACGAGCAAAACCGGGGTGCAACCAGCCGAACGGCACCGGTGATCACGGGTCTGTCTCCAGGGCTTACGCAGGCGGAGTTCATTTCGGGTTTCAATGCCTCGTTCGACGCGACGGACCCCTGGGACGGCATCTTGGAGCGGCGCCGCACCGAGTGCGTCAACGGGGTGCCGGTCGCTCAGACCGTCGAAGACTCCGACCGATTCCAACTCGTGCTCAACGCCCAGTCTTCGGCGCCGACCAACGTGCAACCGTGGGGTTCCAATACCTCGGTGAGCTTCACGGGTGGATTTTCCCGCAACTTGTGGACCGTCCTTCCGAGCGACCCTGCCGACGTGAACGGACACCTGATCGGAAACGGAAAGGACAAGCTCACCTCGCTTGGGGACAGCGGAATCGACGTTCCGAGCGACACCGGCACGGAGATTCGAAACGTTCCAGTCGGCGAGCTCAACAAAACGATTTCGCCCGAATATTTTTTGGGGGCTGGCAGCACCGACACCGCGCAACGCGACACGATCGTCGACTGGGTGCAAGGAGTCGCGGGTAGCGGTCGCGAAGATCAACGCCTCGGAGACATCTACCACTCCACGCCGGCCATCGCGCCTCCGCTGGTCGACGACCTCGAGGACCGCTCGTTCAACGACTGGCGTCTGGGGTTGGCGCACCAAAAGAGCCCCGACCCGCTGGAGGACCTGACGTCGGGCGGTTGGCAGCTCAACCGAAGGCCCCGCGTCATCTATGCATCGTCCAATGACGGCGTCATCCATGCATTTTTGACCGATGACTACGCCGCTGACGAGTTCACCAGCGGTAACAATCTCGAAGAGTTCGCCTGCGCCAACGACAAGGCCGCAGGGACGGAGCTGTGGGGTTTCATCCCGCCCATGTTCCTCGACGACTTGGACGACCTGCTGTCGGGCGGAAGCAAGCAGTGGTTTGCCGATGGCAGCATGGTGGTGCGCAACCTGTACGACGTGCGCGCCTTTGCCGCAGACGATGGAAGCGGAGGAACCACCGATTCGCCGACGGGACGAACGAACGTCTGGCGCACCGTCCTGTTCTTGAGCTTCCGCAACGGCGGCAATGGCATGATCGCCCTGGACGTCACCAACCCCTGCAAGCCCGAGTTCCTCTGGCAGTTCACCGATGCGAATTTGGGCGACACCTACGGACAGCCGACGGCCGCCCAAATCTTTGTCGAGGACAAGGACCCCACTCCCAAGGGCAACTCCGGGGGCCCTGTCGTGTTCAGCCCTCGACAATCTCGGGGCGTCGTGATTTTACCGGGGGGCCAAGGCGTCGAAGACGCCGGAGCAAGCCCATGCACCTACAGCTCCGGCCCTTCTTTGCCGGAGGGGATGAAGACGGCGACCGACACCGTGATCACCCCGCGTACCGAACGACGCTGCTGGCGCGGCACGAGCTCCGTGCCTCCGGCCGTGCAGCACGGGCGTGCTTTGTACTTCATCGATCTGATCACCGGGACCACGATTCGAAAGCTCGGAGAGAGCACGTTTCCGGCGCCGCTCAACGGCGCGGTTTCGGTGTTTCGAGGAGACACGGCCACCGTGGGCAGCGTGGCCTACACGGTCGATGCCGATGGGGTGCTCTGGCGAGTGGATATGTCCTCGAGCGATCCCGAAGACTGGGACGCCGAGGCGCTTCACGACCTCTACTACGGCGAGGGCTATGCCGATGCCGAGCCCACTTATTTTCCACCCGCGCTGACGGTCGATAGCGCAGGCAACCTGGTCATCTTGACGGGCACGGGCAACCTGGACGTGCTCGACGACGCCACGGCCAAGAACCGCGTCGTCTCGATCACCGAAAAGCTCACCTTCGGAAGCAATGGGTTCGTGAGCCAGCTCGACGGTCGGCTGAACTGGGAGATCCCGCTCGATCCCGGTGAGCAGATGACCGGTCCGTTGGAGCTCTTCGGTGGACAGGTCTATTTCGGGACGTTCCTAGCGGGCGGAGGCACGGCCATCGATGCGTGTCCGTTCGGGGGCAGCCGCATCTTCGGAGTCCGATACCTCGATGACCCAAACAGCGCAGGCGATCTGGTTCCCCTGCTCGAGAACGCGAGCGGAACCTCGGTGACGAATCTCGACTCGACGGACCTTCCGGAGCTCGAAAATACCCTGCTGGTCGGTCTACAGGTCGCGCAGCAACCGGTGTGCACGACCACCCAAAGCACCACGTTGACCGATCCGTTCGGAGGAACGCTGACCCTGGCCATGCCCGTCGCTTCGAGCGGACGTCAGTTCAAGTTGATGGCGCATTTGAGCGGATCGACCGCGGTGTCGGGGGGATTGTCCATCCAGATTCTGGAGGAATCGATCAGCGCGCCTCAAGGGTTCACGGTCATCTCGGGCATGGCGGATACGCTGGAATGAGGACCGGCTCGATGAGAACCTCGAACGCGACACCTGGAGTCGCTTCGATCTTGTTGGCGCTCGTGGCCCTGACTGCGGCTTGCAGCTCGGACCGCAAGCCCGAAGACGGCGCTCGCAACGATGCGCCCGGGGAGCAGTCGGCTGCGGCGAAGACCCAAAAGAAGAGCTCCGTTGCCCGCAACTACGACGTGGAAGGTCGGCTACTTCCGTCCGATCAGTACGTGGCCGGCGTTCGCCTGCCCAGGGGGTGCGAGCTCTTTCTCGAAAGCGATC
>JASFKY010000176.1:0-7459 GCA_050118395.1 Myxococcales bacterium | reverse complement strand
CCGATTCGAGTAGGGTCTCGCTGAGCGAAGCGCAGTTCAACCGGATGAACGGTTTGTTCTTTCGGTTTGAATTCTGATGGATCGCAGCCGCGATGAGCTCCTTGCCTGTACCGGTTTCTCCGTGAATCAGCACCGTGGCACGGCTGTTCGCGACCTGAGCGATGTTCTTCATGAGACGCTGCATCGATGGGTGCTCGCCGATGATGCTTCCCAGTTGGAAGCGTTCGTCGATCCGCTGCCGCAGATCCGCGGCTTCGCGAGAGAGGCACGTTCGCTCGAGCGCTCGGTCGACGATTGCGATGACGGTCTCGAGCTCCAAGGGCTTGGTCAAATAGCTCTCTGCGCCGAGCTTGATGGCCTGAACGGCCGTGTCGATGGTCGCGAAGGCGGTCATCACGATGAACGTGGTGTGAGGCGACAGCGGCCGACCGCGCTCGATGAGGGCCAGGCCATCCATTCCCGGCATCTTGAGATCCGTCAGAACGACGTCCGGATCGACCTGCTCCAACTGTAGAAGAGCGGTGCGTCCGTCGCCCGCGGTGCTAACGGAGTAGCCAGCATCTTCGAGCAATTCCGCAAGCGCATTACGTGCGTTGGCCTCGTCGTCGACGACGAGAAGCCGACCTTTGGAGCTCGGGTTGCTGCGCGGCTTGGGGGCTTCGGTCAGCTCCGATGCGGTGTTTGCGCTGGTCATCGTCGTTCTCCCTCGGCGTGTTTTTCGCTACCACCGTCCGGCAGCGAGTGGCCCTCAAGTGGACGCAGAGACTTTGTTCGAGACCTCCGGCGTGGGCCGGGAAGCAAGCGTCTTGTATTCGGCAAATGCGGCATCAATGTCCTCCACGAACTCGTGCACGTTCGGGAAAGACTCCCAGTCCGCATTGAAGCCCCAATGAAGGCCTCCGTTGTAACTGAAGAGCGCGATCCCCAAGTTTTGGTTTTGCATCAGGGGCACCATCGGATAGATGGCCTTCATCTGGGCCCCGAGCATGTAGAGGGGCATCGGGGGGCCCGGGACGTTGGTGATGATCAAGTTGTAAGTCCGAAGCCGCATCGCGGTGCGGTACAGCTCGGAGACGAGGCGCTTGGTGGTGAGATCCGCCACCTCTTCGATCAGCTCCGCGCCACCGGTTTGGTTGGATTTTTTCTTCAGATCGGTGGTGATTTGGACGACTCTGTTCAGCCGATCGATTGGATCTCTCGACGAGACCGGCAAGTCGGCCAAGAGCATTGCAATGTGATTCCCAACCGATAGACCGCCCATCTTTCTCGTATTGACAGGCAGCAGCGTCCGGAAGCCCTCCATCGTATCGACATCGGTGTTGCGACGCAGAAGAAAGCGCCGCACGGCTCCGGTCGTGACGGCTACGATGACGTCATTGACGGTGCCGCCCAATGCGTTTTTGATCATCTTGACGTCGTCGAGACGAAACGAAGTCCAGTCGAATCGCCGATAGGGGCTGATGTCTCGTTCGGTAAACGGGGTCCTAGGCGCTGGTTTCATTCCGGATCGCAGCAACTTGGTCATGCCCGTGAAGTTTTCTCGAACACGGGGCATGAAATGGCTGAGCTTGCGTAAGCCTTCCGTGCGGTGCTTGAGCTCGTGCCGGAACAACTGTAAGCGACCCGGCGCGGGGCGCGGCTTCCAGTCGAGCGGCTCTCGCTCTTGTGCGTCCGGCATGATCTGAAGCAGCGATTCCAGGAGTCGTACGCCGGCCACGCCATCGACCATGCAGTGGTGAACCTTGACGATCAGTGCGAACAGGTCGTTTTCCACACCTTCGACGACCCAGAACTCCCATAACGGCCGACTGCGATCGAGGTGTTGAGAGAAGAGCCGGCCGACGAGACGCTTGAGCGAACGATCGTCGCCCGGAAGCGGCAAGCGCGTGTGGCGCAGGTGGAAGTGCATGTTGAACCGGTCGTCGTCCACCCAAACCGGATGGCTGAAGCCCGGGATCCACTCCACGCGCTGGCGGTAACGAGGGATGGAATCCACCGCCGAGGCCGTGTACCGGGTGAGGCGCTCGATATCGAGCCCTCCATGCTCCAAGGTCAGCGGCTTCGCGTCGAACAGGAGGGCAGCGCCGACGTGCATGGGGGCGGTGGGATTCTCCACGTCCAAGAAGGTTGCATCGAGCGCGCTCAGGCGTTCGTAGAAGGTCTCGACCATAGTCACGCTTTCCTTAGCAAAATGTGAGCCCAAACCTCGATCGCCCAATAGCCCGATAACTCAGGGATTCTCAGCCACGAAAGAGGGCGGTGGCGCAAAAATTGCGTCACGCGATTTCTGAAACGCATAATATGCGTCGAACTTACCTTGCGCCAGCCGCAATCCCAAACATGCGCTAAAACCCCAGCCATGTCGCAGCTTCTGGTTCGAGACATCATGAGCCAACCCGTCAAGACGGTCGGGCCGACGAGCCCACTGCGCGACGTCATTCACCTGATGGACGTCCACGGCATTCGTCACGTTCCGGTGGTCGAAGCGGATACGGGGCATCTGCTCGGCTTGATCTCGCATCGCGACGTCCTGCGAAGCCAAGAAGGGAGCCTTTCGGGGGCCCCGTCGGACGAGCAGATGCAGATGAACCGCTGGATCGAAGCCCGTTGGGTCATGACGAAGGAAGTGCGCACCGTCTATCCCGACACCACGGCGCTCGAAGCTGCGCGCCTTCTTCGCTCTCACGGATACGGTTGCGTGCCAGTCGTGGAGCACGGAAAGCTCCTCGGCATGCTGACCGAGGCGGACTTCGTCGATTACGCCATTCAGCTCATGTCCGATCCGGGTGCTTGATTCGGAGTGACGCCTTCACGGGCGCCAGGTCGCGGAATCTGGCATGGTGCTTGCTGTATTATCCGCCATGGCAATCAAGACCATCGTCGTCGGAACAGACCTGGGCGAGTCCGGGCGCCGCGCAATGCAGTTGGCGATACCCACGGCCAAGGCCACGGGCGCTACGCTATGGCTCGTGCATGCGAGTGAGCTCGGACTCGAGCACTCGTGGAGCGACCTTCCAATTGGCTCCAGGGGCGCCGCGCACGCCCTTCGGGAGCGGATCAAAGCGCGTTTCGAGAGCAGCCTTCGTGAGCTCGAACAAGAACGAAGACGCTGCGAGGAACTGGGCGTCACTTGCCAGACCTCGTGTGAGGAAGGCCATCCTTGGGAGACCATCCTACGCACCGCGGTCTCCGTGAATGCAGACCTGATAGCCGTCGGTGATCCCGCGGGCGCACTTGGGTTGCCCGAGCGATTACTCGGCTCGACGGCCGAGCGGGTAGTGCAGCAAGCGCCCTGCTCGGTGGTGGTTTCTTGCGGGCGGCTTCGAGAAGACTACGCGGGCTCCCTCATTGCGGTGGGCGTCGACTTCTCCGTACACGGGATCTCGGCGGTTCGATGGGCACGTGACGTGGCCCGTGCAATCGAGGGCAACGTGATGCTACTTCACGTGATCCCGCATCCGATGCGGGAGAGTGTGATGCCGACCGAATGGCCTAGCGTGCTCGAAGGGCTCACGTCGAAAGCACGCTCGCGCCTCGAGCAACTGGTCGTGAGTGAAGGCCTCAAGCCGGACACTGCCATTCACGTGATGGACGGTCCCGTCGGTCAATTGCTCTGCAATGCGACAGCAGACCTGGGTGCCGATCTGCTCTTCGTTGGATGTCGAGGTCAAGGCCGACTTCGAGGGATGATGGTCGGTAGCACGTCACAGTACTGCTTGCGATATTCACCGGTACCGGTGCTGGCGGTTCGGCCCTGAGCCAAAGTCAGCTAGCGAAGATGTTTGCGAGCCGATCTCTGTTTTCGGAGCGAGGCAGCGAGGTGTCGATCCGCATGTGCTCGGATGCCGGCAGCTCGTCGATGGGCTCGAAGCGCTGCTGAAACTCGTCGAGCAGATCGGGGCGGGCATCGCTTTCGTGTGCTTCCCGCTTTTCGCGGGCTGCTAGCCGCTCCAGCGTGAGCTCGCGCGGAGCGACGCACTCGAGGAGCAAGAACGGAACTCCACATCGTTCGGCGATCTTTCGCGCCGAATCGCGCATGGCTGCCGTTCGAAACGATGCATCGATGACCACCGGGCGTCCCGAACGGACGATCGTTTCAGCCAGTCTCCACAGCTCGTCGTAGACCATGCGGGTGATCCTCGGGGAATAGGCTCCAGACCAAGCTTCGCTTTTCAGAGACTCGGTCGGTTGGCGGCCCATGAGCAGCTTACGCGTGCGGTCAGAGCTCACCACCGGCGCGGAGAGCAGCTCGCCGATCGTCGCGGCCGTGCGACTCTTTCCGCTCGCGATCATGCCCCCGACCGCTATCACCCGCGGCGGCACCAACGGAGGACGCTCGAAGGCCAGCGAGAGGAGGAAGTAGCGTCTCGCCTCGCTGGCAGCACGGTCTCGGGTCCGTGCCGACGCCTCGAGATCCCTGGCGAGCAGTGAAGCCACCTTCCCGCGGACGAAGGCACGATAACTCTCGTAGAAATCGACGACGGAATAGAGATCATAGTCGTTCGATTCCCGCGCGTAACGGGCCAGCAAGCGTTCGGCGAGGTCGACCCGACCGTGCCATGCCAGATCCATCGACAGAAAAGCGATGTCCGCGCAGACATCGCCGTACCGGAACCGGTCGTTGAACTCGATGCAATCGATGATGTCAATCGAACCGTCCTGTCGGAAATAGACGTGCTCGAGTCTCAAGTCCCCATGACCATCGCGCACTCGTCCCGCGTCGATCCTGGCCTGGAATCGCGCCTCGTCTTCGAGCGCTCGTAGTTGCCACTGCTCGATCTCTTCGGCTTGCGAAGAATCGAGATAGTCATCGATCGAATCCCTAGTCTGCGCGAAGTTTTCCTCGACGTTGCGTCGAATGGTACCGACTTCGCCATGCTGCGACGTTTCCTCATCGCAGCGCGCTGCATCGTGAAAGCGAGCAACTCGTACCGCGAGCTCGTCGATTTGCGCGGGTGACAGCAGGCGCCGTTGGAGCCGCTGGTCTGCACGCTCGTCGATTGGAAGCCGGCACATGTGCACGGCCCAGTCGACGATTCGACCGGTGCCGCCGATCTCATGGATCCCCGCCTCGTCGACGGTGATCGGGACGATCCCCAGATAGACGCCGCGCGCCAGTCGACGGTTGAGCCGCACTTCGGCATCACACGCTTGCCGGCGCTTGTCGAGCGTCGTGAAGTCCAAAAAGCCCAGGTTCACGGGACGCTTGACCTTGAATACCTCGGTTGCTCCCAGGAACACCCAAGAGATGTGCGTTTCGATCAGCTCCAATCCCCTGCTCGCGAGGTCTGCCTTCAACGTACCCATGACGTCCGTGTCCGGAGCTCACTATACCAACGGGTTCGGATGACTCGCACTGCCCAAGCGCCGTAGGCGCATTTCTGTCGTGTAAGCTCCAGGTCGCGCACACTTTGCGCGCGACTTCGTCGCAAAGACGTGCAGCCCGTGGGGTTTCTTGGGCATGGGGTTTGCTATGCTTCCCCCTTCATGGAGGCAAACGATGACCACTAGAAAGTTAGAGCCTGGCGAATGGCAGGGATACTTCGATGGAGTCTCCAAGCGCATTCCATCGGTTCGGGTTGGGGTGAGCATCTTGGGCGACAAAGTCGGCGTACAGTCCGAAGCGCAGGGCAGCCCGCTCGTCGGCATCAGCTGGGATCACAACGACCGGGTATTGACGGTCGACACGACCCACTGGTCGCATCGGATGGAAGGCCCTTCGGAAATTTTCGTTCGCGAAGAGGGCGGAACCCTGTCCAGCATCGAGGTCGTTCATACAGACGGCACGAAGCAAATCGTGGAGCTCGAGCCATTGCCCGCATTGCCGGCCTCGTGACGAACGGGTAGAGAAGGCTGACTATGGCAAAGACGTGGATTTTGGTCGCTCACGACGCCGGCGCGCGTCTATTCGAAAATGACGGGCCGGGCACCGGTCTCGAGCTGCTCGAGGAGATCGATCATCCCGAAGGAAGAGAGCGGGATCGGAACTTCGACGCAGACCGCCCAGGGCGCTCTTTTCGGAAGAATTCCGCCGATCCTCGCCGCGCTGCGATGAGCCGAAGCGAGTCGCCACACGACCGGGCGGTTGCCGATTTTGCCAGAGAGCTAGCCCACAAGCTTCAGCACGGGCGCACGGACAACCGCTACGATCGTTTGGTGTTGGTGGCGCCGCCTCGCTTCCTGGGGCTGCTGCGTGCTGCTCTGGACGGCCCCACCGCGCAGCTGGTGACGGCCTCGCTAGACAAGGATCTCGGATCCCAAAAGGCTTCGGAGCTCGTCGAGCATCTTGGCGAGGTGATCCGCGTTTGACGACATCCGCTCGCACGGCGAGCGACCGAAAGCAAGAGGGAACGCCATGGCGAACTTCGAGATGCCCGTTACCGAATACATGACCACTCCGGTCGAAACGATTCGGATCGGGGAAAGCCTGCTCGTGGCAAACGAGCTATTCGGCGAGCAGGGGGTCTCGGCGCTCGGCGTGGTGAGCGGGGAAGACCGGCTCAAAGGAGTGATTTCGCGCACGGACATATTGCACGCGGCCGTCTACACCCATGGAGAGACCTTCCGCGTTCCGAACCGTTCGGTGGAGGAGCTCATGCAATCCCCCGCAATACAGGTTTCTCCTGACGCACCCTTGTCCGAGGCCGCCAAGCTGATGCGAAAGCACCATGTCCATCGGGTGTTCGTGACCACCGACGGCAAGCCCCAAGGCGTGGTGTCCACCCGTGACTTGATGCGTGCCGTTCGCGAGAAGCGTTTGAAGACGCCCATTTCGGAGATCGCTTCCGGCTCGATCGTCAAGGTCAAGGCGGACGACCCGATCGCGCTGGCAGTGGACCGTTTGGAGCTCTCCAACAAGCACGGGCTCGTGGTGGTCGAAGGCTCGTACCCCGTCGGGATTTTCGATCAGGCATGTGCGCTCGAGTCACGGCGCTTGCCCCCAAATACGGCCGTCGAGCATGCGATGAACGTGCGCATCCTGATTCTCCCCGGTGGAATGAGCCTGGGACGCGCTGCCGAGCAGGCGTTAGGAATGAATGTGCGACGCATCCTCGTCCAGACCGAACGCGGGATGATCGGAATCGTGGGCGGCCTAGATTTTGCGCGAGTGCTTTAGGCGCTGCCGCGAGCGTCTACAACCATTTCTGAGTGTGCAATCCGAGTGACGCCGGTCTCAGCGACGACCGGTCTTTGGGGCGTACTCGAAATCGAAGCTCGTGGCCGCCGCTGGCGCCCACGGTGAAAGCGCCGCGCCAGGTGCTACGATCCAAGGCGCCCTCCGAGTCCAAGGGCACTACGATGCGCGAAGGACGATCCTGGAGCCGTCCTCCGAACGTGATGACCGCTTCCACGTCGAGCTCCCGGGCATCCAGGCCGGGATGATGGAGCGTGAGCTCAGCGGAAACCGTGGTGCCGACGTTGATTTCGTCCCCGCTCAAACCGCCAAAACGGACGCTTT
>JASFKY010000175.1:0-7476 GCA_050118395.1 Myxococcales bacterium | reverse complement strand
ACGATCTCTCTTCGACTCTGGAGGGCGTGCCCGCGACCGTCACGCAAACGGTAGGGACGCGTGCTTTTGGGGCGAGCGCGCTTCACGACGAGGCCGTCCTAGACATTCCGGCCTACCTTCGAAGAGGCAGGCCACGCGGTGAGTGAATCAACCGCACTTTCATGGACTTAGCTTGAAGCCCGGCAGCGTCCGGGCTTTTGTCTTCATGGGCTGCGGAAGGTCTGGGCCTCGGGCCCTGTGAACATTTCGTAAAATAGCGCACAGGATGCTTTGCATTTGAGTTCGCACCGGTTACGTTCCGAGCGACGGAGCGCATGGGCGCACCCGGGCCTAAGCCATCTAGATTAAGTTCGCCGACCATGACATGTTGGGTATGAGATGAGATTGAGGAGCATAAAGGGGGGAGCCGATGGGCCCCGTCGATGTCCCTGTGTAGGGGTATTGTGCTTTTTGTGCGCCCTCATCAGCGCTCTGTTTTCGCGGACCGCATCCGCGGACACGCCGCCGGCAGCCATTCAGTCGGCGCCCCTGGCGGCACCGGCCGCGGTACTCGGCCTCAACAATCCGTATCTCATCGCAGCCGCCGCGGGCACGCCGCAGCTTCGAGGTTTCACTTTCTCCCAAGACTTGATGGATTTTGCCAGACGCGTGGAGAAGCTCGCGACTTTTGGAGTCGATCTCAATCAGAGAAAGTTGCCGCACGTGGAGAAGCTGAACTTGCGCGTGCAAAGCCGCTACGGCGGAGGTGTCTTGCAGCTCTGTTACCGGCGCTGAGGATCCTCGCGCCAGCCGAGCTTCAATTCGGCATGATAGGATGCGCCGCATGACGCGGCCGCCCCTACATCACATCGTGCTCGTTCCAGGGCTGTTCGGGTTCGCCCGTCTGGGCGGCTTCAACTACTTCATGCACGTCGAAGACGCGCTGGCCAGCCGCTTCTTCGAACGAAACGCGGAATGTGCGTTCGTCCTCGTCTCGTCGCCGCCGACCGGCTCGATCGTGCATCGAACCCAGGTCTTGACCGACGCGATCGAACGAAGCGGCGCGAAGGATAGCGGTTCGATCCATCTCGTCGGCCATTCCACGGGAGGGCTCGACATCCGCTTGCTCGCATCGCTCAGGGGCGGATCCCCGCCGCCGGACTGGTTCGAGCGCGTCCGAACGGTCACGAGCATTTCCACGCCTCACTTCGGCACTCCGCTCGCCTACTTCTTCGCCACGCTTTCCGGGACTCGCCTGCTCTATGCCCTTTCACTTCTCACCTATGCCACCCTTCGATTTGGAGGGCCGTCGCTGGCGGCTCTAGCGCCCTTGATCGCATCTGTGGCCCGCATCGACGATGCCGTCGGCTTGGATATCAAGGCACTGGATCGCGTCACCGATCTCCTCATGAGCTTTCTCGGCAAGCAGGGCCAGCGGGAGATTCAGGATTGGTTCGATGGGATTCGCCGCGATCAGGGCGGAGTGATTCAGCTGACGCCCGAGTCGATGGACGTCTTCAACGTAGCCGTGGAAGACAACCCAAAGCTACGCTACGGGTGTGTGGTCACCCGCGCGCCCGCTCCCGGGCCCATACGCGTCGGCAGGAATCTTCGAACGCCGATCCAGGCACTTTCCGCTGCATTCTTTTCGACGCTCTGGGTGGGCGCCGGCCGAATTTCGAAAGTATATCCGCCGCCGATGCCCGTGCCGGAGGCTCTCGAGGTCCTGGAGACGGCGCTGCACCATCCATTTGAAATATCGCTCAATGATGGGCTCGTGCCCACGGCCAGCATGATTTGGGGGCAGGTCCTATGGGCGGGCACTGCCGACCATCTGGACATCCTCGGTCACTTCCAGGGGGAGCGAGACTCGTCCCACACCGACTGGCTGGTGAGCGGCGCCGGCTTTCGCGAGCAGGACTTCGACGAGGCCATGGACGCCATTGCAGAGTTTCAGCTCGGCGGAGCCTGAGGGCGCACGCATCGCGGCGGGCGAGGTCGGCGCCGCTACTCGGGTGCGGCGACCAGAGCGTACTTGAGGTTGGTGTTGGTCGCGTCGTAGTAGCCGATGTGTGCGTTGCCCTCGGTGTCGAGAACAATCGATGAAAATCGTCCGACGTCTCCCTGGTCATCGATCGTGCGGACCACCCAGGATTGCCCCGGCTTTTGGACTGCGTGCTTGAGCGCGTTGTTCGTCTGGTCGAAATAGCTGATGTGCGCGATCCCCGCGGAGTCGATTGCAAGTGAGCAGTAGGTGCCGACATCATTCTGTCCATCGACAGTTTGTACTGACCAGGCGCCATCGCTCTGCTCGCTGGCTAGCGCCAAGTCCTTGTTGGTCTCGTCATAGTAAGCAATGCGTGCCAGACCGCCGAGGTCGAAAGCGATCGAGTTGTACTTTCCGACGTTGCCTTGGCTATCGACCGTCTCGAGCGCCCAAGTCCCATTGCCCTGCCTGGTCGCCAGTAAGAGATCCTCGTTGGATTGGTCGTAGTAACTGACGTGAACGAGGCCTGCAGGGTCGAAGGCAAGTGAGGTGTATTGTCCGACGTCTCCCTCGCCATCCACCGTTTGAACGGTCCAACCACCGTCACTCTGCTGCATGGCGAGCATCAGATCCCTGTTGCTTTCATCGTAGTAACTGACATGCGCGAGCCCAGTCGGACCAAAGGCGAGCGACGCATGCTTGCCCACGTTTCCCGCGCCATCGACCACTTGTTCGGTCCAGCTCGCGACTCCTTGCCTCGTCGCCATCTTGAGGTCTTTGTCGCCGGACTCGTAGTACGCGACGGCCGGGTTCCCTTGAAAGTCGAATGCCAAGGACGCGTACTGACCGGAATCGCCTGGGCTATCCACGGTTTCCCGGGGCCACGGCACGACGGCCTGTCGAATGGCATATGACAGATTCTTCCCGCTGCTGGCGTAGTAAGCGATCCGGGGGGCGCCCTGCGGATCGAGCCCAATCGAGGCGTACTCTCCCACGTTGCCTTGATCGTCGGCCGTCTGGACGTGGACCGACGCGCACACTCCGGCAAAGCGCACCTGTCCAGCTGGGCATGCGATCGGGCAGCAAGCGTTGCCACACGGCTCGAAGGTGTCGTCACAAGCGAAGCCGCACATACCGGTGTCACACGTCGGGGTGGAGCTTGGTGGGGCAGGGCATGGGGTGCACGAGCTTCCACACGTGTCGACGTCGAAATCGGACACGCACGTCCCAGAGCACGAGTGAAATCCCGAGGAGCATACACATTCATGCAAAGTGACGTTGCAAATCTGATTGTCACCCGTGCATTGGGCATCGGCGTCGCAGCCTCGCAAGCAATCGCCTGTGACTTCGTCACAGTACGTGAAACCGCTGCATCCCACGCCGTTGGTGCGACAATCCCCCGGGTCCAAGCAGCGCCCGACCTCACATACGTCCCCTATCGGGCACGACGTGAGGCAATCGCCACAGAAACGAGGATCGCTTTGGGTGTCGACGCAATCGAATGCACATCGGTCGAACCCCGAAGCGCAAACGCACTCGTGTGCATCGACGTCGCAAAGTTCGTGGTCCTTGATGCATTGTTCGTCGCTTATGCATCCACGCAGACAATTGCCCGTGGCTTCGTCACAATACGTGAAACCCGTGCACCCGATGTCATTGATGCGGCAATCGCCAGGATCGGAGCACGCGCCTGCTTCGCACACGTATCCGCCGGGACACACCGTAGAGCAGTCTCCGCAGTAACGGGGATCGGAGTCCGTGTTCACGCACTCCGCATCACACCCGATCAACGGCGGGTCACACTCCACGCTCGCGTCCATGTCGATGGCAGCATCGGGATCGGTGCCGCCATCCGGGACGCCGCCAACCGTTGGTTCCGTGGTAGGAAACTCGGAGTTCGGAGGAAGCAGCCCCGGGTCGTCGATCGATTCGAGCATCTGTGGGGGCACCCATTCGTCCACACACGAGGGAGTCGGGCACGAGGTCCCATCGGGACAGCCGCAGTTTTGTTCGGGACCGCATGAAACTTCTTCACACGCGCGGTGGATCAGGATTCGGACCAAACGCGCCTCTCCACGCACGAATCCCGTTCTCACTCGCCGGGTGACGAGCGGCTCCTCGCTGTCGACGGGAAGCGCCTCGAGCTCGATCACGATTTCGCGGTCCAGGTCGGCGTCTGCGGGTAGGATGGCGAAGGTGGCGGGAAGCGGATAGCGATCGGCAGGCGTTTGGGCCTGTTTGGACACCGAAAACGTGCGCATCCACGTCTCGACCTCCTCGGTTCCGCCGTCCGTTTCGACTCGTTTGGCCACGTGGGCTCGAATTCGATCCACTTCGCCGGGCGCGGAATAGTCCGTATCCATCAGGACCACGAGCTGGGTCGAGTTGGCGTCGGAGCAGCTCAGCCCGACAATCGACCAGGCCAAGGACAGGACGATCGAAAGCCCCCTCCTCGAGGGGGGACGATAGGCTTGCGGCAGAGCCTCCGCAGTGGCGGACGAGCAGGACAAGACTGAGTAGATTAACGTTCCTGGTGTTGGGGGCAAGCCGCAAGCGTCGAGGCCGGCCCTTGTCGGTGGGGTCGAAATCCCTCACTCTTGGTCATTCCCCTCGCTTGCCCAAGGGCGGCGCTCTCATCTCTCGTTCATGCCTTTGCAGCGCTTATTTCAGGACGCCTTGGTTGGAGGCAAGTACCGCCTCGGCCCGGTCATCGGCTCGGGCGGGGTAGGCACCGTCTACCGCGCGACGCATCTTTGGACCGAGCGGCAGGTGGCCATCAAAGTGCTCGATCCGGGGTTGCCGCATTTCGCCCAGTTGCGGGATGCCTTCCTGCGGGAAGCACGAGCGAGCGTGCAACTCGATCATCCAAACGTCGTCGATGTCCTGGACATGGGTGAGGACGATGCGCACAACACCTACCTCGTCATGGAGCTCCTCGACGGTCCCACCCTTCGAGACGTGTTGCTCGAGCAAGGTCGTCTGAGCCCAGATGACACCTTTGCGATTTTGCTGCCTCTGATCGATGCACTCATCAAAGCCCATGAGCTCGGCATCGTGCACCGGGACTTCAAACCCGAAAACATCATCCTGAGCGTCGATGCCTTCGAAGCCACTACGCCGAAGCTGCTGGACTTCGGGGTCGCTCAAGTCATGCGCGAGACCAGGGCGCGCGTTTTGGGTGCTCCCGATGACGTCATCGTGGGCACGCCGCAGTACATGTCTCCAGAGCAAGCTCGTGACCAGCGTGGAATGATTGGACCACACACCGACGTGTGGGGAGTCGGCGTCGTGTGGTACGAGTGCTTGACTGGACATCCGCCATTCGACGGCGAGAGCGCGATCGAGGTACTCACCGCCGTGTGCGAAGCGCCCATTGATTTTTCCGAGGTGCCCGAGTCCCACGTTCCGATTCTGCGGGACGCCTTGGAACGCTCTCCTCGGAAGCGAATCGAAAGCCTCGATGCATTGAAGGATCGGATCGAGGCTGGTGGCTTGATCCCGCCCTCGACCGGCACGCGTGCCAAAGTTTCTTCCTGGCCTTCGTCGGAGACGAGGCCGAGCTACGTTCGTCATACGCTGCACGGCGTAGGGCCGACGGAACGGGTGCTTAGCGGACCTCGGCCCGTGCAGCTCGACTCGGAGCTGCTGAGCCTTCCGTTAACATCGCACCGAAAAGCGATGATTGGCGGCGTAGCGCTCGCCCTTGCGGTCGGCTTCGCCGCGTGGTGGACCATCGGCGGCCGAATCGGTCGAAACCCCTCGCTTCCCCCCGAGGACGTTCCTCATGCGGCGACGTCTGTCTCCGACCAACCCGAGTTGCCGGCGATCGACGTGGGGCCGAGGGAACCCATCGATCTCGAGGCGCCGGTCGCCGAAGAGCTCGAATCCAAGCAGGCCGAGGGCCTCGAGCCCGTGGCTGGAAGCGAGCCCGAGCCCGAGCCGGCGGAGGAGCTGCGGACGCCGGTTGAGGCGAACGCAGAACAGGCCGGGAAGCGGCCTCAAGAGACCGCGGACTCCACCTCGAAGCCTTCCACGCCGTCATCGTCCCGCCCCGCGCGTCGGCGCCAGAGCCCCCCATCCGGTCCGACTTACGATAAACCTCCCGAGCTGGTGACCGAATGGTGAGGTCCCTCGGTTTCGTCGTGTGGATGTCGATGACGGTCGCATCGGCTCTTGCGATCGCACCGCAAAAGGCGGGCGCGCAGGATCCGGCCCAACGTGCGGAGGCCCGTCAGCTCTTCGAGGAGGGTCTGGCCTTGGCGCAAGTCGATCGGTGGGCAGAGGCGTTGACCGCATTTCGCCGTTCCGCTGAGCTCGTTCCACGAGCAAGCACCTCCTACAATATTGCCAACGCTCTGTACCGGCTCGATCGACCGGTGCAGGCGCTGTCGGAGCTCGACCAGTACGACGACATGCCCGAGGTGCGCCAGGACCCGGAGGCTCGTCGTCGCGGGGACACCCTGCGCCAGCTCGTCGAAAGCGCCGTGGCCGTCCTGCACGTCGAGGTCCATCCCGAAGCCTCGATGCTTTTCGTCGACGGGCGACCGTGGGTCCTTCTAGGCGTGGAGCGACCTCTGTTGCTCGATCCGGGCGCGCATTCGCTACGGGTTACACACGAGGGCTATCAATCGTACCGGCGAGAGATCCAAGTGGACCGCGGGAGCAACCAATCCCTGTCGATCGAGCTGCAGTCATTGGCTTCGAGCGCAGAGCCCACGCGAGCGCCGGGGCTCAGTGCATCAGCCGCGACGACGCTGCAGGTCGAACCAGCTCAGCCTGCCGTGCCGGTGTCGACCAAAGACGATCGGCAACGCTTCGTCAAGCGCCCCGGCTTCTGGGTCCTGATCGGGGTCATTGCCGCGGCGGGCGTCAGCGCCGGTGTAGCGGTCGCGGTGACCCGAAACAACGACTCGTCGAGTTGCGGGACGACCGGAGACTGCGCCACCACCCAGGGTTTGACGGTGAGCTCGTTTTGAGCCGGCCCGGCTAGTATTCGAATTTGTCCAGTGCTTGCGTCGCGGCCTCGTTGATGTCGAAGATCAGATCGATGGGCTGGTTGTCGAGATAGAGCGGCAGCAGGTCGTCGTAATGCTGAGAATCCGGGTTTGCCGACTGACCACCGGGCAGCTGGACCAGTAGACGTCGCCAGCCTTGAGCCTCGATGGATCCATGACCGAAAAGTAGGTCACGAAAGCTGGCGGGATCGTCGACCAGTGGCGACGCTTCGGGCAAGGCCCTAGCGACCGTGGGCCGCGCTCAGGGATCGAGGCGGTACTTCTCACGGTGCGCCGCGAGGTGCTCGATGTAGTATTGCGCCGGCTTCTGGGCTTCGATTTCGCCTGATTCTACGGCGGCGGCGAGCTCCTTGATCAGATCGCCCAGACGCTTCGACGGTGGAATCCCGAAGGCTTCGATCAGCTCCGTCCCCAATCCCTTGGGCAGCGGCGCGACCTTTTCATCCTGCTTTTTGAGATCGGCGATGCGTTTGCTCAAGAGGCTGATCTGGCGGA
>JASFKY010000174.1:0-7532 GCA_050118395.1 Myxococcales bacterium | reverse complement strand
TCGCGAAAACCGTTTCGTGGTCGGCCGAACCCGCTTCGTGTCGATCTTCGGCGACGAAGTCGATGGCGATCGTCTGTCACCCATTGCGCTCGAGAAGCGCATCTTCATTCCCGACGAGGTGTTCTGCAACGAGGATGATGTCATTGCCGGGATGTCGCTGACCTACGATGGCTTCTTGGCGTTTGCGACCGAGCTCGGCAACTTGTTCGTGCTTTCTCCAGATGCCGATCCCACCTCTTTGGGTGACATCCCGGTGGCCTCCGCCAACGACAACTGCGATACGGCCGATCCAGCCGACCTCGAGGTCGTTTCCAACAGCATCGCCGCGGACGAGAGCGGAGGAATTTATCTTCTGACCAGCGCGGCGATGTACCGATTCGAGTGGGATGGCAGCAAGCTCAGTCGGGCATGGAGAGCCGAATACGAATCGGCGTCCGAGAGCCCGAGCCCGATCCGCTTGGGATCGGGGTCGGGCTCCACCCCTAGCTTGATGGGCACGCGCGCCGACGACGATCGATTCGTCGTCATCACCGACGGTCAAGCGCTGATGAACCTCGTGCTCTTTTGGCGGGACCAGATCCCGGAAGGCTGGGCGCCCATCGCACCAGGCAAGGACCCGCGGATCGCTTGCGAGATCCCGGTCGATTTCGGTACCGGTACGACCGAGGCCATCTCGGAGCAGTCGGTTGCGGTTCGGGGTTATTCTGCGGTCGTCGTAAACAACCTGCTCGCCGATCCCACCGTCAACCCACCATCGATGCTCGAGCTGAGCGCGGTGGCGCAGAACCTCATCTCGGCGCTGGAGGGCGGAATTCCGGCCAAGGCACCCTACGGTGTGGAGCGTATCGACTGGGATCCGCAGAGCCAGACCTGTTCCACGGTTTGGGCCAACGCCGAGATCAGCATTCCAAACGGGATTCCTTCCATCAGCGAGACTGCAGGTCTGGTGTACGGCGCCGGTCAACGCGACGGGCAGTGGGGGCTCGAAGGGCTCGACTTCCAAACCGGCGAGTCGCGCCTCTGGGTCGAAGCCGGTCCGGGCACGTGCTCCCAGGCCTATTTGGACATCGTGGCCCTTCTTCCCGGCGTGGCCGAGGTCCTCGCGCAGGTGCCGGACTCGTGCGAGAATTCGGTTTACGCGGCAACGACCGTGGGACCGGACGGGATGGTGTACCAGGGCACCCTCAACGGCATGACCCGCTACGTTCCCTCGGCGGTGGAAGTGCTTTCCGCGGAGGCGCAGGCCTCGGCAGGCGTCGACCAAGGCCTCGATTTGCTGAACCGAGCGCAGTCGACCGAGCCGAGCGCCATTGGAGATCGAGACTACCTCCGGCGAGCCATCGTGCAGCTCGACGCGACGCAGACCGTGGCGCTCGATGCGCGCTTGGGCGACGTTGCCACGGCGGCCGCCACGGCGTTGGAGCAGCTCGATGCCGCGGTGGCGGCGTTCGATGCGGGTCAGCCGTACGACGCCGAAGTGCAGGCAGCGCGTGATGCGCTCCTGCGCCTGCAGTCGCCCGATTGACGGCCGTTACGCCGGGCCCTCGAGGCGGGCCATGATCTCGCTGTCCAGGCGCGGAAGCACCTCGAGCGCGCCCATGTTTTCACGCACCTGATCCACGTGGCTCGCGCCCGTCACGACGGTCGAGACATGCGGATTCTTGGCGCACCACGCGATCGCCAACTGGGCGGGTGTGCAATCGAGCTCTTCGGCGATGCGGACCACGCGCCTCACCTGCGCGTGATTATCCGGCGAAGTGATCAGATCGCGAAGCCATTCGTAGCCTGGGAGCGCGGCGCGACTGTCCTCCGGGATGCCGTCCAGGTACTTGCCGGTCAGCGCCCCCGAAGCGAGCGGGCTCCAGACAGTCGTGCCCAAGCCGAATCGATCGTAGAGAGGCGCATATTCCTTTTCCACGCGGTCACGCCACAAGAGATTGTACTGGGGCTGCTCCACGATGGGCTTCCGGAGGCCGTATCGTTCGGCGATTTCGTAGGCCTGTTGGATCGCGTCCGCGGGCCATTCGGAGGTTCCCCAGTAGAGCGCTTTGCCCGACGCGACGATGTCGCTCATCGCCCAGACGGTTTCTTCCACCGGCGTTTCGGGATCGGCACGATGGCAGAACAAGAGATCCACGTGATCGAGGCCCAGGCGCTGAAGCGAGCCCTCGATGCCCTGCATGAGATACTTCCGGTTGAGCGTGTTCTTCGTGTTGGGGCCTTCACGCAAGCCCCAAAAGAGCTTGGTCGAAATCACGTACGACTCACGCGGCCAGCCTAGCTCGCGTAAGGTGCGGCCCATGATCTTCTCCGATTCGCCGCCCGCATACACCTCCGCGTTGTCGAAGAAGTTCACGCCGGCATCCCAAGCCGCCTCCATGCATCGGAGAGCCGAGTTGCCGTCCAGCTGATTGTGGAAGGTGACCCAGGAGCCAAACGACAAGACGCTGACCTTCAGGCCCGCCTCCCCCAGTCGCCGGTACTCCATCTCCAAGGAAACGACCCCGATCAGTTTGCGCCAGCCGCGATCCAGTCCTCGACGGCTTGGATCTTGGCGTCGCAAAGAGGCTGCCCCAGGTTGGGCATCTGCGCGGTGCCCGGGGCCAGGTTCTGGCCAAGCAGCTTGTCGACCAGGTATGACGCACCTGTATCGCCTGGGGCGACTCGCAGTTTGTCGACCTCGGTGGACTCGACGTCGATCAGGTTATCTGCTGAGACACTCGCCGAGCTCAGCACGAGCCCCGACTGCAGACCGCCTCCAGCTGAGTGACACGCATTGCTTGTCGCGCAACTGACGTCAAACACGCTCGCCTGAATGCCGCGTATCCCGTCGAGCGTGGGCTCGATCGCGGGGATGCAGACACCGTCGCATTCGACCTGGCCTGTGTCGCATGCGCTGCCACCGCTGTCGCCACAACCGGTCATCATCACGCCCATGCTGATAAGCAAGGGCAACCCAAAAGCAGATCGAATCATCGGATGCCGTATAGTTTCTCTTCGAAGGCGCGTAAAGAGGCCTTCGGGCGCCCTGGGTTGCCTCGGGTCCCGCCGCGCCGGGTTGCGCGGCCCCCATCAACAAGTTTACAAGGAGATAACTAGGAAAAGGAGGCGATCCCTGCCTTCGAGGGGTTGGTTCGCATGACCGCGGAAGCCGCAGCGCAAACGAGTGGGGGCTCGCTCACGGCCCGGCCCGTCCCCCGGATGAAGGGCCACTGGCTCTGGGGCTGTCTGTTCGACTTGGCGAGGGACCGTTCGGGCTTCCTGATCGAAGGACATGCGCAATATGGCGATGTCTTCGTCACGAGGGCCCTCGTTCGCGACCTGCTTTGCGTGCGCGATCCGGCGGTGGTCAACGCCATCAACGTCACCTACTGGGCCGACTTCTACAAACCCGACTACATCAAGGCGATGTGGAAACCGTTTCTCGGAAACGGCCTGGTGCCCAACGACGGCGAGTCTTGGAAGCGCCAGCACAAGCTCATCATGCCGGGGTTTCACAAGAAGCGTGTCGACGCCTATGCGCCGACGATGGTCCAATTCGCCGAGCGGATGATCGACCGGTGGAAAGAAGGGGAGCGGAGGGACATGCGCGTGGAGCTCAACGCGCTTGCGCTCGAGGTGGTGGCCAGCACCCTCTTCGACATCGACATCGGCAAAGAGGACTCCAAGACCATTCGCGACGCCATCGGAGAGGTTAGTGAAATCCTGGTGACCGATGCCGACAAGATGATCGCACGGCCCAACTGGTGGCCATCAGCGGCAAATCGTCGCAAGAAAGACGCCATCTCGCGAATCGAAAGGATCATCGAGCGGGCGCATCAGGAACGGCTCGCCAGTCAAAAAGATCGAGGGGACCTGTTTTCCCACATGGTTTTCGCCGAAGACGAGCAGGGCCGCATGTCCGACAAACAGCTTCGCGACGAGGCCATGACCTTGATCTTCGCGGGACACGAGACCACCGCGCATGCTCTGACTTGGACCTGGTACTTGCTCGCCACGCATCCGCAAAAGGTGGCGAAGATGCATGAAGAGCTGGACCGCGTGCTTGGGGACCGCCGGGCCGAGATAGAGGATCTGCCGAACCTTCCCTATCTGGAAATGGTGGTGAAGGAGTCGCTTCGGCTGCTTCCCTCAGTTTGGGCCTATGCCCGCCAAGCGCAGCGGGATCTCGTCATCGAGGGCTACGAGATCAAAAAGGGACAGACGGTCACCATCAGCCACATTGCCATGGGCCGAAACTCCAAATACTACGATCACCCCGAGGAGTTTCGGCCGGAGCGCTGGACACGTGAGTTCGAACGAAGCCTGCCCAAAGGCGCATACACACCTTTTGCCGGGGGGCCGCGGGTCTGTCTTGGCAAACAATTCGCGATGATGGAAATGCGGATGATCCTCGCCACCCTCTTGCAGCGAGTCGAACCGAACATTCCGGAGGGCTTTCAGCCAGACTTCGTGACGGAGCTTTCCATGCATCCGGGCCGGCGCGGCATGCCGACGGATGTCCGATACCGCTCGTGCGCTTTGGTATGAGCCGGTCGACAATCGGCTCGAAGATTCGAAAGCTCCCGTGGCTTTCCGCGAAGAGAGTCCGCGTCTTCGATCCCGAAGAGGTGACGGCACGTGGCGCACCCGAGGTCCATCCCGAGTCGGTGGGCCTGCGCCGGGACGACGTCGAGGAGATCTGGGACGAGGTGGTGAGCTTCTATCGTACCGGCTTTCACCCCGCCTTGGGCTTGTGCATTCGCAGACGTGGCCAGGTCATTCTCGACCGCACGATCGGGCATGCACGAGGAAATTCTCCCAGTGACCCACGAGGTGCTCCCTTGGTGCCCGCCACGCCGAGGACGCTCTTCAATTTTTTTTCGGGCTCGAAAGCAGTGACGGCAATGCTCGTCCATTTGTTGGCCCAGAGGCAGCTCCTGCACGTCGACGAGCCGGTGGCGACATTCATCCCGGAGTTCGGCCGCAAACACAAAGACAGGATCACGATTCGGGATCTGCTCACCCATCGCGCGGGCATCCCCGCAGCTCCACCGGGCATAGCCAACCTCGATCTGCTGCGCCAACCCGAGCGCATCCTGGAGATGATCTACGATCTCGAGCCTGCCTATCAACCCGGGACCGTGCCTGCGTATCACGCGGTCACCAGCGGTTTCATCTTCGCAGAGCTGATTCAGCGCGTCACCGGGATTGGAATTCGAGAGCTCTTGAGGAGCGAGATCGCGGAGCCGCTCGGTATGAACCACTTCAACTACGGGGTGCCCCCGGAGAGGCTCGCCGACGTCGCCATCGACGCCTATACCGGCCCCAGGTTGACGTGGCCGCTCAAGGACATCTTCTACAAAGCGTTCGGCATTTCCGTCGAAAAGGTGATCGAGCTTTCCGATGATCCCCGTTTTCGGACGGCAGTGATCCCTTCGGGAAATCTCATAGGCTCGCCCGACGACATCTGTCGGTTTTTCGAGCTCCTCGTGTCGGGGGGCGTCTTCGAGGGTCGGCGGATCTTCACCGAGTCGACCGTGCGGCGGGCGATCGAGCCGCAGACATCCTGGCAGATCGATCGCATCATCTTGTTGCCCATGAGCTATTCCATGGGGTTCATGCTCGGAACCGATCCGGTCGGCTTGTATGGGGTGTGGTGCGGCAAAGCCTTCGGCCACGTTGGACTGAGCAACATCCTGGCTTGGGCCGACCCAGCCCGGGACCTGTCCGTTGCATTCATGAATTCCGGGAAACCCTTCTTTGCTCTCGACACGCTGCATTGGCCGGAGCTCGTTCGCCGCATCAGCACTAAAGTTCCGCGCGACGGTACTCGCTTCTCGGTTTGACCCTACGCGCGCCTCGGTGAACGCTCGGAGCGTGTATGATGCGGTCTACGATCCGTTCGATCCCGCGGTCATCGCCGATCCATATCCGGCTTATGAGCGTCTGCGAGACGAGCACCCCGTCTATTACAACGAACGGATGGGCTTTTACGCTCTGTCGCGTTACGACGACATCTTCCACGTGCTTCGCAAACCCAAGCTGTTCTCTTCCGCCCAGGGGCTGACGCCTGCCAAGGACGAGATCGCCCAGCTCGGCATCCCACCGACGTTCATCATGATGGATCCCCCGGCGCACACGCGATTGCGCCGGCTGATCACCAAAGCGTTCACGCCCGAGACGGTCAAGGCACTGGAGCCCACGATTCGCGAGTTCGTCGTGGGCCGCGTCGAGGACATCGAGCAAAAGGCCGCGGGCGCAGAGCCAGTGGACCTCATCGAATCGATTGCATCCCCACTCCCGACGATGGTCGTCGCCCACCTGCTCGGAGTGCCGCCTGAAGATAGGCACCAATTCGACCCTTGGTCCGACGCCATTACCTCCGCCTCGGCCGACTTCGATCTCGATTTGAAGAATGCGATCGGCGCGGTGCAAGGCTTGGTCGACTACTTCGGCACCATGTGCAGGGCGCGACGTGTCCATCCCACCGACGACATGATCAGTAGGCTCACCCAAGCCGAGATCGACGGCGATCGATTGAGTGATTGGGACATCCTCGGTTTCTGCTTCGTCATGATTGCCGGTGGAAACGACACCACGACCAACCTGATCGGCAATTCGATGAAATGGCTCGATGACTATCCGGACCAGCGGCGCAAGATGATCCGCGATCCCTCCGTCATCCCCAATGCAATCGAGGAGCTGCTCCGCATCGACTCGGTGGTCCAGGGTTTGTCGCGTACGACGACCCAAGACGTCGAGGTTGCCGGGACGACCATTCCGGCGGGAAGCAAGGTTCACAATCTCTACGCTTCGGGCAATCGAGATCCTCGCCATTGGGGGCCTGACGCCGACCAGCTCGACATCCATCGCCAGGTCGACCGGCATCTATCGTTCGCCCAAGGTCCGCATTTTTGCATCGGGGCACACGTTGCGCGTTTGATGGTTCGCGTTTACTTCGAGGAGATGGGCTCGCGCATCGGTGAGCGTCTCCACATCGACTGGGACCATGCCGAGCGCCGGCAGTCTGCATTTACCCGGGGTTTCACGAAGATCCCGATTCACGTCACGGCATGAGCAAGGTTCGAGTGCGATTCGAGCCTGCAGGGCTCGAAGTGGAGGCCCAGGCCGGCGAAGCCATCATGGACATCACCGACGCCAACCCCGCAGCCGAGGTCCCGTACTCGTGCCGCTCCGCCACATGTGGAACCTGCCGGGTCGAAGTTCTCGAGGGAGGAGAGGCCCTTTCGCCTCCGGACGAGGACGAGCTCGAGGTGTTGGAGATCTTCGGAGACAGCCCCGACAGAGTTCGTCTGAGTTGCCAGGTTCGGATCGTGGGTCTGGATGCCAACCGAGTGACCCTCAGGGTCTGCGACGACTAAGTGGCGATCGGCTCGAGGATGACCACGGGAATGACGCGGTCTGTCCACGCGTCGTAGCTCGCGAAATCCGGATAGTGGGCCACGAGCTTGGGCCACAAGGCCTCTCGCTCTTCGGGCGACGCGGTGCGGGCACGCATCTTCATCTTCTTGCGTTTGATTTGCACTACG
>JASFKY010000173.1:0-7580 GCA_050118395.1 Myxococcales bacterium | reverse complement strand
GACACACCTGCAGCCATCGCTCTGGCGAAGACGAAAGTCCGCGAGCTTTGCGACGATATGAACATGCCGACGCTTCAGGCTCGCGAGCTCGTGGACGAGCTGGACCGTGGGTCCGGTGCGCTGATTTCGAATGCGTTGTTGCCGGCGTACTTCGAGCGGCTCGATACGATCCTCGATTACTTGCCAGCCGATGCGCGTTTGATTCTGGCGGACCCCATCGGGATCGGCGAATCCATGGACCAGGAGCAGCGCCATGCGATCGACGAGCATGCGGCGCGGGCCGACCGGCCGACCTTCGACTTGTCTCGCTACTACGCAAGCGATGACGAGGTCGTGGGCCGGTTGCGCGCGCATCCGGTGTTGGTCGCCCACCGGTTGACCGTCCACGGTTCGGTAGGCGAGGACGAAGGCGCCGTGATGTCGGCTTTCGCCGCTCCGCCGCAGGCCGTGCTTCGCGTGGATGCTTCCGACCAAGCCGCGCTAATTTCGGATCTTCGCGCCCGCAAGTTGCACGGCGAACGTGGCCTCGAGCCGCTGGCAAGCCAGCTTCGCACCTGGGTCGAGCAGGGCTTGCGCGTCGTTTTGGTGGGGCGAACCCGTCATCAGGCGGATCGATTGATCGATCTACTGCGCAGCTACGAGGTCCCGGAGCAGGCGCTCGAGGATGTGACTCTCGGCGAGCTACGTGATGGATTCGTCCTTTGGAGCGAAGGCTTGAGCTACGTGACCGAGGAGGAAATCTTCGGCACTCGCGTTCGACAGCAACGCAGCAGGCGCGCCACCCGCCGAGAGCAACAGCGGTTTCTCGAAGACTTGCGGGAGCTGTCGGCCGGCGACTTCGTGGTGCACGTCGATCATGGCGTGGGAAAATACCTGGGACTCGAGCACAAGGCCCTGAGTCTCACGGCCTTGGACCGGCTTCACGGACGCACCGCGCAGTCGGTCGAGGTGATGGTGGTCGAGTATGCGGGGGCCGACAAGCTGTTCGTCCCAGTCACTCGCTTGGGAGTCATCCAGAAGTTCAAGGGCGCCGAGGGGCACCGGCCCAAGCTGGACCGACTCGGCGGAACGACCTTCGCCACCAAGAAGAGCCGGGTTCAAAAAGCCGTCCAGCAGATGGCCGAGGAGCTCTTGAAGCTCTACGCAGAACGCAGCGCATCACAGCGAGAGCCGGTCGAAATGCCGTCGACGGCGTATTCGGAGTTCGAAGCGACCTTTCCTTTCGAGGAAACACGAGACCAGCAACGAGCGATCGAAGACGTCATGGATGACCTCGACGAGGCACGACCGATGGATCGCTTGGTGTGTGGAGACGTGGGGTTCGGAAAGACCGAAGTCGCGCTCCGAGCGGCGTTTCGCGTCGCGATGGCCGGACGACAGGTCGCCATCTTGTGTCCCACCACGGTCTTGGCTCAACAGCACTACCGCACGTTTTGCGCGCGATTCGAGGGATACCCGTTGCGTGTGGGAGTGCTGTCGCGGTTCGTTCCGCGCACCGAGCAAGTGCAGGTCCTGAGCGCGTTGAAAGACGGCACGCTCGACATCGTGATCGGCACCCATCGTCTACTTTCCAAAGACGTGCATTTTGCAAACCTGGGGCTATTGGTGGTCGACGAAGAACAGCGATTCGGAGTGACCCACAAAGAACGCATCAAAAAGCTGCGGACGAACGTAGATGTGCTCACGCTGAGCGCGACGCCCATTCCGCGTACTCTTCAGCTTGCCATCGGCGGCATGCGGAGCTTGTCTCTGATCACCACGGCGCCTCAAGATCGGCGCGCAGTGAGGACCTTCGTCTGCAGGTGGGATGACCACCTGGTCAAGGAGTCCATCGAACGCGAGCTCAGCCGCGGCGGGCAGGTTTTCTTCATCTACAACCGTGTCGAGGGCCTATACGAGCGAGCCCAAAGGCTGCAGGGGCTGCTGCCTCAAGCGCGGATTGCCGTCGCGCATGGGCAAATGAAAGCCGCCATCTTGGACAGAACCATGACGGACTTCGTCGAGGGCAGCTACGACGTACTGTGCTCCACGGCGATCGTAGAAAGCGGCCTGGACATTCCACGGGCCAACACGATTCTCATCGACCGCGCCGACTCGCTGGGCTTGGCGCAACTCTACCAGCTCCGCGGACGCGTAGGTCGATCGGACCAGCGCGCATACTGCTATCTCATCACGCCACCACCCAACCAAATGTCCGAGGAATCGCGAGCTCGCATGGAAGCATTGGAGCGCTTTTCGGGCCTCGGAGCCGGGTTCCGAGTCGCCACCTTGGACATGGAGCTCCGAGGGGCCGGAAATCTTTTAGGCTCCGAGCAGAGTGGAAACGCCTCCTTGGTTGGATTCGACATGTTCGTACAGATGCTGAACGAAGCGGTCTCCGAGCTGAAGGGAGAGCAGGTCCAGCACGAAGTCGATCCCGAGCTTTCGATCGAGCTCGAGCACTTTCTTCCCGAAGACTACGTCGAAGACATCGGGCTTCGCCTTTCGCTCTACCGACGCTTTGCCACCGCCTCCGACGAGCACGCAATCGACGAGCTCGCTGACGAAATGGAGCAGCGGTTCGGGCCGCCGCCACGTCCGGCCCGTGACTTCATTCGCGTCATGTCTCTCAAACCGGCCCTGCGGGCGCTTTGCGCACTGGGTTGCGAGGCGGACCGCAAGCGAGTGACCCTTCACCTGCGCGAGGACACACCGCTCGAGCCCGCCAAGCTGATGCCCTTGGTCGCCATGCCTGGGGGGCGGTGGAGCCTTTCTCCGGACATGAAGCTGACCCGTCGCTACGACGAAGAGGATCCAGGTGACGCGGTCGATAGAGTACACTATCTACTTGGGGAGCTCGCGCCGCTGAAGGCCGAAGGGCAATGAAATCGAGAGGAAACAGCATGGGACTGTCCGACGAGCTCCACCGAATGTTCGACGCGGACCGCACCATCCGAAAGGCCGAGTCGATCCTCTTGCGCAACAAGTCGGCGCCCGAGCTCGTCTCGCTTTTGGAGACGGAAACCCAACGCGCGCTTTCCATGGAAAACCGAAACGAGGCAGTGATGCGCCTCGAACGTCTCGCCGATTTGTGCGCGCAGGTTCCGGGTCCTCGAATGACCGACGCCTTGATCGCAATTCTCGGTGACCCAGACCCCCGGGCACGCGTGGCTGCCGGGGAGGCCCTGCGAGACGTCGGATATGAGCGCTACGCGGAAGTCGCGCGGGGAATCGAACGAGCGCTGGATCGAAAGGCCGATGGCCTGGCCATGTCCGAGCTTCCTTGGATCCTAGCCGAAATCGCAGAGCCCAGCGCCCTGCCCTTGCTTCGTCGTTTTCTGGGCCACGACGATCCCGACGTCATCGCGGCAACCATCGAGGCACTCGCTCAACTTCAAGAACCCGCTGCCATCGCCGACCTCGAAGGCTTCCTCGGCGACCAGAGGCAGGTCATCATCGAAGACTTCGAGCACGAGACCAAGACGACGCTCGGAGAGCTTGCGGAAGAAGCGTTGCAGATGCTCGGGTATCGAAGCGACGGCGACGCCTAAGGAGTCTCCCGGGTCCAGAGGACCCGCCTCTTGGCAGCCTTGGCTCGCGCTCGGTCTTTTTCGAAGAGGGTGAGATAGTCTTCCTTGACCGCGTCGACCTCGACCTCTGCCGGAAGCTCTCCGGATGCCTGCTCCATGGCGCGGACCAGTGCATGCAGAGGGGCAGAAGCTTGGCCAAAGCTGGACGGCTCGATGCCCTCGGCGACCTCGGAAATACGCTCGACTGCCCGTCTGCTCAAATAGCCCCGTCTCTTCAGATCATCGAAGCTGGCAACCAGCACTTCTGGATTGAACGTGTGAGCGACGACCAAGTCGGCGCCGACGCGCAGGACCGCTTGGGCGTCTAGCGCGCCATCTTCGAGCAACACCAGCGCAGGCTGGAAGTAGTTGTAAAACGGGCACACCCGGCGGCCGAAGTCATTGAAGCCCCCCGTGGATGAAACGCGCTCGAGATGGATGAAGATTCGCCGCACGGTGTCGCCCCGAGGCACCCGGGCGGCGATTCGCACGATTTGCGGAATGTCCTCGGGATAGACTTGTGCCGCCTCCGCAACCTTCATGAGCAACTCTTGGCTCACACGTCCGGCCCCGATGTCCGCGTAAAGCGAGTAGATGAAGGCATCGCCTTCGGCGTCGTCTCCAAACAGAATCTCGTCCGTGTCCGGCGAAACGTTGGTCCGCGAGCGGAGCAACGCAGTGAGCTTGTAGCTCAGTTGGTCTCGCAAGAATCGAAACTTGCCCCGGACCAAATTACGCAAGCTGGGCTTCAAAGTGAACCCATCCCAACGGATGCCATCCAGGCGAAGCTTTGCTTCGAGCACGCTTCGCATCTGCTCGGGGCTTCCCGACAGGATGAAGATGGCGGCGGGTTCCGTTGCTCGAATCTCCCGGAGCAACGTGCTGGCTCCTGGAAATGAACGCTTGCGCGAAGCTGGCTCGAACGCGGTACGGACGAGATCGCGCAGCGTGTCGAACTCGGTGCGCAGGTAGGTCTTGTCCAGATCCCATCGGTATACGATGTGGTCTCTGCGCTGGCTCAAATCGAATGCCACCACCGGACCATAGCAGTGAATGCGACCAAGATGCAGACTCATCCCACTCTGATATATGTCGGCGCATGCCTCTGACGGCCGTCGCCATCGATGAACGCACCTTGCAGCGTGGCTCGGAGGCCCAGCGTGTCGAGTGGCAAGCCAACGTCCAAGAGCTCTTGACCAAAGCGAAGACGAGCTTCGAGCCTGATGCAACCCTTCACATCGGAGTTACCGAGCAGGGATTCACGCTGGATTTTCAAACTCCAGATGGCGCATCGCTCGCAAGGGTCGTGATACCCCACGAGCTCCTGTCGGAGCACATCACCGAGTACGTGGACATCGTTCGCCAAATCGACCGAGCGGACGGCCTGAACCAGATGGAGGCGCTCGACATGGCGAAGAAGGTCACCCACGACCGTGCAGGCCGGCTCCTCAAGCGCGAGCTCCGCCAGCTCGGGCTCGACCTGGAGGTTGCTCGCCGGCTTTTCACGCTGTTGTTGTCACTGCGGGTCGACACGACTCGGCTCACGGGCGTTCACGGGCATCGTCCGATTCGGTAGTTGCCGAGCCTCATCGGTTCAGACATAGAATTTTGAATGGAGTCCCTTCGCGACATGCTTTCCGGTCAACCGGACATGAAGGTCATCGAATCCCACCTGGATGGCCTCGATTGGGGTCGACGCGTAGAGGAGGTTCGAGCGCTCGGACGCTCCCATCAAGCTCGGTTGTTTGCGTCCGCGCAAGGTCACAAGCCGATCTCTCTTGATGACATCGTTCCGCACGATCGCGGTCCGATGAGCGAAGTGATTCACCTGGGGAAAAATTCTCTGCCCCTCTTCAACCACTTCGCCAAGGTTTTCGTCCGCCCCGAGTCGGCACCGCAACCGGAGCTGTGGGGTTACAATCGCACGGGCGGCTTCATCGAAACGGTGGTGGGGCCCGGTTACTTCGTCGCCTACCCGCACGAAGTTCAGGGCGAGGTGCTAGTGGACTATCTACGGCTCCCGCCGGAGCGGCCGGCGCACTGGCCCGAAATACGATCCAACTCTGCACGCCTATCGAGATTCGTCTATGGCGGAACCCAAGACATCCTACGCGGGGTCTCCAGACACGTGACGATCGGCCGCGCCACCAAGGCTGGAAAGCCGATGTCGGCTTGGTTCGTCCTTTGCCGAAAGGACGAATCGTGAGTCAAACCGGTGAACAATCGTGCGGTTGGGGATGACTGGACCTTTTTTGCCGTTTGTTGAACACTGAGTGGCAGGGGGTCATGACAGCGTCGCTGAAAGAATCGGTCGCACCGCCGACCGAGGAGGCCTATACGAGAGACGAGAATCTCGGCCGTGCGAAGCGCGACGAGGAGTTCGTTCGACTCCTCAACGCCGCCGGTTTGGCCTGCGAGCTCGATCCTCGTCAACTTGCGAATTACACCTCGAGCCTCGAGGAGACACGTATCCAGTCGCGGCGGATGGACATCATGGAGCTCTACTATCGCGGCAACGGCGATGCATCAGTCGCGATCCGACGTCGCAAAAGCGACCGGTTCTTCATGCACAACGATTACTTTTCCGTGACGGCGCATCAGCTGGTTTCCATTCTTGCGGATCTCAACCCGGAGATCGCCCCGATCGAGCTCCAACAGATCGGTGCAGACGATGAGTTGCTCGTGCTGCGCGCAGGCGAGCATTTCAGTGCCGTCACCGACGAGGACGACGAACATGCGGAAACGGGCACGGTGGCGGTGAGGGCTCTGGTTCGCGCTCTCAATGGTCTGTTGGCCAAAGCCGGTGTGACGGAGCGCCTCGTTCCGCTGACGCCGGACGAAGCGCGCGAGCTTTATGTGGGCGTGACCGAAGAGGGCGCCATGACTCTCCTTCAAGGCGGATGCACCGAGCTTTCGGCAGTGGCCGCGCTGCGCGAATTTGCGAGCTGGTGACGACCGTATCGTTGACCGGACACCATTCGATGTGGCCTGGAGCAGCTGGCAATGGCTGAATACGACTACGACCTGTTCGTGGTGGGTGGTGGGTCCGGCGGGGTTCGGGCCGCGCGTGTTGCGAGCGAGCTGGGAGCGCGCGTCGGGATCGTCGAGATGGCCGAGCTCGGCGGGACTTGCGTCAACGCGGGCTGCGTCCCCAAGAAGCTGCTTCTTTATGGATCCCATTTTGCGTACGACCTGCGCGATGCAGGTGGCTACGGCTGGCTGACCCAAAGCTCGTTCGACTGGACGATGCTCAGGGACAACGTGCAGTGCGAAATTCGCCGACTCAGTCGGATCTACGGAGAGCTTCTGGAGGCTGCGGGAGTTAGGCTGCACACTGGCCGAGGCCGACTTCTCGATTCGCACACTGTCGAGGTGGGAGGCCGCCGGTACCGCTCGGAGCGCGTCTTGATCGCAACGGGCGCAAGGCCAATGTTGCCGCAGATTCCAGGAGCAGAGCACGCGCGAACCTCCGACGCCGCCTTCTTGCTAGAGGAGTTGCCCAGACGCGTGATGATCGTGGGCGCAGGCTACGTCGCACTCGAGCTCGGCTCGATCTTCCTGGCGCTTGGCGTCGACGTCACCTTGATTCACCGCGGCGCGGAAATCTTGAAAGGCTTCGACGACGAGCTTCGATGCCATCTCCACGGCGAGCTTGAGGCCAAGGGCATGCGCATCTTGCTTCGAACACGAGTGACCGCCCTGCGAAAGGCTCGGACCGGTTTCGAGGCCGAGCTCCACGACGGGCGACTCCTGCCTACGGATTTTCCCCTGTTCGCGATCGGACGGAAACCCAATACGGAGGGCCTCGGGCTCCGAGGGCTCGGTGTCGATCTCGGTCGATCCGGAGAGGTCGTGGTCGATGACGACTTCACGAGCTCCGTGCCGTCGATTCATGCCGTGGGTGACGTGACCAACCCCCTCCAGCTCACGCCCGTTGCGATTGCGGAGGGCATGCATTTCGCACACCACTTCTATGGTGAACGAAAGCACCGGATCGACTACGGAGGAATTCCCACCGCGGTGTTCTCTCAG
>JASFKY010000172.1:0-7589 GCA_050118395.1 Myxococcales bacterium | reverse complement strand
TTGGGCTCCCGAGTTCGTGCGCAAGTGCGAGCAAATCGCCGAGGACAAAGTCGCGCCCTTCAAGGACGACCCCAATCTGCTCGGCTGGTTTCTCGACAACGAGCTCAAATGGGGCCCGGACTGGCGTGGCCCGGACACGATGCTCGACCAATACATGCGTCTCGACGAAGGGTCCCCGGGCCGAGAGATGGCCGCGCAGTACGAGGGCGATCCCGAGGGCTTTCTCACCGCGCTTGCTACGCAGTACTTCCGCGTCTCCACGGAGGTCATCCGCTCCGTCGATCCCAATCACTTGATCTTGGGCTCTCGCGATTCGAGCATGAGCCTTCCGCCGCAGGTGCCGCAGGCGGCCGGTCCCTATCTGGACGTGCTCAGCGTCAACTTCTACCCCGCGACCGAGGGGCTTTTCGAGGCGCTCGACCAAAGCTGGGGTCCCCTGGTTCCAATCGATGACTGGCTACGGGCACATCATGAGCTTTCGGGCCTTCCGTTGATGGCCACCGAGTTTTCGTTTCGCAGCCGTGAGAGCGAGCCGCCGAACACGTATCCCCCCATTTATCTGACGTTCGACACGCAAGTAGAGCGCGCTGCGGCATACGACGAGTACGTCCGCAGTTGCTTCGATGCTCCCTACATCGTGGGACAGCATTGGTTCGAGTACGTCGATCAACCAGTGGGAGGGCGTTTCGACGGCGAAAACAACAATTTCGGGCTCGTCACCGTGAACGACGAGCCATATCGGGATTTCGTGCGGCCCGTGACCGACACGAATCTGAGCGCACCTCATCGCGAACCCTGAGAGCTTGCTTGGCGAAACCATACCCGACGAAAAAACTGGAAGCGAGGATCCGTGCAGACGGAAATAGGCCAAACCACAGACAGCCGCGCGTTTTTGCAGGAGCGCGTGGCGGCCTTCGGCTTGGCCGTCGCAGTCATTTTGCTGCTCTCCCTCATCGGCAGGCTGCTCTTGGGTATCATGTTCGGGTACTTCAAAGCCGAGGTGGCGCATCCCTCGTTTTGGGCTCACGCGGTGAGTTGGGTTCCGGTCTTGGGCGTGTGGCTGATCTGCCGTTCGCGCCCTCTCCCGACCCGCGCCATTCAAACGGTCGAAGGCATTGGTTTGGTGCTGACCAGCATTTGTCTGGTCATCATGGGCGCCTATCTTCCCGCCGCGGCCGGCGCTGCCACGACGACCGCGTACTCGTTGTCGTTTGGGCTGATCGCACGGGCCATCTTCGTTCCAAGCACTGCAAAGCACACGGCATGGCTTGGTTTGGCCATTGGAATCCCCTTGGTAGTGGCTGTTTATCTCAACTTCCTGACGGTTGATCTCGACGTATGGAACAGCCACGGCTTCTTTCGAAAGATCCAAAACAAAAGCGTGCTCGCGCGGAGCCAGTCGATTCAGATCGGATTCGCCTGGGCCCTCACCACGTTGCTGGCAGCATGGGCGACGCGAGTGATCTACGGCCTTCGCAAAGACGTTCGTGACGCACGAAAGCTCGGCCAATACCTGCTCGAGGAAAAATTGGGGGAAGGAGGCATGGGTACGGTATTCCGAGCGCAGCACGGTATGCTCAAGCGTCCCACGGCGATCAAGCTCTTGAGCCCCGACCGCAATGCTCCCGAAGACATGGATCGGTTTCGCCGTGAGGTGCAGATGACCGCCAAGCTCAAGCATCCCAACACGGTCACGATTTTCGACTACGGACGCACCGAGGATGGGACCTTCTACTATGCGATGGAGCTGCTCGACGGGGTGACACTGCTCGAAATCGTCGAGGCGGAAAGACACCTGACCGAGTCTCGCGTCATACATATCCTCCGGCAGTGCGCGATGGCGCTGCACGAGGCGCATCAACTGGGGCTGGTGCACCGAGACATCAAGCCCAACAACATCATGATGACGCAGCAAGGTGGCGTTCACGATGTCACCAAGGTGCTCGACTTCGGGCTGGTCAAGAGCGTGGGCCCCCAAACCGATACGACCAAGACGTGGACGGAGGCCATCATCGGCACGCCTCGTTTCATGAGCCCCGAGCAGATCTTGGACCCGCCATCCGTCGATGCCCGGTCCGACCTCTACGCACTCGGGGCCGTGGGTTACTACTTGCTTGCCGGCCGCTTCGTATTCGAGGGTACGAGCGCCATCGAGATTTGTGCGCAGCACCTGAGCGCGGCGCCGGAGCCGCCTTCGACCGTTGCCCGCCATTCCATACATCCCGAGCTCGAGCAGATCATCATGCAATGTCTCGAAAAAAAGAGGGAGGATCGCCCAGCATCCGGCGCAGAGTTGGCGGAGCGGCTCGCAGCGTTACCCGTCGAGCGCTGGAGCCAACGAGCCGCGGCTCGTTGGTGGGAAACCGTCGGTCAAGCCATCCTCGCGGGGCGCAGCCGAAACTTCGAAGTGGGTAGCCTGGCGACGATTCAGGCCGGTCGGGTGTATACGGAAGGCTGATGGCACAGTCACTGGCCAACGACCCGGCCGATCTCGTCGCGAGGATGGCCGCCGGTGATTCGGACGCGGCTCTGAGCGCGTTCTATGCGCAATTCGCAAGTATCGTCCTGGCACTGCTCACGAAGATGTTGGGCTCCCGGGCCGAGGCGGAGGAGATTTTGCAAGAGGTGTTCGTGGAGCTTTGGCGGAGGGCGCCCGAGTACGACGCGTCGAAGGGCAGTGTCATGGCCTGGGTGGTCACCGTGTCGCGAAGCCGAGCTCTCGATGCGCTACGGGCACGCTCGCGGCGTCACGGCGACCGGCAGCTTCAGCTCAGCGAGCGGCACGTGCTCGGAACCGAAGGCGGTCGGCCCGACGTCCTGGTTTCATCCACGCGGTGGCACCACGCGCTTCGCGAGGCCTTCCAGCAGCTCAGCGACGAGCAGCGGGCCGTCCTGGAGCTTTCCTATTTTCTCGGAATGTCGCACGGGGATATCGCAGAGACGCTCAATCTGCCCGTGGGAACGGTGAAGTCGCGAATTCTCTTGGGAATGCGCGCCCTTCGATCGATGCTTCCCATCATTCATCGGAGCATGCGTCCATGAACGAGCACAGAGAGCGAGCCGAGCTTTTGGCCGCGTTGCATGCGGCAGGCGCCGCCTCCGACGAGGACGAAAGGGAGCTGGAGGCCTTGCTCGAGGCCGACCCCAGCCTTCGAGAGGTCGTCCGGGACTTCCAAGATTCGATCATGGCGCTTGCCTCGAGCTTCGAGCCGCTCGAGACGTCTCCAAAGACCCTCGGACAGATCAAGAAGAAGATCGCCAAGGACAGGGGCGGATGGCTCGACAGGCTCCGCAGCAGGTTTTGGAAGCGCTGATTGCGAAGACCGGAAGGCCGGCTCTGCGAGCAGAGCCAGGCTGCGAGCGCACGCATTTGGATCAAGACGACCGGGAATCGTCCGATGCGCCCCGGTTTTTCGGTGGGATCGGCATGTCCCAGGGCGTGCCCCAAAGAGCGAGCTTCAAGCGCTGAAGGCCCGATGGCTGGGCTCGTTGCGAGCGAAGCGGCAGCCGGTGTTCCTCCACGAGCCCGGATTCGAGCCCATCGATCAGCTCGAGCTGTCCGTAGGGCAGCAGCAACTGGTCGACGGCGCGGCGCGCGTTTTCATCGAGGGCCCGGTATTCGTGTTGGAGCACCTCCAGGCAATAGACGCGGTAGTGCACGACCTTGAGGCGCCGATAAACCACTCCGTGAGCTTCGTGGTCCAAGCGCTTTTCGCCCGCCGCCCAGGCGCGCGCGTTAGCCACGAGAAATGGCCAGTAGACTTGAACGATCTCCTTCAGAAAGTACGCCCAGCCTGGATGTGAAAAATCACCGAGCTCGATGTCATGGGGCATTCGGTGCGCGCGCGCGTTCCAGACCCGTCCGACCCATGCGTATACTTCCGGTGCGCGCTCCTCCATGATGCGGCCGGGCGTCGGGTCCTGCGCGTAATGGCGAAACATCGGGCCAAACAAGCCGATGTCGACGAGCGTAGGGTGACTGCCCAAGAGATAGGGCTGATCGGCCAGCAAGAGCCGCATATTGTCTAACAGGTCGAAATAGTGCCGTCTGATGTGGGGTTCGGTTTCCGGGCTCAGGCCATCCCCTTCGAGGTAAGTCGCGATTTGGCGACGCCCGTAGTACCAGCCGGCGAGCCATTTGGGCGCAGGGAAGTCTTCCAGTACCTCGTGGCCGATACGCCGCATGAGAAGCCGACGCGACTCGATGGGCTTCCAGCGCCAGTACAAGGCTGCACGCCAGCACCACTCGTCCGCATAGTCCTCCACGAGCTTCGACACGAAGCGCAGGACTGGATCTTCGGGAATCACCGGTGGCTTTGGGTACTGGTGCTCGAGCCAATCGATCATGGGCGTGGTGTCCTTGAGCCACTGTCCGTTGGCGAGCCGAATGACGGGGACCTTCATCAGCCCCGTCGCGGGCAAGACTTCGGTCCGAAGCGTCTTCATGTCGACGACCCTTCGCTCGAAGGGAATCTCCTTGTAGCGAAGGTAGGCTTCCATCTTGCCGCTGAAGTACGACATGTCTGCCACGTAGGCGGTCAGAGGCTCCCACTTCGAACGTTTGGATTGCGACATTGCAAGGGCTTCGTACTATCTGGCCCCGAAGGAGTAAATGCCGAATCCAATCTGCCGGCGCTGGTTACGCGAGCCACTCGTGCACTTCATCGTTCTCGGGTCGGCGGTGTTTGCGATGTACGCAATGATGAAAGACCACCGGCCTGGACCGCTGACCGAAAAGGATGCACCCGTCGAGCAATTGGTCCGTGATTGGCAGGCTCGGACCGGGACGCTGCCGAGCGCCGAGCAACGCGATCGGCTCGTCCGGCAATGGCTCGAAGAAGAGGCGCTGTACCGCCGGGCCTTGGAGTTGGGGCTCGACCGAACCGATACGGTCGTCCGTCGTCGCTTAGTTCAACGCATGCGTTTTCTGGTCGAGGACACTACCCCCGTTCCGGAGCCCGATGAGACCGACCTTCGAGCCTGGGTTACCGAGCACGCCGACCAGTACGCGGAGCCCGCTCGTCTATCGTTCGAGCATCGTTTCTTCAGCCGCGGCAAGAGGGGCATAGATGTAGCGCGAGACGCCGAGGCGGCGGCGGCTGCGCTGCGCGAATCTCCCGAAACACCGGTTCGGGGGGACCCATTCCCGAGGGGCGAGCGTTTCGTCGATCAGAAGCCCGCCTCCATTGCGAGGTCGTTCGGAAAGCATTTTGCCGATCGGCTCATGGAGCTTCCCGTGGGCTCATGGTCGGGGCCCATCGAGTCGTCTTACGGATTGCACGTAGCTCGGGTCACGGAACGGCATGCGCGGACGCCCTCTTCTCTGGACGCGATACGCGCGCGGGTGCGAGCCGACTGGATTTACGCCGAACGTCAGCGACGCAATGAGCAAGCGGTCGATCGACTCGTGACCCGATATGCCACCGAAGGGCAAGCGGTTCGGTGAAACTTCGGCACACGGTTCTTGGGGCTCTATTGATCTGGGCATCGTTCCTGCCTGCCATTGCCGGGGCGCACTCGATGAGCGCGGCCTTGCTTCGACTCGATGCGCGAGCCGACGGCACCATGGAAGTGCTTCTCAAGATCCCGCGCGTGGAATCCGGTCCCTCTAGCCTGCGCGTCCGGCTGCCCGACCGTTGTCGAAGGATAGGAGATCGCACCAGCCGCCAGACCCCCAATGCAATCATCGAGTCGTGGCGCATCGCTTGTACCCCGAACGACTTACGTGCGGGCCAGATCGCGGTCGATGGACTCAATCCGGCAGTCGGAGAGCTTTTCGTTCACCTCCAAAACGGGGAGCAGGCCCCCTGGACGGGGGTGTTGACGCGCGATGCATCGACCCTCACGGTCGCGAATCGTTCGGTTGGCAAAGGCGCGCCCCAACAGGCGATGCACGGATTCTTCGTTTTGGGCGTCGAGCACATCTGGTCGGGGCCCGACCATTTGCTCTTCGTGTTGGCCCTGTTGCTGCTGGTGATGCGAGCGAACCGAAACGAGCCTCCGCGCGTCATCGCCTCGACCATGGCCTGGACGGTGACCGCATTCACCGTGGCCCATAGCCTCACGCTTGCCGGTTCGGTTCTCGGTCTGGTACGGCTTCCGAGCACGCCGGTCGAGGTCGCGATCGCCTTGAGTGTGCTGCTCCTAGCAGTCGAGCTCACCAGAGAAGGCCCGGAGCGGACGCTGACCGCGCGCTACCCATGGGCCGTGGCTTTCGCATTCGGATTGCTGCATGGCTTCGGCTTTGCCGGAGTCCTACGCGACATCGGCCTGCCCGAGGACGCCATCGGTCGAACGTTGTTCCTGTTCAACCTCGGGGTCGAAGCAGGGCAGCTCGTGTTCCTGCTTGCATTGGGCACCGTCTGGTGGCTCGTTCGCCGTTTCGAGCCCGTGATTCGGGGCCGAAGGGACGCGTTGCGAGAAAGCTTCGAGCGCGTTGCTGCTTATGGTATCGGTGTGGCCGCGGTGTTTTGGTGTCTTCAAAGGGTGTGGTCGACTTGATGATGAAACGACTTGGTTTGTTGCTGTTGGTTCTGGGGGTGGGGTGCTCGCAGGATGCGACAGAGCAGCCCTGCTCGGGTACGCAGTGTGTCGAACCGCAATGCGACGATTTCGATCCAGGGCTTCGTCTTCTTTGGGGCGATCTCCACGTTCACACGCGAATCTCCTTCGATGCGTATTTCTTCAACTCCCTCAACGGTCCCGAGGAAGCGTATCGCTTTGCCAAGGGTGACCCGGCCAGCCTCGTATGCGACGATCCCGATACCGCTTGCCGGACTTTGGAGCTCGATCGTTCGCTCGATTTCACGGCTGTGACCGAGCACGCCGAGTTTCTGGGTGCGTTCTCCACCGCGTGCGAAGGCTCCACGCCCGATCCGGCATGCGGTCCGGTCGGAACGTTGATCCGCGGTTCGGTCGCCCAGTTCATCCAGGGAAACAATCCCATCGACGCCGACCTCGTCGAGAGCCTGTTTTCGAGCCTGCCCGACCCCGACACGATTTGGGCCAACATCCAGGCAGTCACCGAGGCGCAAAACGACCCTTGCAACTTCACCACGCTCCACGCGTATGAATACAGCCCTCTGATCAGTGGCTCCAGCATGCATCGGAACGTCTTTTTCCTGGGCGACGTCCGACCCACCCATCCGATCTCCCTTTTCGACACCGAAAGCGAATGGGAGCTCTTTGATTCCCTGGAAGCCACATGTGGCGACGTGGAGGGGTGTGACTACCTGACCATTCCCCACAACTCGAACCTGGCTGACGGGCGGATGTTTTTGCCCATCGGGACGCCGTTCGCTTCGGCTGGCCGGAACAACCAACCGCTCACTGCCGAGGACGCTGCGCTCCGCGCCAAATCCGATCGCATGCTCGAAATCATCCAGCTCAAAGGTCAATCCGAATGCATGGCGGGCTTCGATTTCGATGGCCTCGGGGCCGACGAAACCGATGCCGCTTGCTATTTCGAGCAGAACAAACCGGTGTGCACCGGGGCGCCGGAAGACAGCCCGCGCTGCAGGCCGGTCGAGGAGGCTCTGTGCACCTCGGTGACCGGAGATCCGAACGCCAGCTCGGAGCCCGATGATTGC
>JASFKY010000171.1:0-7608 GCA_050118395.1 Myxococcales bacterium | reverse complement strand
CGACGTTCGGGTCGTCCGTTACACGTTGAGCGCCGATGGCGGCACGCAGCTAGACCGGACCGACATCGTCACGGGCATGCCGTACAGCACCGGACGGCACAGCGGATGCCGTCCCCGGTTTGGCCCCGATGGATACCTGTGGGTGGGAACGGGGGACGCGGCGATTGGCACCAACCCACAAGACGACGACTCGCTCGGAGGCAAGGTGCTTCGGATCGATCGAGATGGGAACGCCGCGCCAGGAAATCCCGGGGGCCGCCGATGGTTTTCCAAAGGTCACCGTAACGTGCAGGGCATCGCTTTCCGCAACTCGGATCAGCTGGGCATCTCTGCGGAGCATGGGCCCTCGGTAGACGACGAGCTCAATCTGCTCGTTTCGGGCAACTTTGGATGGGACCCGGTGCCCGGCTACAACGAATCCGTTCCCATGACCGACACCGAGAAATACCCCGATGCAGTCGAGGCGATCTTCTCGACCGGCTCGCCCACGCTCGCGTACTCGGGCGCCGAATTCGTGGCGGGTACGGGATGGGCCGACTGGAACGGCGCGCTGGTGGTGGCCACGCTCAAGGCCCAGCATCTCCATCTCTATTTCATCGACGACGAAGGCAAGACGGTCGATCGAGGCCGCTGGGTCGAGGGCCGCGGACGGTTGCGTTCGCCCCGTATGGGCCCGGATGGGCTTCTGTACATCACGACCGATGGCAACTCCGGAAGCGGCCAAGTGCTGCGGGTGAGCCCCGTGGTCACACCCTGAAGGACGTCAGCCCAGGGCGTTTTGCCAAGCGTTGAATACCTCTTCGGAAAAGAGCACGAACCGAATCTCGTCGAGCGCCCAGTCGCCCTGGCGGGCTACCGCAAGGGAAATGGCAGCCGCTTGGTCGAGCGGATAGCCGTACACGCCACACGAGATCGCCGGAAATGCGATGGACCGCAGGCCGTGCTCGACGGCGAGCCCGAGCGAAGCGAAGTGCGCGGCGCGAAGAAGCGCGGCATCGGCCGTCCGGCCGCCATAGACGGGTCCGACGGTATGAATCACGTGGCGCGCAGGCAACCCAAAGCCGGGCGTGATGCGGGCCTCTCCCGTGGGGCAGCGCACCCCCGGCCGAACCTCGGGAATCTTCCGGCAGGCCTCCAACAAATCAGGTCCGGCCGCTCGGTGGATGGCTCCGTCCACGCCACCTCCGCCCAGAAGCTTCTGATTGGCTGCATTGACGATGGCGTCGACCGACTGTCGGGTGATGTCGCCTTGGACTATCTCGATCTGCGCCACCATCGCCGAGATTCGATCTTGAGTCTCATGGACGGATCGCGCAAATGCGTTGCCGAACTGCGGGCTTGGGCTCGGCCTCGAAGCCGTGCTCGTAGGCGACGATTGTCAGCTTCGGCGTGAATGCGTCCAGCAGCTCGTTCGGCATCAGAAGAAAGTCTGGATTTTGCGGGCGGCCGTGGCGTTCGTGGCCCACTGCGAAGGTCTCGTAGATGAGCACGCCGCTCGGCGCCAAAGACTCCGGCAGCGCGGCCAGGTGAGGGCGATGCAAGTAATTGGTCACGATGATTCCATCGAAACGTCGCTCCCCAAACGGCCAGCACCCTCCTTCGAGGTCTGTGTCGATGATTTCGACGTCACGATGCCCGCGGAGATCGAGCAAGCCTGCCACGTCGCGGTCGACCGCCACGACCCGGTATCCGAGCCTGAGCAAGTAGCGGGTATGTCGTCCACGACCGCAAGCCAGATCCAATACGATGCCGCCACCGACGACCCGCGGTGCGAAGCGCTGCACCCAGGCAGATGGGCGCTCCAGCTCACTCATCGTTGCCGCCTGGTACAGACGCAAGGCGGGCAAAGCGCGCCGGCAAAGGAGGGACTGGGGCCAGTGGTGGACGGGGCGGAGGACACGACCGGGAACAGGTAGCCCACGGAGCCACATCGTTTCAAGCACCCCGTTCGAGTCGACTGGAGGGTGCGTTTTCCTGTATATGCGGCCAATGCTTTGGACGCGGAGCATTGCCGCAGCGAAGCGCTGGGCTGACGCGCATCGCGAGTTGATGATCATCGGCTTGGCTTTGCCGTTGAGCACGCTCGCTACCGGATGGCAGAACATCAAAGGGCTGGCGGCGAAGCCCATTCGGCCCGAAGGTCACGATGCCCGCGTACGGCGAGTGGGGGCGGAGGTCAAAAGGTACGCGCAAGCTCGGCGGCGCGGCGAAGACTGGGCGCAGAAACCTCTTCGCACGGACCGAAAGGGGGCAGCATCCCTCAACACGAGGATGGCCGACAAATCCCGCTCGCAGACCGTCCGTATGAGCGATCTCACCGCCATCATCGAAGTCGATGCGGCGCGAGGCGTGATTCGAGTCGAGCCGTTTGCGACAGTCGGAGACGTGGCGCAGCACCTCGACCAGATGGGCTTGCAGCTCGAGGCGACGATCGAAATGAAGGACGCGACGCTAGGCGGGCTCGTGATGGCTCTCGGCATGACGACCCACTCGCACGTGTGTGGGTTGGTGCACGATACGGTGACCGCTTACGAGATCGTGACAGCAAACGGAGACCTGGTGCGCGCCACCGCCGACAACGAGCACTCGGACCTCTTTCGGGCCCTGCCGTGGAGCCATGGAACGCTCGGTCTCCTCGTCGCGCTGGAGATGCGAGTCATACCGGCGCCTTCGCACGTGAGGATGGTTTACCGCCCGTTTTACGCTCTCGACGCGTATGCCGAGGAATACCGTCGCCTCGCTTCCGATCCCGATCCGCCACACTTCGTCGAAACGATCATATTCGGCAAGGATCGCGCAGTGATCATGGAAGGGTATCTTGCCGGAAAGGCAGAAGCTCAGGCAGGCGATCTTCCACTCAATCGCGTCAATCGATCCTACAAACCGCTTTTTTACAAGCACGTCGAGAGCATGCTTCAGCTCGGGGAAGGCAAATCTCACGAAGAGCTGGTGCCCATGTACGACTATCTCATGCGTCACGACCGCAGCATGTGCATGTGCTTGGCGCAAATCCTTCCCACGGCCAACGAGGCTTGGTTTCGATACACGATGGGATGGATGCTTCCCCCCAACACGACGTTTCTAAAAGGCACTCGTCCCCAAAGCGAGCGCGAGAACACGATTCGCAAACAGGTTTGGCAGGAATTCGCCTTTCCGGCAGATCACTTCGCCGAGATGGTCGATCACGTCGATCGAGAGCTTGGAATCTACCCGCTTCTAGCCTACCCGTGCCGGGTCTTCGACCATGGCGGGATGGTTCGGCTGCCCGCCAATCGCGGAAAGCCCTACTCGGGTACGACCGAGACGGAGACCTATCTCGATCTCGGCATCTACGGCTTTCCCCGAGAGATCAGAGAAGGCGAAGAACGCTTTCCGACGGTCACCAAGGTTCGAGCTCTCGAACGCAAAGCGCGCGCTCTCGGTGGGTTTCTTCATACGTATTGCGACGTTTTCAGCACGAAAGAAGAATTCGAAGAGATGTTCGACCATGCGCTCTGGCGGGAAATGCGCGCCAAGTACGAGGCCGAAGGTACCTTCCCCACCATTTACGAAAAGGTGAAGCCAGAGATCGATCCATTGCAATTCCTCGCCGAGGAACAGGGCTGGGAAGATGAGGGGTTACTGGCCCCTCGGTCCGAAAGCTTTTATCGTCGCGCTGCCATTGCATCCCAGGAGGCCCAACCTGCGAACCCTCGAGAAATTGAGCCATTGGATTGATGCCCTGAACGCGTGGGTCGGCCGAGTCGTCGCCTGGGCCACGGCCTTGGTCGTCGCCGTCGTCTTCGTCGACGTGGTCATGCGGTATGCCTTCAACATCAGCTTCGTGTTCACACAGGAGCTGGAGTGGCACCTGTTCGCCTTCATCTTTCTCATGGGAGCGGGTTACACGCTTCTCAAAGACGGGCACGTGCGCGTCGACATTTTCTACCAAAACATGAGCCCGAAGGCGCAAGCCTGGATCAATTTGCTGGGTGTCTTGTTCTTCTTGATCCCGGGCTGCGTCATGATCATCGTGACGTCGCTCAGCTTCGTGGCCAACTCTTGGGCCGTCATGGAGGGGTCGCCGGACCCAGGCGGCATCCCATACCGTTTCCTTTTGAAGGCTTGCATTCCAGCGGGCTTCATCCTCGTCTTGCTCCAGGGTTGCTCGCTCGGCATCAAGAGCCTGTTCACGATCCTCGGCCACGAGCCCGAAATGGAGACGGGCCGCTGATGGAGTACTTGCCGGCGTGGATGTTTTTGGCGCTGACCATCCTGTTGATGGCGGGTTTTCCAGTCACTTTCACACTGATGGGCACGGCCCTGGTCTTCGGGCTGATCGGCTTTGGTTGGGATTTTTTCAACCTGCTTCCCCTCCGCATTTGGGGCGTGATGACGAACGTCACCCTGCTGGCCGTGCCGTTGTTCGTGTTCATGGGCGTCATGCTCGAGCGCTCCGGTCTCGCCGAAGAGCTGCTCGATACCATGGGACTGGCATTCGGCCGCTTACGCGGCGGTTTGGCCATCAGTGTGGTGGTGGTCGGCGCCTTGCTAGGCGCCTCCACCGGCATCGTCGGCGCCACCGTGGTGACGATGGGGCTTTTGGCGGTGCCCACCATGCTCAAGCGCGGATATCGCAAAGAGCTCGCCACCGGCACCGTCTCCGCGTCGGGGACCCTGGGCCAAATCATCCCTCCCAGCATCGTGCTCGTGTTGATCGGCGACATCGTGGGAGTTCCCGTGGGCGACCTCTTCATGGGTGCGGTCTTGCCGGGTCTGGTGCTGGTGGGACTCTACATCGTCTACATTCTCGCCATTTCGTTCGCGAAGCCCGATTGGGCTCCCGCGATATCCGCCGAAGAACGGGCGAGCCTGACACCCGCGCTTCTCTTCAAGAAATTCAGCCGCGCATTGTTTCCGCCGCTGTTTCTGATGGTCGCCGTGCTCGGTTCGATTTTCGCAGGTGTCGCTTCACCGACCGAGGCAGCGGGCGTGGGTGCAGTCGGTGCCACCGCACTCACCATCATGAACAAGCGATTCAGCCTGAAGATTTTGCGCGAGGTGATGGACTCCACGATGCAGCTGACTTGCATGGTGTTCATCATCTTGGTGGGTGCTGCGGCGTTTGGATTGGTGTTTCGGGGGATGGGCGGGGATGGTCTCGTCCGTCAGTTCTTGGGCGGCCTATCCGAAAGCTATGGCGAATGGACGGTGCTCGCGATCGTGATGGGGCTCATCTTCGTCATCGGCTTCTTTTTGGATTTCATCGAGATCACGTTCATTCACGTACCCGTGCTCGCGCCCATCATGATCGAGTTCGGTTTCGATCCGATCTGGTTTTGCATCTTGATTGCGGTCAACTTGCAGACCTCATTCATGACGCCGCCCTTCGGGTTCTCGCTATTCTATCTGAAGGCCGTGACGCCACCGGAGATCACCACAGGACACATCTACCGGGGCATCGTCCCGTTCGTTGCCGTTCAGCTCGTCGGCCTTCTGCTCGTCGTTTTCTTCCCCATTTTGGCGACCTGGCTGCCCACGGTCGTTTTCCGCTAGACGGTTCCGGTTCGACCGGGACATCCTGGTCCGGGCACCCAGGGAGGAGGATGACATGGAGCGACGTCGTTTTCTGAAAAAGGCGGGCTTGACCGCTGCCGGCGCGATGGCGGCCACCGCTACGGTGGTCGGTTGCAAACAGAAGACGCAGGAGGGGTCGCAGGGCGGTGCAGGTCCGGCGGTTCACACCAACAAGACCTATCAGTGGAAGATGGTCACCACTTGGCCGCCGAATCTTCCGGTTCTTCAAACCGGCGCGGAGCGATTTTCGAAACGCGTGGAAGAAGCGTCCGACGGTCGGATCAAGATCCAGGTTTTTGCCGCAGGGGAGCTGGTTCCTGCGCTCAGCGTGTTCGATGCGGTTTCGGAAGGAACCGTCGAATGCGGAAGCGGCGCCGCCTATTACTGGGCGGGTAAAGTGCCAGCGGCGCAATGGTTTGCCGCGGTACCTTTCGGGTTCAACCCACAGGGAATCAACGCGTGGCTCTACAGTGGCGGCGGTCTTTCACTCTGGGAAGAAGTCTACGCGCCCTTCAACGTGGTGCCGCGGCCGCAGGGCAATACGGGCGTGCAGATGGGTGGTTGGTTTCGCAAGGAAATGAACACGATTGACGATTACAAGGGACTGAAGATGAGGATCCCCGGCCTCGGCGGCAAAGTCGTGAGCAAGGCCGGTGGGACTGTGGTCCTCCTGCCTGGCGGAGAGATCTTCACCTCGCTCGAGCGTGGCGTGATCGATGCCACCGAATGGATCGGTCCGATGCACGACCTCCGCATGGGTTTCTATAAGGCAGCCAAGTACTATTACTACCCTGGGTGGCACGAGCCAGGCACGACGCTGGAAGTGATCTTCAACAAGAAGAACTACGATGCGCTGCCAAAGGATCTGCAACAGATCCTCGATGCCGTTGCAGCGGAAACCAACGTGTGGAGCCTTTGCGAATTCGAAGCGGGCAACGGGGCTGCGTTGCAAACCCTCATCTCGGATCACGATGTGAACTTGGTTCGCTTCCCCGACTCGTTGCTTTCCGATCTCCGCAAGCTGGCCAAGGAGACCTTGGAGGAAGAGGCCGACAAAGACCAAGCGTCACGCAAAGTCCACGAGGCTTACAAGAAATTCAAGGCCCAGGTTGGGGTTTGGGGCTCCGTTTCCGAAAACCCATACTACAACCTCATCGCGGACAAGTATGCCCTCAAGAAATAGCGCGTGTTGATCTCCTAGGCTCACGCTGGTTCAGAAGGAACGCAAGCTCGATGCTTCGATTTGGAAGCCCCTGTAGCTCGCCGAGCCTGTTATAAGAAGACCTAGCTCGGAACGCCCATGTTTTCCCTTCAAAGCCTCTCTCGCGATTTCCCTGCAGGGATCGCGGTGTACCTGGTCGCCCTTCCGCTTTGTCTGGGGATCGCATTGGCCTCCGACGCGCCGCTCACCGCAGGTCTCATCAGCGGGATCGTCGGGGGAATCGTGGTCGGCGCGCTGAGCGGATCGCACACGAGCATCTCGGGGCCCGCGGCTGCTTTGGCCGCGGTCGTGGCGGTCCTCATCGCTCAAATCGGCTCGTTCCAAGGCTTTTTGGTCGCGGTCGTCATTGCGGGCCTGATCCAAATCGCACTGGGCTTGGTTCGTGCGGGTTTCATTGCGTCCTTTTTTCCATCCAGCGTGATCAAAGGCTTGCTGGCCGGCATCGGGGCGCTTCTGGTTCTGAAGCAGATTCCGCACGTATTTGGTTACGACGCCAACCCGCAAGGAGACATGGTGTTCTCTCGAGCAGGTGGCGCCAATACCTTCAGCGAGCTGTGGCGTATGGTCTCGGATCTTCATCCGGGCGCCTCTCTCATCGGTTTGGTTTCCGTCGTTTCCCTGCTCCTTTGGAATCGCTCGGAGCGTCTCTCCAAGAGCGTGTTACCGGGCGCGCTTTTCATCGTGCTCATCAGCGTGGCCATCAACGCCCTTCTAGGAACGCTGGGCCCCGGCTGGAAGGTCGAGGGTGATCACCTCGTTCGAGTTCCCGTGCTCGACGGCTTGACCGACGGCGCACGGTTGCTGGTCTTCCCCGATTGGGCCGTCTTGAA
>JASFKY010000170.1:0-7715 GCA_050118395.1 Myxococcales bacterium | reverse complement strand
TTCGATATAAGTGCATTTCTACATTATAAACAAACAGAGCTGAACAAGCGAGTCCGCCACCACCCAAGGAGTCTTCAGCGCAGGCCCTCCCACAGCGCTCGCTCGGCAGAACGCGGATCATCGACCACGTGCGAAATGGTGTCGAACCGCATCGTCGCCCTGCGGTCGAGGTCGTATGAGGGCCAGCCGCAATCTCCAGTGGCTGCGAATGCAACCCAGGCCGCGTGCATCGCATCGGCCAGCTCTTGAGGTGGCTCGCTTCCCATCAACGGCTCGGTGGCGTGGCCCAGGGTGTCGAAGACGAAAGCGATTTCGAGCGCATGGCAAGCGCCGAGGCGGCCGTTGAACTGCGGCGACCGCCATGCAAACTCGTACATGTAGGTCTTGGAAGCACGGTTGGCGTGTGCATCGGCGAGTCGGATGGTGGGAATCCGCCAGTACCAGTCGGTTTGCAATGCGGCGAGTAGATCCCCCGCGCTCGCCTCGGGGTGGGCGGCCTGATACGCCGCCAGCATCTCCTCCACCGGGAGCCCGTATCCTGCGAGGGCTCCGACCACGGTTTCATGCCGGATCTGATCGATGGCGCCGCTCGAGACCAAAAAGAGTCTGTGCTCCTCGACATTGGTGCCGATCAGCAGATCGATGTTCGACGCGGCACCCGCCGTGATGCGGTCGATGGGCCGTTCCGGCAGGAGGCGGCCATCGATCACCGGCTGCCACGGCAGCATGGCGGTCACCACCTCGGGGCCCCAGCGTTCCGGATCCGGATGCAGCACGAGCTCCCCCCGCAGCGCGGCCTGCGCCTGAAGCAAACGCTCGGTCGGAATCGCAGCGATGGCCTCTCGTGAAAGCTCCACACCCAACTGCTCACAAAGGCGCTGAGCGACTCGTTGCGCGGTCCCCACAGAGATGGCGTGATGCGCGGCGCCGCTCTGCGCGATAGCGCGGCGGAATAGCCCCCGGGTGCGAGGCATGGAAAGCAATGCGCCAATGCTGATCGCCCCCGCAGATTCGCCAAAGACCGTGACGTTGCCGGGATCGCCGCCGAAGCTTGCGATGTTGTCCTGCACCCACTCGAGCGCTGCGATCTGATCGAGCAACCCGCGATTGGCGTTGTCTTCACCGAGGTAAAGAAAGCCGTCGGCAGCCACCCGATAGTTGATCGTCACGCAGACGATCCCGTCCCGGGCGAAACGGCTTCCGTCATACCAAGGCGAAGCGCCGGTGGCGTGGTACTCGAACATCCCTCCGGGGATCCAGACCATCACCGGTCGGTTGGCCGATCCGAGCTCGGGTGACCAGACGTTGAGCGTCAAACAGTCCTCGCCCGACACGGTGAGCTCCGGAACGAGCACGTCCACGGGGGGCGGGTAAGGGAGCTGCGGGGACTTCGGACCAAAGGCCAGCGCGTCGCGCACGCCCGTCCACGGCTCGACAGGTTTGGGGGGCATGAGCCGATTCGGCCCAAACGGAGTGGCCGCGTAGGCCATGCCCTTGAACACGTGGATGCCCTCGATCTGGGCGCCACGCACAGTTCCCTGCTTGGTCTGGACGACGGAGCTCATAGCCATGGAGCGACACGCTTACGACTGTTTTTCGATTAATCCAACCGGCCTTCGCCGACGTAGGGGTCATGAAAGGCGGATTTGCCGCCAACTCTCGCGGGCTCCGCGAGGGACAAACACGAGATGAAACCACCAGGAGAAGGCACAAATGACGAAACTCATCCTTAACACACTCGGCCTTGGCATGTTGGCGCTGTTCGTCGTCGCTTGCGGCGATCCAGGCAACGGGCAGCTCGAGGAGGATCCCGGCTTCGTAGAAGACGGAGATTTCGTTGGCGGCGAAGATCCCACCGACGTCCAAGACGAAAAGGACCCAAACGAGGACGAACAAGTCATCGAAGGCCCGGTATGCGGAGACAGCTTCGTCGACGAGGGCGAGCAATGTGACGACGGCAACGTCGAGGACGGCGACGGCTGCTCGAGCACGTGCGAAAACGAAGTCGTCGACATCCTCGGCCAGATCACCGTCGATCTCACGGTCGACGACCTCGGCTCGAACGAGGCACCTCTCAGCGACACCTGCTCGGGCTCGATCGAAATCACGGTGGACGTTGCCGAGGGCTCGATCGTAGGCGACGGCCGTTGCTCGCTCGACGCGTTCAACAACTTCATGGAGTACGAGCTCGATGCCATCATCGCGGAGACCGGGGTGGTGGAAGGCGACGTGACCGTCATCTTCAATGGACAGGCGCATCTGTTGCCTGCCACGGGCTTCATCGACAAGGATCTGTTGACGCTCGACTTCGACGGAGTGACGCTGCTGACCAGCAGGATTCGCGGCATCTGGGATGGCAACGTCGAGGCGGCTCGCAACTGAGCTTGCTTGACCGAGGTCCATGCGACGGGGCGTCCTTTCGGGGGCGCCCCGTTTTTCGTCTGGGTTTTCGAAACCCGGCCCCCCCGCTGTGTGACGCTGCAAGGCACCTGGGAGCATTGATGCCTCACGGGTCCCGCGTGCCGTCGCAAACACGCCGTGTTATGGACGGCTGAAATGAGAGTGTTCGTGCTCGACGACGACGACGAAACCCGCGAGCTCGTCGGATGCGCGCTGACACGAGACGGCCACACAGTCACCACGGCCGGCTCGTTCGACGAGGCCACCGAGTTGCTGACTGCTACCGCATTCGACGTGCTGGTGCTCGACGTCATGCTCGGCGAGCGTTCGGGGCTCGAGCTTTGCGCGCAGATCCGCGCGGAGGGAATCGAGACACCTGCGTTGTTCCTGAGCGCGCGCGGTGCGGTCAAGGCACGGGTCGAAGGCTTCGAGGCAGGAGGCGACGACTACCTCGCCAAGCCCTTTGCCGTCAAGGAGCTGGTTGCGCGGGTTCGGGCGCTCGGCCGACGCGGCCCCGTCCTTCGACCCAGCACCCTCGTGCTCGGGCCCATCGCGTTCGACTTCGCGCGCCGGCAAGCGCACGTTTCATCGCAACCAATCGCACTGACCGCGCGGGAGTGGGATGTGCTCGAGCTGCTTGCCGACGCTCGCGGCCGCGTAGTTCCGTTCGACACCTTGCTGGAACGAGCATGGGGAGACGCCACCGAAAAGTCACGCGCCAGCCTGTCGGTCATCGTGTCGCGCCTCCGCCACAAGCTTGCCGGCGCTTGTGACCAATCCGTCGTTCGTACCGTGCAGGGCGTCGGCTATGCCCTCGAGCAGCAATCGTGAGCTCCCGCGGATCCATCGTTCGATCCGTGATGCGGGCCCACGCCCTGACCTTGCTTTTGTCTGGGGCTTTGACCGCCGTGGTTGCCGGCGCAGCGGCGGCCACCGTGCTGATGGCACAGGACGATGACGCCGCCCTGGCCCTTGCCCGCACCCTCGGAAGCGAGCTGGCAGACCATCGAAACGAGACGCGGACCGAGCTTGGTGAGCTGGTTAGCCACGAGTATCTGGAGCAGCGCTGGTTCCGGCGGGACCTCGAGGTATGGGCGGATCCCGAGAACCAGTTGGGCCGAGAGGGCGAGGCGGGGCACTTGGCGGCCTGGAGCCAAAGACCGGACGGGTGCACGAGCGCACCGGTGACTGGCAGGTGGTCCCGAGTTTGTGTGGCCCATGTCGAACACTCTCCGGCTGCGGTCGTCGTGGCCTCACCCATCTCGGTGATCCTCAGCGAAAGCATGCCGGTCGTGTTGGTCGTGGTCCTCACAGCCCTCCTGTCGGCGGCGGTGTTCCTAATCATCGGCCGGTCGATCATCCTTCGCGTGCTCACCCCGCTCGATCGATTCAACGAAAGCGTGGCGCAACACGAGGGCACCCCGAGTGCGCGCCTACCGACATTCGGCTGGGGCGCAGAAGAGATCGATCGTCTGGCCCTCGCTTTCAACGGGCTCTTGGACCGCATCGCCGCGGTGTTCGATCGTGAGCAACGCTTCGTGGCCAACGCAGCGCACGAGCTACGCACGCCGCTGACCCGCCTTCGAGGGCAAATCGAGCTCGCGGCCGCCGAGCTGGCCGATGAGGGGTCCACGAGCGCTCGGCTCGCCTTGGCGGTTCGATCCTGCGAAGAGCTGACGCGAAGCACGGAATCACTGCTCGCACTGTCCAAAGACGAGGTGGATGCGAGCGAACCGGTCGATTTGGACGAGGTCGCACACCACCTGCAGGATCACGAGCGAGTGTCGGTCCAGTCGGAGAGCGGTGTTTTGGTGCGCGGCGATGGAGACCTCCTCTCCCTCGCCGTCGGAAATCTCGTCGACAACGCGCTGAAGTATTCCGATGGCCGGGTGTGCATCGCGGTGCGGGAAATGGGCGAGCTCGCCGAAATCCGTGTGCTGGACGAGGGGCCCGGCATCCCGGCCGACCAAATGGAGAGTGTCCGCGAGCCCTTCGTCCGGGGCGCCCGCCAGGACCGATCAGTGCGCGGAAGCGGCCTCGGATTGGCGCTGGTCGACCATGTCGCCCGGCTTCACGGCGGGCGTCTCGAGCTCCATGCGCGGGCGCCGCACGGGCTCGCCGCAGCGATCGTGCTTCCTGGTTGGGGCCGTGGGGCCTGAGCCTTTGACAGGAGGGGCGTTCAAGTCTCGTTAATGTCGTGCGTTCACAATCAGGGTCGTGAGACTCCTGGGGGCAGGTCTGCTCGTGGTTTGCACGCTTTGTTCGCTGGCGCGGGCACAGGAGCGGGAAGCCGTCACACAGCAGCAGGCCCTGTCCCGCGCCAACGAGTGTGCTCCCGATATCCTGGTGAGCCTCGCACAGGCGGCCGTGGCTCGAAAAGACGTGGACGTGGCGGGCATGCTCTCGAACCCGCGGATCAGCGCTGGCTCGAGCGTGGAGTATACGTTCATCGGCACGTTTTACATGTGGCTCCCGATCTTCGGGCAACGCCGCACGGCGGAACAAGCAGCAATCGCGCAATCCAAGGTGGCAGACGCCGCGGTGGAAGTGATGCGTCTCGATGCGCGATTGGCCGCCGCGCATGCGTGGATCGACCTATGGGCGACCGTCCAGGAAACCGCGCTTGCTGAGGACGAGGCTGCTCGCTACGACCGCGTATTGGCCGCCGCGCAGGCAAGCGTGAAGGACGGCTCCGCACCCGAGCTCGAGCAGATTCGCGCCGAAGCGGATGCAAGCCGCGCCCATGCGCAGGTCTCCGCACTTGCGGCTACGCAAGTCGCTGCCTCGGCCCGGCTTTCGGTCTTGTTGGGCGAGGGCTCCAACACTCGCCTGCTCACGGCCTCCGGAGAGCCCAATGCAGGGGAGCCACCCTCGGATGCCGCGCTCGATCGGGATTTGCGCTCGCATCCGCTCGCGTCCCATGCTCGCGCGGCCGTCGATTCCGCCGATGCCGCCGTGAAGCGCGAAAGCAGGGCCCGCTGGCCCCAACTCGGGCTCTCCGTGCAAGAGTGGCTCTTTCGGCAACCCCAAGTTTGGGCTTTTCTCGGGGGACGCAACGAAATTCGTGGCATTGCCACGATCGACCTCCCCATCTTCGACAAGCCGCGCGTCGCCCGCGCCGAGGCTTTATCGCAAGAGGCGCGCGCGCGCGCAACCGCCGAGGATGCCCGTTTGCGGGCGGCCGCCATCGCTGCCCGGGCAGACTACCAGGCCGCCCAACGACGATGCGAGGCGCTTGCCGACCATGTCGCACCCGCTGCTCGCATCGCGGCCGACCGGGCAGAACAGGCCTATGCCGAAGGAGAGCTCGACCTGGCGGCCGCGCAGATGGCGCTGCAGGCGAGATCGGATGCCGAGCGCACGCTGCTGACCTGCAAGGCCGATCGTGCTCGAGCCTGGGCGCAACTCGAGCATGCGGTCGGAGGTCCTCGAGATGAGTGAGAATCGGCGAGTGCTGGTATGCGTGCTCATGAGCGCGGTCTTTGCTTCGAGCTGCCGCTCACCTTCGTCCGAAGCCGTCTTGCCGCTACCCCGCGTGCGATGCGTGTCAGCCCAGGCCCGATCGTTAGCCGACGAAATCGTGCTCCGAGGCACGGTCGTTCCCGCCCCCGATCGCAGCGCCACCTTGAGCTCCCAGGTCCCGGGCCGAATCGTGCGCCTGGCCGTTCGGGAAGGTGATGACGTCGAGGCGGGCCAACTCATCGCCGAGGTCGAACCCCAACCGGCGCGCGATACGCTGGAGGAAGCGCAGGCCATGCTCGAGGAGGCCATTGCGAATCGAAATTCTGCGAGGACCGAAGCAGCGCACGAAGAAGCGCTCGTGGAGAAGGGCATCGCGTCGCGCCGTTCACTCGAGTCGCTCCGAGCCGCACAGGCACGCGCCGAGGCCGCCGTGTCTGCCGCATCCGCGCAGGTCCACGCTGCCCGGAAAAGTCTCGCAAGAACCGCGGTTCGTGCTCCGATCGCGGGAGCCATCGTGCACCTCCAGCGCCGCAAGGGCGAGCTCGTCGACGGCACTCCGGCCACGCCCATCTGTGATGTGGTCGACATGTCCGCCCTAGAGCTCGCCGCCACGGCCGCGCCTTCGGATCTCGTACACGTGCGACCTGGTCAGCCCGCTCGCGTTCGCTTCCAAGGCCTGGAAGGGGTGGAGTTTGCCGCAAGCGTGCGAACGGTGGGCCGGTCGGTCGGTGCCAACGGAATGGGCCAAGTGTGGCTTTCTCTCGATCCCGGGCGGCTGCAGCCGCCATTGGGGCTTCTGGGCACCGCCTCCATCGCGGTCTCCGAGCCTCGCGACGTCGTCACCACTCCCGCGGTCGCGGTACGCAGCGCTGGCGGCGATCGGCTCGAAGTCGTGGTGTGCGATGGAGGCGTGGCTCGGGTGCGCGAAGTCCAAATTGGACGCCGCGAGGCCAGCTGGGTGGAGGTCACGAGCGGCCTCGCCAGCGGCGAGCGAGTGGCGGTTGACGAGGTCACCGCCCTCGAGGACGGCGCGCGGATCGACGTGGCGGAGACGCCATGAGCATTGGCGGCTTTGCGATACGCCACCGCGCCGTCGTGATGCTGCTCTTGGGAACGGCGGTCGTCGGCGGTGTCATTGCCGCCCGCTCGCTGCCGAGCGGCATCTACCCGGAAGTCGAATTTCCCCGTATCGGCGTCGTCGTACGCCAGGGCGATGCTCCACCCCCGGTCTTCCAAACCACGGTGACCCGCCCCGTGGAGGAGGCGCTGTCGAGTGTCATGGGGGTCGAGCGGATCCGCTCGCGCACCATTCGAGGAGGCGCGTCGATCGACCTCCTGTTTTCGCCGGATTCCGACATGTGGCGTGCCCTTCAACTGGTAGACGCGGCGCTGAACGACGCCAGGGCCGCTCTTCCCGCCGGCACGCTGATTCGCGTCGAACGCCTCACCCCCGTCGCATTTCCGATCCTCACGTTCAACGTGAGCGGATCATCGATCGATCCGCGTGACCTTCATGACCTGGCGGAATTTACGTTGGCTCCCGCGATTTCTCGTGTGCATGGAGTGGGTCGGGTCGGGGTCTTGGGCGGCGATCTGCGCGAAATGGAGATCGTCGTCGATCCAGAGCGGGCAGCCGCGATGCATTTGCGGCTCGACGACATCGCGACGCGGGTGCGCATGCAGGTACCGCTGGCAACGGTCGGGCGCTTCGAGCAAGACCACGCCCTGACCACCGTCATCGCTTCGGCGCAACCAAGCGACACCGCTGACATCGAAGGCATTACCATCGGAACCGACTCGCAGGGCGCGCCTATCACGCTCGATGCCGTCGCCGATGTCTTCGAGGGGGCCCA
>JASFKY010000169.1:0-7787 GCA_050118395.1 Myxococcales bacterium | reverse complement strand
CCTCCCGCGCCGCCGCTACCGCCAGCACCTCCAGCTGCATTGTTCCCGTCGGAGCCACATCCGACCGCGACAAGCAAGCCGCACAGTCCAATCCAAGCCAAGCTACACTTCATCTTCATTCTCCCGGTTGTCGCACCCACGGCCTGTTGCCGAGTGGTCCGGCCTGACCATACCAACCCAGATCGCGACGGCCAGTCGCCTTTGCGCCCACGGTGCCTGCCATCCCAAACGCACTCGCCATGACGCGGCGCGTTGTTCTCGAGCTCGCTACCGGCCCAAACGGTGCTTGACGATCCCCGGCAAGCTTTTGGCGATTTCTCCGAGAAATCTCGTCCAGCTGAACCGATCCACCCATTCGACGATCTTGCCGTCTCGAACGCGGAGCTCGCCACGAACGGGCAGCGTCATGGAGATGCCGCCACCTTCGAAGACGTCGACTCGATCGGTGTAAACGACCCCATCGCCGCGCTCGTGGATGTCTGCGTAGTGGATTTGAAAGCGCGTGGCGTCGCGAAACATGGCGCGGAGCACCTTTTCGAACTGGCGTTTGTTCCCGGCGCTCTTCCAGGGAACGTTGACCCACCGCACGTCCTCGGCGATCCAACTCAGCGCCCCGTCCAAGTCCAGACGCTCCAGCGCTTCGAGGAAGGCTTCCACCACCTCTCGTGCGGAAAGGGAAGAAGACGGCGTGACTCCGGTGTGAGAAGACTTCTGTGTCGTCATGGAGGAAGCATAGGGGAATTGGCCGGTACGGGTAGGGTGGGATCGTCAAAGGCTCGCTAGCCGTTGGGCTAGACGGGGGCCCGCTCCTTGGTCTTCGTGCTTGAAGAAGACGAACGCTTCGGCCCAGCTTTCGGCCTCCACGGCTGCACGCCACGCGCGGAGGTCCTCGTCGCTGTAGTCATTGCGTCGAAGGCGCAAATAGCCCCAGTTCGTCGTGGACACGAGCTCGGCCGTGGCCCGCTCGTCGGTATCGGCCAAGCACAAGGCATGGCCCGCATCGCGCAGGGCTTCGTAGACGTCTTCGTCGAACCAGGACTCGTGCCGAAACTCGAACGCGGCCCGCATGCCTTCGGGAAGGCTTCCCATGAAGGACAGCAATCGGTCCACGTTCTTTTCGAAGTTCGGCGGTAGCTGAAACAGGATCGGGCCCAGATGCGTGCCGAGCGCTTCGGCGACTTGCCACAAGTAATCCACCGACTGGTACGCTGTTTCTTTGAGGCGCGAATGATGGGTGATCTTTCGCGATGCCTTCAACACGAAGACGAAATCATCGGGCACCTTGTGCGCCCAGCTCTCGAGGAGCTCCCGCTTGGGCATCCGGTAAAAGGTGTTGTTGATCTCGACCGTGGAGAGACGCTCCGCGTAGTAGTCGAGCATGTGCCGGTTGGGAAGGTCGACGGGATAAAACGGACCCTTCCATTCCGCGTAGCTGAAGCCGCTCGTGCCCGTTCTGAGCTTCACCCGATGATCGTGCCCCAAACTTCGTCACATCGCGACCCGGAGACTTTTGAACCGCCGTAGTTCGTGATATCTGCGTCGGTCATGGAGCACGCGACGATCCGGGGTCTCATTCGGTTTTGGCCGATGTGGCTGATGTTCGTTGCTGGATGTGTCCACCTTCCGGAGCGCTCACCGCTGCCCCAGAAATACGTCGACGAGGCCGAGGTGCTGGGAATTCCGCGAGCGCGCTTCTGGGGCGATGCGCCTCCGCCCTGGGTCCACGAATGGTTGGACAAGTCCCCGGCCGATACGCGGGTTCGCTATCCGAGCGTGTACGGCCGCCAGCACAGCTATTTGGCGATCTCCGGGGGTGGCGAAAACGGGGCTTTCGCCGCAGGCCTTTTGCTCGGCTGGACCGATGCTGGCGATCGGCCCCAGTTCACCTCGGTCACCGGCGTCAGCGCAGGAGCGCTCATCGCGCCTTTTGCATTTCTCGGGCCGGATTACGACCACGTGCTCGAGGAGGTATCGGTCAATCTGACCGCGGGCCAAATCTTCGAGAAGCGCCGGACACTGCGGGGCCTTCGCAGCGATGCGATGGCTTCGACCGAGCCGTTGCAGCGCCTCATCGAAAAGCACGTCGACCAAGAACTCGTAGACCGGATCGCCGAGGAATATCGCAAGGGCCGCATGCTCAACATCGGGACGGCCGACCTCGACGCGATGCGACCCGTGGTGTGGCGCCTCGGTGCGATCGCCAACAGCGGGCACCCTAGAGCCCTCGATTTGATCCGGCAAATCATGCTGGCGTCGGCTTCGATTCCGGGTGCCTTTCCGCCGGTGTTGATCCAGGTGGTTGCAAGTGACGAGCGATTCGACGAGCTCCACGTGGATGGGGGCACGACCTCGCAGGTCTTTCTCTACCCCCCCGGGATGGATTGGGACGAGGTCCTCCAGAAGCTTCACGTCCCGGGTCGCCCGAAGGTGTACGTCATTCGAAACTCCCATCTCGATCCCCGCTACGAGCAGGTGCGGAACAAGCTCTTTCCCATCGCCAAACGCTCCATTGATTCACTCGTTCGGACCCAGGGAATTGGCGACCTCTACCGCATCTATCTACAGACCTGTCGAGACGGTCTGGATTTCAACCTCGCTTCCATTCCCTCGGACTTCGACGCGCACTCCGACGGGTTGGTGGATCCGAACTACATGCGACAGCTCTTCGACAAAGCTTTTGAGCTGGCAAAGTCCGGTTATCCTTGGCAAAAGATGCCACCCGAGCTTCAATCCGCCCCCGTTCGGTGCCGTTGATACGGCGGTTCGTAGAGGCTTGCTTGTCCCCGGGACCGCCCTAGATTTGGACCCATGCGAGCAATTCTCCTTTCCCTCATCGCGGTGTTCCTCATCGCAGCCTGCAAGGATGCCAGCCAAGCTACGGCCAGCGAAAACGCAGCCGCCGAGAATGAAACCGAGGCCGCCATTCCCGAGATCTCCGTCGAAGACGCCGACAAAGCGCTCCAAGCGGGGGCGGTTGCCGTCGATGCCAACTCCGACAGCACACGCGAGAAAAACGGCACGGTCCCCCATGCCATCGTTCTCACCTCATCGTACAAGTACGACCTTGCGCAGCTACCCGAAGACAAGAGCAAGGATCTGATCTTCTATTGCTCGAGCACGAGCTGCACCGCGTCCGATTCTGCAGCGCAACGAGCCACTGAACATGGCTATCAAAACGTTTCGATCATGCGTGCTGGGATCAAGGGCTGGCGAGCGGCGGGCAAGCCCACCGCATCCTATCCGCAGAGCTGAACCGCGACCGGTCTGCTTTGGCAGCTAGCGACGCGTCAGCCCGAATAGAATTCGGTCCGGCGCGTCGTCGAACCGTCCGTTCGACATCACCACGATGGTATCTCCGGGCTGCGGCTCGGCAATCGCCGCGGTGATCGCTTGCTCGGTAGTCTCGCACGCCACGGCCTGCTTACCGCCGGCCATGATTTGCTCTGCGATCGCTCTCGTATCGAGCTTTTCGTGCGGCGGAATCTCGCTTCGTCCGACCGGCGCGAGAATCGACACATCCGCCGGCTCGAACGCGGCGGCGTAGGTTCCTTGGTGCAACCGACGGGACGCGGTGGCGCTTCTCGGTTCGAACACCGCGATCAGTCGACCTGACGTCCGCTCGCGGAACGCCGTCAGCGTTTCGAGAACCGCCGTGGGATGGTGGGCAAAGTCGTCATAAACGCTGATGCCCCCGGCGATGCCCACGAGCTCTTGACGCCTTTTCATGCCCCGAAATCGGGGAAGCGCGCCGAGGAGCGCGGGTAGCGGCGCACCGGCAGCTTCGCTGGCCATTCCGAGCGCGGCCACCACGTTTCGTGCATTGTGACGTCCCATCAACGGCAAGGTCGCCCGCCCCAGAAGGGATCCGCCGCCGAATAAATCCAAGGCCCCTCCCGGAGCGCGCGCACCCAGCCACATGGGCTGCACGCCGCCGCAGTCGTCCTCTGCGAGCGCATACAAGCGAACTTTGCAACGCGCGGAGGAAACGATTTCGCGCACCTTTGGGTCACCAGCCCAAGCAAAAAGCCAACCGTCCTCGGGAATCAGCTCCACGAACCGCTGAAAGGCCGCCACGTATGCTGCGGGCTCTGGAAAGATGTCGACGTGGTCATATTCGATGGAAGTCAGGATCGCCGACGCGGGCCGATAGCTCCAGAGCTTGGGCGTTTTTTCGAAGAATGCGCTGTCGTACTCGTCTCCTTCCACGACGAACGGCGCTCCCCGCGCTCCCAAGCGCGAGCTACGGTCGAAGCTCAGTGGAATTCCGCCGAGGAAAAACCCCGCATCCATTCCGGCCTGGACGAGTAGATACGCCAACAGGGCCGCGGTGGTCGTCTTTCCGTGCGTGCCGGCGACGACCATGGGGATTCGATTGCAGAGCACTTCCTGTGCGAGCGCTTTGGGCATCGATATGGTTCGAAGGTTTCGGTCGAAGGCCTCTTGCGCCTCGGGATTGTCGGGTCGGCACACGTTTCCCACGATGACCAGGTCGGGATTCGCATCGAGATTCGCTCGATCCCACCCGGAGACGCATTCGATTCCGAGTGCCTGAAGGTAAGGGCCAACGGGCGGGTCGAACGCCGTATCGCTTCCAGTGACGCGGTGCCCTGCTTCCACCAGCAAAGCGGCCAGCGCGCTCATCCCGGTGCCCGCGACCCCGATTAGATGAACGTGCATGTGCGCTCAGACCTGCGGGAATTGATGAACAATCTCGGCTCAGGTGTTGACAGTGTCACCGATGCGCCCATTATGAAACAATCGTGGCCGAAAAGAAGAAAAAGCTCTCCGATCGTGCACGCGAGGTGATGGATGCCTTGGTCGATGCGATCGAGGATCTTCTGAGCCCGGCTCCAGCCCCGGTGCCTGCGCGTATCAGGCCGCGGCGGATCCCGGCCAGACGCCGCCGCTGATCACTGCGCGGCAGCGATTTCCTCAGCGAGGCTCACGGTGACCGGTACACCGCTGAAGGCTGCATTTCCGCTCAAGGCATCGAGAAATTGATCGTCGGTCAGGTCGTTCACGCTCACGCCTGGATGATCGGTTGCTACCGTGAGTCGTACGCCTTCGCGACCGTGCCCGAAACCGTGCGGCAAGCTCACCACGCCCGGCATCATCTCGTCGGTGACTTCGGCAGGGAGTGTCACCCGCCCCACGCGAGAGGCCACGGCGACCACGTCACCGCCTTGGACCCCCAGCCGTTGGGCGTCCTGCGGGTGAATCATCAGCGTACATCGCGGTTTGCCTTTCATCAGCCGTTGGCTGTTGTGCATCCACGAATTGTTGCTGCGCAAGTGCCGACGCCCGATCAGTAGAAACGGGCGTCCCGGCTCCGCCGACCCAGCGTCGAAGAAACGCGCTTGCAGTCGATCGAGGTCCCTCACGAAGACATCGGGCGCCAGATCGATTCGGCCGTGCTGTTCCGGGATGCGCTCGGGTAGGCTGGATTGAAGTGGGCCGAGATCCACGCCGTGAGGATTCTTTCGAAGGACGCCGAGGGACAGGCCCGATCCCAACGGGTTGAGACGCTTTCCGTAGGGCCCAAGTCGGAGCCCGAGATCGAGCACCCGCTCGGGGCCGGCCTTTTGCGTGGCGCGTGCCGTCAGGTACTGCTTGCTCAGCTTGCCGTGCCGTCGTGCAGCGAGCCGGCAAGTCAGCTCCGTCAGGATTTGCCAGTCGTCGAGCTCTCCCTCGCGCAGCGCAAAAGCAGGAGGCGAGTATTTCGATACGTTGCGAACGGCCGTCAAGTACAAAGCGAGATCGTAGTGGCTGCGCTGGATTGGAGAGACCGGGGGAAGAATGACGTCGGCGTGACGGCTCGTTTCGTTGATGAAGAAATCGATGGAAACAGCAAAGTCGAGAGACGCATAGGCTTCATCGAGCTGACCTCCGTTGGGCGTGGAAAGGACGGGGTTGCCCGCAAGTGTGATCATCGCTCGGATTCGACCCTCGCCTTCCTCGAGAATGTCTTCGGCCATGGTCGACGACGGAAGCTCACCGCCGAATTCTGGAAGACCTCGGACGCGGCTTCGCCATCGCCCGTAGGAGCCACGCCCGGCACCAAAGCCGCCGACCGCTCCCAACACGTCGATGGCAGGAGTCGAGAACAACGAGCCGCCTGGCTCGTCCAGGTTTCCCGTCACCGCGTTGATCACGTTGATCAGCCACATGCACAGGCCGCCGAACTCCTGAGTGCACGCGCCCACGCGGCCGTAGATCACGGCCCGACGCGCGTCGCGAAGCTCCTGCGCCAGACGCCGCACGGTGGCAGCCGGAATCCCGGTCACCGTTTCGCTGCGCTCCGGTGGATATTGTTGCGCGATTTTCAGGACCCGATCCGCGTTCTCAACGAAAGGCGACAGCCGGCCCAGATCGATCGATTCCTTGCAGAGCTCGTGTAGCATCCCCAATAGGAAGAGGGCATCGGTTCCCGGTCGAACGAAGACGTGCTCGTCGGCGATTCGGGCCGTCTCGCACCGGCGCGGATCGACCACCACCACTTTGCCGCCGCGTCCGCTGATGGCTTCGAGCCGTTTCTTGATTCCCGGCGCTGCCATGATGCTCCCGTTCGAAGCCAACGGGTTTGCACCGACCAGCATCATGAAGTCGGTTCGATCGACATCGGGCACTGGGAAGAGGAGCTGATGTCCGTACATCAAGTACGAAGCGAGCATGAGCGGAAGCTGGTCGCACGAAGTCGCCGAGAAGCGATTCTTCGAGCCCAAGGTTCGAAGGAAAGGCGGACCAAAGACCATCGTGCCGAAGTTGTGGGCATTGGGGTTCCCCAAATACACCCCGACCGCGTCCCGACCGTGCTCCATCTGAATCTCATGGATTCGATCCGCGACCTCGTCGAAAGCTTCATCCCAAGAAAGCGGCTCCCAGCGTTCGCCGACCCGGCGCACCGGTTGTCGCAAGCGGTCGGAATCGTCGTACAGGTCTTTGAGCGCCGTGGCCTTCGGGCAGACGTGGCCGCGGCTGAAGACGTCTTGCGCGTCGCCTCGGATGGATACGACCTCTTCGCCGTCGATTTCGACCTCGAGCCCACACATGGCTTCGCAAAGGTTGCAGGTGCGGTAGTGAGTGGTTCGCTTCCGGGTCATGGGCGGAGCATAGCCGAGCTTCGGCCTGTGGCGTAGCCCGCTCGATCAGGCCTTTTCGAACGTAAACGCGGCGCCGTCGAAATCCACCTCGATGCCATCGTGCGCCACGAATCGACCGCGAAGCAGCGCCTCGGCCAGTGGATCTTGCAAGTGGCGCACCAGGGCTCGTTTGAGAGGTCGCGCGCCGAACGCAGGGTCGTAACCCAGGTCGATCAGTCGCGATTTTGCCGCTTCGGTCACGCTCAGCGTGACCTGCTGCTGCTCGAGCAGGCTTCGAAGGTGCTGGAGCTGGATCTCGAGGATTGCCGTGAGCTCTGGTTTTCCAAGTCGATCGAAGATCAAGACCTCGTCCACTCGATTGAGGAACTCGGGTCGAAAGTAGTCATGCAGGCGAGCTTCGATCTGTGCGCGCAGCGCATCGTCGGACCCTCGGTGCTCCAAGATGAGCTCGCTCCCCACGTTCGAGGTCATGATGATGACCGCATCGCGAAAGTCGGCGGCACGGCCCTTGGAGTCGGTGAGCCTGCCGTCCTCGAGCACCTGCAGCAGGATGTTGAAGACATCGCCGTGTGCTTTTTCGACTTCGTCGAACAAAATCACGGAATACGGTCGGCGCCGCACCGCTTCGGTGAGAAATCCGCCCACCTCGCTGTCCACGTACCCCGGCGGCGCACCGAGCAGACGCGC
>JASFKY010000168.1:0-7796 GCA_050118395.1 Myxococcales bacterium | reverse complement strand
GAAGTGGTGGTCGTCAAAGCGCAGATTCACGCGGGCGGCCGGGGCAAGGCTGGCGGCGTGAAGGTCGTCAAAGGGGTGGATGCGGCGACCCAGGCGGCCAAGGAGATCTTCGGGAAGACCTTGGTGACGCACCAGACCGGCCCCGAAGGCAAGGTCGTGCAGCGCCTACTGGTCGAGCAGGGTCTGTCGATCAAGAGCGAGCTCTACCTCGCATTCGTGGTCGACCGCGAGAGCCGCCGCGTGGCGATCATGGCGTCGACCGAGGGCGGCATGGACATCGAAACGGTTGCCGCCAACACTCCCGACAAGATCCTGACCGTCAAAATCGACCCCGCGGTCGGGCTGGAGCCCTATCAGGTGCGGCAGCTCGCGTTTGGGCTGGGGCTCAGCAAGCAGGAGCAGAAGCATTTCAGCAGGCTGGTGAATGGGCTGGCCAAGCTCTTCGAGAACGAGGATTGCTCGATTGCCGAGATCAACCCCCTAGTGATCACGAACGACGAGCAGGTCATCGCGCTCGATGCCAAGGTCAATTTCGATTCCAACGCCGAGTTTCGGCATCAGGAGCTTTGGAGCTCGTTGCGCGATCTGTCCGAGGAAGCCGCCACCGAGACCGAGGCCAAGGAAGCCGATCTTTCTTTCATCCAGCTCGACGGCAACATCGGCTGCCTGGTCAATGGCGCAGGTCTGGCAATGGCCACCATGGATACCATCAAGCACTATGGAGGAGAGCCGGCCAACTTTCTCGACGTGGGCGGAGGCGCCAGTCAAGAGGCTGTCACGAAAGCCTTTCGCATCATCCTGCAGTCCGACGTCGTGCGCGGCATCTTCGTCAACATCTTCGGAGGGATCATGCGTTGCGACACCATTGCCAAGGGTGTCGTTGCCGCCACCCGAGAGCTGGGCTTGACGGTGCCGCTGGTGGTTCGCCTCGAAGGCACCAAGGTCGAGGAGGGTCGCAAGATCCTCGATGAGTCAGGTCTCGCCATCACGTCCGCAGCGACGATGGCCGAGGGCGCAAAGAAGATCGTCGAGTTGGCGAAGGGATAGGGCCATGTCGATTCTCGTAGACAAGAGCACCAGGCTGGTCGTGCAGGGCATGACGGGTAGCGTGGGCCAGTTTCACACCGAGCAAATGATCGAGTACGGCACCCGCGTGGTTGCTGGCTGCACCCCGGGCAAAGGGGGGCAGTCGTTCATGGACGTGCCCGTTTTCGACACGATGCGCGAAGTCGTGAAGCAGACCGGCGCAAACGCATCTTGCGTCTTCGTTCCACCCCCATTTGCTGCGGATGCGATTCTCGAAGCCATCGATGCCGAAATCCCACTGGTGGTGTGCATCACCGAGGGCATTCCGGTGATGGACATGATCAAAGTTCGCCGGGTTTTGGACTCTCAAAGCACGACGCGGCTCATCGGGCCCAACTGTCCAGGGGTCATCACGCCCGACCAGTGCAAAATCGGCATCATGCCCGGTCACGTTCACATGGCCGGGCGCGTGGGTGTCGTTTCTCGAAGCGGAACCCTCACCTACGAGGCGGTAGGACAGCTGACGGCGCTCGGGATCGGCCAAAGCACCGCCGTGGGCATCGGCGGCGATCCCATCAACGGTACGGATTTCGTCGATGTCTTGAAGCTCTTCAACGACGATCCGGAGACGGACGGGGTCATCCTCATCGGCGAGATCGGCGGCAATGCCGAGGAACAAGCGGCGGCTTGGATCAAGAAAAACTTCAACAAACCCGTGGCGGGCTTCATCGCGGGCCGCACCGCTCCGCCGGGCAAGCGCATGGGTCATGCCGGCGCTATCATCAGCGGCGGCAAGGGCACCGCCGATGCCAAAATCGCCGCCCTCGAGGACGCAGGCGTGAAAGTTGCGCCTACGCCGTCCGACATGGGCACTACACTGCAGAGCCTTCTCTAGGAGGAAACGATGTCCAAGAAACCCATGCGTGTCGCGGTCACGGGTGCCGCGGGCCAAATTGGCTACAGCCTTCTCTTTCGAATCGCTGCAGGCGAGATGCTCGGTCAAGATCAGCCGGTCATTTTGCAGCTCGTCGACATTCCACCCGCCATGAAGGCAGTCGATGGCGTCATCATGGAGCTCGAAGATTGCGCGTTTCCGTTGCTGGTCGGGATGGAAGCCACCGACGATCCAAACGTCGGCTTCAAAGATACCGACGTGGCGCTCCTGGTGGGAGCACGACCGCGCACCAAGGACATGCAGCGCAAGGATCTGCTCGAAGCCAACGGAGCCATCTTCACTGGTCAGGGCAAGGCCTTGAGCGACGCGGCTAGCCGCGACGTGAAGGTGCTCGTGGTGGGCAATCCCGCCAACACCAACTGTTACATCGCGATGAAGAATGCACCGGACCTGGACCCGTCTCGCTTTAGCGCCATGGTGCGGCTCGATCAGAACCGCGCCATCTCGCAGGTCGCCACCAAGACGGAAAAGGCGGTCACCGACGTCAAGAAGGTGACGATTTGGGGAAACCACTCCGCAACTCAGTATCCCGACCTCTTCAACGCCCAAATCGACGGAAAGAGCGTCGCAGCCATCATCGACGACCAAGGTTGGATTGAAAATACCTTCATTCCGACGGTGCAGCAGCGTGGCAAGGCAATCATCGAAGCCCGGGGGCTCTCGAGCGCTGCATCCGCCGCCAATGCCGCCATCGATCACATCCGCGATTGGCATCTGGGCACTCCCCACGACGACTGGGTCTCCATGGCCGTGCCCTCCGATGGGAGCTACGGCGTGCCGGAAGGCTTGATTTACGGATTTCCCTGCGAATGCAGCGGCGGGAAGTGGTCGATCGTCCAAGGGCTCGAAATCAACGATTTCAGCCGTGCCAAGCTGGATGCCACGGCCCAAGAGCTCCAGGAAGAGGCTGCGGCCGTAGCGCATCTGGTCTAGTCTTCGGGCAGCCGCAGGGGGGTGGTCCCGAATGCGAAAGCCGAGGCTAGTCGAACAGCACGAAGAAGCGGGCAAGCGGATCGTCGTCGAAGGTCGTCACATCTTCGTTCGCGAAGAGGGCGAGGGCGAGCCCGTCCTGTTGCTGCATGGCGTGCCGTCGAGCTCGTTTCTCTATCGCAAGATGCTCCCCGAGCTGGCGGCACAGGGCTTGCGTGGCGTCAGCTTCGATTTTCCGGGCGTCGGTTTGAGCGACAAGCCCAAAGACATCGATTACGACTGGCATGCTTTGTCTCGGTGGGTGGGAGCCGTGGTCGATGCTCTGGCGCTTCCGCCCGTACATCTGGTTTTGCACGACATCGCGGGGCCCATCGGAGCCGAATGGGCCATCCAAAACCCGGTGAAAGTTCGGTCGATCACCGTGACCAATACGTTGATGGACGTGGCCCACTTCACTCCGCCGTTTCCGATGTGGACGTTCCGGGTTCCCGTGTTGCGTCACGCAGCCTTTGCGACGATGAACCCAGCGATGATGCTGCCGCTATTCCGTCATAGCGGCGTGAAGAATCCCGACGCCGTCGACGAGGACGTCGTGGCCAGCTACATCTATCTGTTGAAGAACAACGGAGGGCATCAAAGTTTTCTCGCCATCATGGACGGCTTCGATCTCACCGAGCAGCATCGTGATTACATCCGAGACGGGCTGCTCGCCATCGACAAGCCGATGCAGCTCGTATGGGGCGAGCAGGAAATCGCGATTCCCAAGGCACAGCTGGACTACATCAAGCAGGTGTTTCCGCTTCGTGCAGAGCACATGGTCGATGCACGCCACTTCCTTCAAGAGGAGCTCCCTGCGGTCATCGCTGCACACATCGCTTCATTTGCCAAGCAGATTGCCGAGCAGCCAAAACGCGCTACAAACGCGCGGGATTGAGTCTTATTACGCAGGAAAAGAGGAGCCATCATGGCTGTCGAACGCACCCTGAGCATCATCAAGCCCGACGCCGTCGAGCAGAACAACATCGGCCACATCCTGGCCATGATCGAGCAAGCTGGGCTGAAGATCCTCGGCATGCGCATGTTGCATTTGACGCGGCCTCAGGCCGAAGGTTTCTACGCCGTTCACCGGGAGCGGCCGTTTTTCGGGGAGCTGGTGGATTTCATGACCCGCGGCCCCGTGGTGGTGAGCGCTTTGGAGGGTGACGACGCGGTTGCGCGTTACCGCAAGCTGATGGGCGCGACCAATCCGGCCGAGGCCGACGATGGAACCATTCGCAAGCTCTACGGAACCGACGTGGGAGAGAATGCCTGTCACGGCTCGGACAGCGTCGAGAACGGCAAGATCGAAGTCGGGTATTTTTTCCCCGAGTATCTCCTCAAGTAAGCGATGGGCGACTCGAGCGAAACTCGGCTCCGGCCGCTGATCGAGCAAGCATTCGAAGATCGTTCGAAGCTCGAAGCCGACGAGTACCGGAACGCCGTCGAAGAAACCATCGCGTTGCTCGATCAAGGCAAGCTGCGCGTGGCAACGCCGGGCGACGATGGCGACTGGACCGTCCACGCGTGGACCAAGCAGGCCATCCTGCTCTACTTCGCCATCCGAGGGATGGAACGGGTCCAGGTCGGCGCGTACGAGTACCACGACAAGATTCCCCTGAAGAAGCACCTCGACCGGCAAGGCGTTCGCGTGGTGCCTCCTGGGACGGTTCGCTACGGAGCGCACATGGAGCCGGGCAGCATTTTGATGCCGGGTTACGTGAACATCGGTGCCTACGTGGGCGCGGGTTCCATGGTGGATACATGGGCCACCGTCGGTTCGTGCGCGCAAGTCGGGAAGGGCGTGCATTTGTCGGGTGGCGTGGGCCTCGGAGGCGTTTTGGAACCGCCCGGCGCAAAGCCCGTGATCATCGAAGACGGGGCGTTCATCGGCTCGCGCGCCATCGTGGTGGAAGGGTCCCGGATCGGCGAGGAGGCCGTGCTCGGTGCCAACGTGGTGATCACGGCAAGCACCAAGATCATCGATGTGAGCGGTTCGAAGCCGGTCGAAATGCAGGGTTACGTGCCCCCTCGTTCGGTGGTCATTCCAGGCACCCGTGCCAAAAAGTTTCCTGCCGGGGAATACCAGATCCCGGTTGCGTTGATCATCGGCACTCGCAAGGCCAGCACCGACAAGAAGGTCACGCTCAACGAGGCCCTTCGCGATTTCAACGTGTCCGTCTAGGCCACGAGCCGATCAATAGCCGCCACCGCGCTTGAATCGTTTCCACGCAGCGCAGGGACTGCCATAGCGTTGGTCGATGTACTGCAAGCCCCAGGCGACTTGAGGCCAGGGGTTGCGGCGGTAGTCGACACCGTACTCCTTTCCGAGAGCCGCCATCTTGTGGCACGGGAACGACTGCGGGATTCCGCAAGCTCCGGTGCGCTTGTTCCGAGCGTGTTGGTTCCAACGGCTCTCGGCCTGCCAAAGGTTGTCGAGGCACTGAAACTGCATCGCGTCATCCCATTTCGGGTATTGCGTTCGAACCAGATGGCGGGCGATTTGTTTGTTTTGTGCCGGATTGTTGTCCCTGGCCGCAGAGACGTCGGCGACGCCAGGAGCATTGTGCGTGCAGCTCGCGAGGCACACGAAAACCGTCATCCATGTGAGTAGCCGTGTCGTCATTGCGCCGCTCGTTTATTGGACCACTACGTAGCAGGGGAAGCGAGCCTCGAGCGCGGCGTCGCCTACACGCCAATCGACACATGCCGAGCCGAGTAGCTCGATGGTTTCGCCATCCACCGCGCGCCAGCCGCGTTGCTCGTCGTTGCAGCCGAGGAGCTCCCCACTGAGCTCGACCTGGCCCTCGCACGCCTTCGAGGTGTCGATGACTCCGTCGGTCAGTTGGACTGTGCAGGGAATGTTTCCAACGACGATCTGTTCGAGCGCCGCCTCCAGCTCGGGTACGCTGTCGGCCGTCCATAGCGTGGCGCCGGAAGCCACGCCTTGGCCCGCATCGGCCAGGTCTTGTAGGTGAGCGTCGTCGAAGCTGACCCCGAGGACGAAGGTCTGGATCCCGAGATCGAAGGCCCGGGTCACGGCTTGCACGCTGTTCTGGCGGTCGATGGCTTCGTCGTCCTCGTCGCAGCCGTTGGGCGCTCCGTCGGTGGCGAGTAGGTAGACGGTGGGCCCTTCGGGCGGGGGAGAGGCTGCCAGCGAGTCCGTGACTGCGTCTATCGCTTCGGCGGTTGGTGTGTAGCCGCTGGGTGCATTGGCATCGAAGAGCCCGGCAATGGAGTCGGCGTTTTGCAGGCTTTGTGTGAAGCCGACGGCGTCGGTGGTCGCGCACATCTCGCCGTCGTGCATCGAGGGCGGATCTTCACCCGCCTTCCAGTACAGGGCCAGCCCGAAGCGCGCAATCGAGTCGAGCCTTCGGATGAGCCCGCCGGGCCCGACCAGCGCGTTTCGCACCGAGACCCAACGCGACCCGTCGAAGTCGGGATTGGACGTTCCCGAGCTCGGGCACCCGCTCCCGAGGTAGGGGCAGTCGCCATCGAGGTCGAATCGCATGCTGCCGCTTCGGTCGACGATCACCATGATGTTGGGAATGACGCGATCGGTGCTGACTTCAATCTCTCCGCAGACCGAGGTGTCCGCAGGGGGCGATTCGCTGCCCTGTTCGAGGATCGGCACGCAGCGACCGCTCGACGTACACGCGGCTTGATCGCCGCACTGCGCGCCACCGATGCTGCAAACCGCATCGCAGATCCCGTCTTGGCAATAAGTGCCCGACCCGCACGCCGAGTCGCTGGCGCAACTCGCTCCACACCCAACCGGCGCGCTAGGCTCTCCGCAAATGCTCGAAAGACCCTGCTGGCGCGTGGACCCGCTGCCGGACGGATCGGATCCACAGGCCGACAGCAAGGCGAGCCAAATCGCAGGCAAAACCTTCCCCATGACTTCCCCCCCAAGTCGCAGATTATCAGTCCTCGACGGAGACACAACCCTAGGGGTTAATTCGCGGGTTCTCCTGAGCCCACTGGTAGGCCATGTAGGCGGACACCAAGTGGCAAATCCAGCCGAGAAACCCCCCGCTGCCGATCCACAGACCGGGGGTGACGATCAACCAGATGATGCCTCGCAGGAACTTGCCGTTGTAGAGCTGCCCGAGGCCGGGGACCAAAAACGACAATACCGCCGCCGTGCCGGGACGATCCATCGTGAGCAACGTGCATCGGCTCGTGCGCTTGTCAACACGCGAGTCCGGTCCGGACAACGGCCTTCGATTGCGTGGGACCCCGTCTTCTGTCACCCCCTCGGGCTGTGAAGCTTTCATCCGAGACGTTGACCGCTCCGTCACACCCCGTGGCGCGCCTGCCCGAGGAATGGGAGGCCTGCGCCGTGTCTTGGGGCGAGCCGGCGTACCGGGGTCGGCAGATCTTCGATTGGATCCACCGGCAGGGCGTGCTCGATCCAGACCAAATGACCAACCTGCCCAAGACGTTGCGCCAGCGACTCCAGCACGAGGGCTTGGGCTGGCCGATCGAAGTCGTTTCACGTCACGAGTCCGCAGACCGCACCAAGAAAATGCTCCTGGGCATGGCGGATGGCGAGCGGGTCGAAACGGTGCTGATCCCGCAGCTCGATGACCCTCGTGTCGTCACCCAGTGCATCTCGAGCCAGGTAGGTTGCGCCATGGGCTGCGTCTTTTGCGCATCCGGGGTGGCAGGGCTCAAGCGACAGATGACGGATGCGGAGATCGTGGCCCAGGTGCTGCTCGGCAGGCGCGAGCTCGAACCCGAGCAGCGAATTCGCAACGTGGTTTTCATGGGGATGGGCGAACCGCTTCACAACTACGAGGCGGTGGCGCGCACGCTGGTTCTGTTGACGCATCCGCAAGGTTTGGAT
>JASFKY010000167.1:0-7826 GCA_050118395.1 Myxococcales bacterium | reverse complement strand
TGCCCGATCGCGGTGATGCGCCAGGTGCCGGCAGGCAGGGCGATGCCGCGGACGGCCGCTTCGGCGGGTTTCAAAAAGCGCGTGACCAGCGAGCCGTTCGCGTCGAGCCGTGCCTCGGTGCCCCTGGTGGTTGCAAAGAGATAGCCGGGAACCACCACCTGACCCTCCGAGCGCCGCAAGCCGACGCGTCCTTCGAGCCGGCAAAAAATGCTGAAGCGCGTCGGATACGGTTCTTCGCCGCGGACTCTAACGTTTCGATACCATTGATGAAATCTCGGGTCCTTGTCCATTTCCCGCCCGCCTCGAAAGGCGAGTCGGCTCGAGCCGAGCACGCCGGCCACGATGATGTCGGGCTTTGCCGACAGCACGTAGTCGCCGTCGCCGAGCTCGTGGCCCTGCACGCCATGACCAAACGAAGCGTCGTGATGACGCGCGATGTGGGCATCGTTGAGCCCCAGCATGTCGAGCGACCGCAACCCCGAATAAAACGGGATGGCTCCGGCCGCGTCGACTGCCACGAGCGGATCGCGGTCCTCGAAAGCCTCGCGCAAGGTGTTGCCCACCGTTGCGGCCATGACGCTGATGGGCGGGTTGCGCCAATGCGCCATGGCGATGTTCTTGTCCGCCTGCTGCGCGCGCGCGAAGGCGATGAGCAAGCCCATCGTTGCGAGCCAAGCCATCGCCGTGACGACGGCCCCCTGCTCGACCACCCAGTCGAGGGCATAGGCCAGGAGAAAGGCGAGCAGCAAGTAGGACGGGATCAAAATGCGGTAACCATACGGCTGGCAGGTGACCGTCACTGCATAGATCGTCCACGCGGCAAGCAAGGTCGCCGTCAATGCGATGTGGGGGCGACGTCGCGCGTCGACGAAGGCGACGTAAAGCGCGAGCAATGCGGGAACCCACAACGCGGCCGAGGACTGTGCGGCCGCGGCCACGCATTGCCCGCCATCCTGCATGCGAGCCAAAGTGAATGCGACCTTGGCCCGTGCGGTATTGGGAAGCCAATCTCCGTAGTACCAAAGACGAAATCCGACCTGCCCCAAAGTGGCCAAACCCGGAAGCAGACCCACCGCGACCGCGCGCCGGACCGCATCGATAGACCGCCCCCGCACCAGAAGGAACCCGCAGATCACCACCACGAGCAGCGGTCCGTCAGGCCTGGTTAGGCACAGGAGCGCAAGCGGGATGCCCGGCCCGAGCATGCTCCTCCAACCCCGCGCCGTGGCATCGATCACGGGGCGGATCGAGACCAAAGACCAAGCGAGGAGGGCTGCGACGAGGCAGCCTTCGAGCCCGGACACGGCCCAGAGCCCAATCGGTCCGGCCAGCGCCACGAAGAGCGCGCCCGCCAGGGCAGGCAAGCTCGTCTGCCAGTTGCGGGGCGGAAATGCATAGATGATCGCGGCCAGGGTGGCGAGGGCCGACGCGACACCGAGCACGATCGGCGTATCGACCCAGTCGATGCCGAGCGCGCCGAGCGCGGCGCAGCCCAAGACCCAAAGAAGATTCGAATACCCTTCGACCGGGGGGCCGTCCGTCCAGGTCAGCCCATGGCCCTCGACTAGCCGTTGCGCGTAGCGCAGCGAGATGAATGCGTCGTCATAGGTGAGGACGGGATAGCTTCGTGCGTGGACGATCAGCGCCGCGGCGGCGACGAATCCGACCAGCAGCGCAATCGGCTTCGAGCTCGGGGCCTGGCTTGCGTCGCTCTCCAAATCGACGCGCAGCATACACCAAAGTCACTGTGCCGCGAGGTCCGACAGCATTTCCTCTCGCCCGTGCGGCTCTTCGAAGTCGAGCGCAGGTCCGAGCGGTACGATGCCTGTCGGATTGATCGTCGAGTGGCTCTCGTAGTAGTGCCGCTTGATGTGATCCATGTGCACGGTGCTGCGCACACCGGGGACTTGATACAGCTCTCGCGTGTACGCCCAGAGATTGGGGTAGTCGACGATGCGGCGCAGGTTCGTCTTGAAGTGGCCGTAGTACACCGAATCGAATCGCAACAGCGTGGTGAATAGGCGCCAGTCCGCCTCGGTGATCAGCTCTCCGGCCAAATACCGCTGCTCGGAAAGGCGCTGTTCGATCCATTCGAGCGTGTCGAACAGCGCGCCGAAAGCCTCTTCGTAGGCCTCCTGAGAGGTCGCGAAACCGCACTTGTACACGCCGTTGTTGACGGTGTGGTAGACGCGTTCGTTGATCGCATGGATCTCCTCTCGGTGCGCCTCCGGGTAAAAGTCGCCCGGTTGCGCCCCCAGGTGATCGAACGCGCTGTTGAACATGCGAATGATCTCCGAGGACTCGTTGCTCACGATCGTGCGGGTCTCTTTGTCCCACAGCACCGGAACGGTCACTCGCCCCGTGAACTTCGGTTCGGCCGCGGTGTAGACCTGGTGAAGAAACTCGGCGTGGTGAATGGGATCGGGGACGACTCCGCTTCCCGGGCGAAAGGTCCAGCCGTCCCGGCCCATGAATGGATGAACCACCGAAAGGCCGATCATGTCTTCGAGCCCCTTGAGCTTGCGAAAGATCAGCGTGCGATGCGCCCACGGGCAGGCATAGGACACGTACAGGTGGTAGCGTCCGGGTTGCGCCTCGTATGCCTTGCCGCTCGGCGCGTTCTTGCCGTCGGCCGTGATCCAGTTTCTGAACTTGGCGTCGTCTCGCACGAACTTTCCACCCGTGCTCTTGGTGTCGTACCAAACGTCGTGCCAAACGCCGTCTATCAGCTTTCCCATCTCGTACCTTTCGATTGGCTCAAAGTAGATGGCCCATCCTTCCGCTTTGGTAGTCGCGGAAGGCTTGGACGATTTCTTCTCGTGTGTTCATGACGAAGGGCCCGTAAGCGACCACGGGCTCGTGCAAGGGCTCCCCGGCCAAGACCAAAACGCGTGCCCCTCGCTTGGCGTGAAGCTGTACCGGACCGTCGCCGTCCGGGTCGAAAACGCCGAAGTGACGCGAAGGAATCGCCTGCCGCTCCGGTCCGACCGACACGCTTCCTTCGAGCGGAAAGACCAGCGTCGTCCAGCCCGGGGGGAGTAAAGCCTCCGCGGCCCCGTCTCGCTCGAAGCGAAGATCGAACACGGTGATCGGCGTGTGCGTCTTGGCGGGTCCCGTCTTGCCGTCGAGCGCCCCTGCGATCAAGCGCGCCTCCGCCGCCCCGAGCGTCAGCCTCGGAAACTCGCGATCGAGCAACGGCTGGTATCGCGGCGGGCTCATCTTTTGGTCGGCGGGAAGATTCACCCAGAGCTGCACCATTTCGAAGTCGCCGCCGCGCTCGGAAAACGCTTGCGAGTGCTTCTCCTCGTGCACGACCCCCGAAGCCGCCGTCATCCATTGCACGTCGCCCGGGCCGATGCGTCCGCCGCCGCCGGCGGAGTCCCGATGCTCGACTTCTCCCTGGTAGGCAAAGGTCACCGTCTCGAAGCCGCGATGGGGATGCTCGCCCACGCCTCGCCGAAAGGGCGAGGGATCGAAGCGACGCCGGGCGGCGTGATCGAGGAGCAAGAAGGGGCTCAGCATCTGTGCGTCGAGCTGAGGCCAAAAGACGGTCTTCACGTAAAACCCGTCGCCGACCCAATGCTCGGGTCCGGGCGGGTAGACTCCGGCGAGGGCTCGCGGGGTCCGTGTTTTGACTTGGGTTGGGTTTGGCATGTGCTTCTCCTCGGGGGAGCGTGCCAGGAGCCTCGTTCCGACGGCCCATCCGACGCCGCCCGCGACGGCTGCCGCAAGCGTCGCCAACAAGCCTCGTCGCGAGGTTCCTTGGCGCATGCTCTCAACATGGGCACCGGGCCGATGCTCCGGCAGACCGCATCGGATTGACATAGAGTTGCAAAAAAGCAACGATAGGGGTGCTTTGGACGTCGATAAAGACAATATTGCAACGTTTGTGGAGGTGATCCGGCGCGAAAGCTTGGCGGCCGCTGCCCGCCACCTGGGCGTTCCCAAGTCGACGGTGAGCCGGCGGCTGTCGCGGCTCGAGGAGCAGCTCGGGATCCAAGTCCTGCATCGCGACGCGCGGGGGGTCACCGCCACCTCCGAGGGCATCCGTTTTTACGACTCGGTGGTCGACGCCATCGATGCGTTGGACACCGCGGTGGCGAGCCTCGAGCAAAGCACCACCGAGCCGCGTGGCACGATCCGTCTGACCGCGCCAAGCGATCTCGGACGAATGATCGTGATCCCTCTGCTCGTGAGGTTTCTCGAACGCTACCCGGACATCTCCCTCGACCTGGTCTTGACCAATCGCCTCGTCGACTTGGTGCAGGAACAGATCGACCTTGCGGTACGGGCGGGTCGGGTGAGCGAACCGAATCTCATCGCGCGTCGGTGGGTCCGTTCGGACTTTCAGCTTGCCGCGTGCCCGAGCCTCGGCATCGATTGCAAAGACATCACCGAGCTCGAGGCGTATCCCTTCGTCCTCTACCGCAAGCGAGGTCGAACCCAGGTGCTTCGCCTCGAACGAACGTGCAGCACGCCCGAGGCGGTCGAGCTCACCGTCACGGGCCGGATCAACGTCGATGACTACGGGGGCATGTTGGAATGGGTCGCGGCGGGTCAGGGCGTGGGGCTGATGCCCGAGCAGCACGTCGCCGAAGGGCAAAAAGCAGGTCGCGTCGTTCGAATTTTCCCCGAATGGAGCCTGCCTTCGGAGCCGGTGCATCTGGTCTATTCCACCCGGCGGCTCCCCGAGCGCGTTCGTTTGTTGATCGATTTTCTCGTGTCGGCTGGTGTTGATGAGCCGGCCCGAAAGCGGTAGCGTGTGCCCGTGATGCGAGCATTGTGGATCAGCGCCGTCGTGGTCGGCGCATGCATGTCGACGGTGTTGCCCGTCGCGGCGCAGCAAGCGCCTCCGCCGGTGGAGGCGCCGCCGGCCCCCGCACCCCCACCGAGCGGCCTCATCACGACGGCGCCAAGCCGAACCTACGTCCAACCGCCGCCACCCGCGTACACCGACTACGATCTACAAGAAGCCAAGGAGCGGAGCCGCCGCACGCGCGTGGCTCTCATTGCCACCAGCGCGATCTTCGGCGTGGGCGTGATCATCGCGGGTATCGGCGCCTCCCAGTGTGACTGGATTACGCAACCCGGGAGCGACCAATACGTCTGCAACAACACGGGGGACGTGATGGTGCCGCTTGGCGGCAGCTTGGCCGGCCTGTCCGCCATCGGGATGATCACCTCGGGCGCCATGCTCGGTGTGCGCAATCGCAACAAGCGCGAGATCGAACGCGACATCCGCCGACGCTACTACGGCGGTCGTCTCCGCTGGGACGTGGAATCAGGCCGATTCGTCTTTTAGCCGCCGGCGCCGCGCGCGGAGCAAGCCCTTGGGGGCCACCGTGAAGATCGGCTCGGGCCGCAACCCGAGGGAATCGAAAACCACGTTCGCGCACACGAGCCCCGAGGTGAATGCCGCTTCCATGTGCGTCATCGGGTAGGGAAGCCGGACCCAATCGCCCGCGACGAGCAATCCCTCCACCGGGAGCTTTGGTTTGGGCCGGTGCGCGCGTTGGCCCGGAGCGAAAGCCGGAAAATCGTGGCGCACCTGCAACACCTCCTGAGCGATCGACAGCCCCTGCAGCTCGGGGAAGTAATGCGCCAGCTCTTCGAGGAAGACGCGCCGGAGCTCGGCCTCGTCGTGCAGGTCTTGGGGCAACGCATAGCTGTGGAGCTCGAGCACGGCCCCGCCATGTTCCCGCACCCACGTCGCCGCCTCGTCGGTGATGCGGTGATAGAGCGTGACCGAATCGAGGACGCGCCTTTTTTCGACGTTGATGAAGGTGGGCAAGCCCGGCCGCACGTCGCGGTCGACCCATAGACGCCAAACCGCGTAGCCGTGCGAGGTGCGCAGCGCGCGCAGGCTCGCCACGAGCTCGGGGTGTTCGTCTTGCAGCCACTTCGAGCCCGCCACCATCGCCTGCATGCCCGCGATGTCGGCCGCCATCACCACCCAATCGTATTCCTCGCCTTGGATTGCAAAGCGCCGCTCCTTGCCGCGCTCGATTGCCGCCACCGGTGCGCCCAGCCGAAGCGCGACGCCGTGCGCCGTGAGATGGGCGCGAATGGGCGCAAGCAATGTGGTTTCGTAATCGCCCTGCGGGTAGTCGTAGAGCAGCCCGTGGTCGTGGCTCAGATAGTAGAAGTGAAACGCGCGAAGCACGTCCGCGGTGGAAAGGTCGACCTCGTCCGCAAAAAACGCCCGGGCAAAGGTGCGAAACGACACGCGAAGCTCGGGGGGCAGGGCGGCTTCGTCGCAAAAGCGTCCGAAGGGAATGGGATCGTACGCTTCGTACGTGCGCTCCATGTCGAAGCGAACGAAGGCCTGAAGCCGGTCGCGGGTTCGCTTGGCAGCTGCGTCCCGCCAACGAAAAAAACCGCGCTTGCCGAGGTCCACGATGTTGAGCGCGGGCACGGTCTCCACCTTCGCGAAGCTCAGCTCCCGGCCCTCGCCGTCGAGGATCAGGTAGTCCTCGATCGGGCGAAACGAGCTTCGAAGGCCGAGCCGATCGAGGAACCGGTTCAGGTTGTAGTACTGACGAAAGAAGGCGTGGAAGCCGTGCTCGATCGTGTGCGGCGCGCCGTCGATGACAACGGGCCAGGCGCCGATCTTGCCCCCCAGATAGGGGTTGCGCTCGAAGAGGGTCACCGCGACGCCTCGCTCCGAGAGCGCCGTCGCCGCCCCGATCCCTGCAAGGCCGCCGCCGATAACCGCGACCCGAGGTCCAGGGCCGTCGGTGCGGAGCGGCAGCCCATCGTCCACGGGATGGGCCTGCTGCCGGTAGCCCCCGAGCCGTCTCTCGATTAAAGGAGACAGAGCGCGGGCCCAGCGCCCGCGGAGTAGCAGAAGCCAACCAAGCGCCAGGGCCAATACCAGGGCGATCAGCCAAGCAGCCATGTCCATCGGCCGTCCATGTGTTGTCCAGGTCTTGTCAAGGGATGTCTCTGGTCACATAAGCTAATGTCGTCAACGAAGTGATGGATGGCATCTGCGATATCGCCGTGCTCGGCAGCGGGCCGGGAGCCCTTTCGGTCGCCGCGGCGGCAAGCGGCCGAGGCGCGTCGGTGACCCTCATCGCTCCGGAGCCGCGCGCGCCCTGGAAGCCCAACTATTGCCTGTGGGCCGATGAAATCCCTGACGCCATCCTGCCGCTCACCGAGCGCATATGGAACGAAGCGCAGGTCGCGACAAGCCTCGGACAACGCACGATCCCGAGGGCCTACGCCAAGCTCCACAACCAAACCCTCCAATCCTTCTTTTGGGGGCAGCTCGAAGCCGGGGCGGCGCGCGTGGTGCCCGAGCCCGCCCTCGAGCTCGAGGCGGTTCGAGGCGAAACCCGGGTCCGCACCGCATCGGGCGCCGTCGAGCGCGCCCGCGTGGTGGTCGATGCATCGGGCGCCGGCACCCGCTTCGTCCGGCGCGTGCACCAGCGTCCTCCGGCTTATCAAACGGCGTACGGCCTCTTGCTCGATGCACCCGGCCATGGGTTCGAGCTCGACCAAGCGGTCATGATGGATTTTCGCCCGGCCTCGAGCGCGGACTCGGAGCCCCCGTCGTTCCTCTACGCGCTGCCCTTGGCCGAGAACCGCCTCTTCGTCGAGGAGACCTCGCTCGCGCGACGGCCCGCCATGTCGATGGAGGTGCTGCGCCAGCGTCTGCAAACGCGGCTGGTCTCGCTCGGCTTGCAAGAGGCCCCGCACCTCGACGAAGAGCTTTGCTCAATCCCCATGGGGCTCGGGCTTCCGGCGCCGTCGCAATCCGTCGTGCCCTTTGGCGCCGCCGCCGCCATGATGCACCCGGCTTCGGGCTACCACGTCTTTCACGT
>JASFKY010000166.1:0-7854 GCA_050118395.1 Myxococcales bacterium | reverse complement strand
AGAACCTGGAAAAGTACGCCGAGCAGATCGGCGGCATCAACATGAAGGCCTTCAAGGCGGCGCTCGATTCGGGTAAGCACAAGGCCGCGGTCGATGCCGACATTGCAGCCGTGAGCAAGGCCGGCGCGCGGATCGGCACGCCGTCGTTCTTCATCAACGGCAGGCTGCTCCAGGGCGCCCAGCCCTACGCTGCGTTCAAGGCAGCCGTCGAAGAACAGCTCAAGTAGCCCGGGACAAAGGTCGAAAGCAGGGGCAGGTTCGCAGCGCGGGCCTGCCCCTGTCGTTTTGACACGATGGGGTGAACACACTACAGTGCGGCTCGTTCTGAAAACTAAAGTATTTTCAAGGTGTTGAAGCATGGTCCGAGCCAAAGCTGCTGCCGTTAAACGACCGAAGAAAAAGCCCATCGTCGAAGAGCTTTATTTCCGAAGTGACAGCGCCTACCTGTGTCTTTTGGTGAACCGGCGGAGTCGATGCATTCGCGTCATCGACTTCCGGGCCGGCGCCCTTCCTGCAAAGCGTCTGTACATCCAGTCGGTCGCGACGCAGGAAAACATCGACAAGGTGATCACGCTCGTGGAGAAGGACGAAGTGTCTTCGTGGACGCGGGTGGGTTTCGTGCGGGAAGGGACGATCCCGGGCTTCTATAAGCGCAGCGATGGACACCTTTGTGGCTGTGTGATCGGTGACAAGACCGCTTCGATCGAGGTGAGCGATGCGTCGGCCAAGCTGGCCGACCGGACGATCAACGCGGCCAAGAAGGCAGCCAAGGACCTTCCCGAAAAGATCAAGGGCGCGACCGTGCGCCCTGCCAGTGAAAAAGATGCTCTTGGGGCTCGCGATTCCGCATGGCGCAAGGGGCCGGCGCTCGGATCCTTCGACACCTTCGGGCGCGATGCGGAGCGCATCTATTACGATGCCAGCGTTCGGCGGAGCAAGACCAATTACGTATCGGCCGAGTTTCAAGATTGCTTCGGCCATGCCCTGGTCGAAGTGCTGCGTCTGCCCAAGACCGAAAACGAGATGCTTGCCGTCTACGCCGGGCTCAAGGCCCTCGGCGATGATCTCGAGGACCGCGGCATCGTCGCCGCGTTTGCTTTTGCGCCCCACGATCACCTCGAGATCTCGACCGCCTTTTCAGCCGCCGGATACCGAAAAACCGGTCTCTTGGCGCAAGGAACGCTCGATGCCGATGGGAGCCGCAAGGACGCCATCCTGTGGACCCGCAAGCTGGCAAATCCGCTGGGCGAGGACTACGAGTAGCCTTGACCGCCGTGATCGGCGGTCGCTAGTCTTCTGACCCAGCGAAAGGTACCTCATGCGCTCCCGCGAAGACATCGAATCGTATTTGGTCCGCGCGGAGGTCGCGTACGAGGAAGTCGGCGAGGATGGCATGTGGCTCGTCCGCGATCCCAGCTTGGGCGAGAAAATCGCGATCAAGGCAACGGACTCGCTCTTGTTGTTCCGGGTGCAGGTTTTGGATCTCGCCGAGGTCGTGGACCGGCCGGGGCTCTTCGAAGAGTTGCTGAATCTCAATGCGACGGATCTCGTCCATGGAGCGTATGGGCTCTCGGGCGATGCAATCGTGCTGACCTGCACCCTTCAGTTGGACAACCTCGACTACAACGAGCTGCAGGCAGTGCTCGACGATTTTTCGCTCGCGCTTGCCAATCACTACGAGAAACTGACCAAGTTTCGGAGCGCTAGGTAAAGGACGCGAGTCATGGGGTTTCTCAGCCGCCTTGCACAACTCATCAAGAGCAACATCAACGACCTCATCAACAAGTCCGAGGATCCGGAGAAGATGCTCAATCAAGTGATTCTGGACATGAATCAGCAATTGGTCGAAGCCAAGAAGCAGGTGGCCGTTGCAATCGCCGACGAGAAGCGACTTCACAAGCAGCTCGAAAGCGAAGCGAGCAAATCGGTCGACTGGGAGAAGAAAGCCATGCTGGCGGTCCGCTCTGGAGACGACGAGCTCGCCAAGGAAGCGTTGGTCCGCAAGAAGGAGCACGATGCCATCGCCGCGCAATACGAGGAGCAGTGGGAACGGCAAAAAGCGCTGACGGGCCAGCTGAAGACGGCGCTCAAAGCGCTCGGCGACAAAATCGGGGAGGCACAACGAAAGAAGAACGTGCTCATCGCCCGCAAGCGTCGGGCCGAGGCGATGAAGAGCATTCAGGAAACCATGAGCGGCCTGTCCGAGGTGAGCGCCTTCGAAACCTTCGATCGCATGGCCGAGCAGATCGATCAGATGGAAGCGGAGGCCGAGGCAGGCGCTGCGGTGGCAGAGCAGTACACGGGCGACATTCTCAAGCACCGATTCTCCGAGCTCGAAGCATCGGCAGGCGCGGACTTGGAGCTGGAGGCGTTGAAACGGAAGATGGGCCTACGCCCGGCGCAGAGCCCCCCGGTGAGCGCCCGGGTCGCCACGGCCGAGGAGCCCTACGAGGAAGAAGAGCTGGCCGAGCTCGAAGAAGCCTTGCGGGAGCTCAAGCGTCGCGAACACTCGTCTTGACAGGAGCCAAGCGGTGCTTATCTTCCTGCCGGATTTCCATGCCCACCTACGTTTATACTTGCGATAGTTGCAGCCACGAATTCGAGCGCGAACAGCGCATCACGGAAAAGCCAATCAAGAAGTGCCCCCGGTGCGGCAAGCTCAAGGCGCGTCGAATGATTGGCGGCGGCGGCTTCATCTTGAAGGGAGGCGGTTGGGAATCGGACCTCTATTCCGGCCCCTCGAACCGTTCCCAGAGCGACACGAAGCCCAAGGCTGACGCCAAAGCGAAGGGTGAAGCCAAGCCGAAGGCGGGCGATTCGGCCGCCAGCGGGGGCAGCTCGACGCCGTCCGGCTCGGCCAGCAAAGCCGACGCCTAGGCGGGCTCCAGATACGAAGCGATGATCTTCCGTGTTCCCCAACCGGGGAACCGCACCGAGACCCGAGGGGGCGAGCCTTGGACCACCTCTCGCACCTCACCCACGCCAAACTTGGGATGACGGACCTGCATCCCTCGACGGATTCCCTCCGATTGGTCCCAATCGCCCTCACTGTAGTCTACATAGCTCTCACTGGGAGCCCCGCTCGGCGGGCGGTCGGGGAAGGACTCGCGGGACGGCGAGGCAGGGGTCGCCCCAATCCATTGGACGTCGTCACCGGGAAGCTCCGTGAGGAACCGCGACGGAATCCCCACGCGCTGCTGGCCGAAGATCCGACGCACGCCGGCAAAGCTCAGGATGAGCCGATCCCGAGCCCGTGTGAACGCCACGTAGGCGAGCCGTCGTTCCTCTTCGAGCTCGTCGGGATCTTCCCATGGGTCGATCCCCTTGAAGGGAAAGACCTGCTCTTCGAGCCCCGTGACCATGACGATGGGAAACTCCAGCCCCTTGGCAGCGTGGACCGTCATCAGCGTCACCCGGTCGCCCCCGGTTTGTTCATCGGCTGAGGTTTGCAGTGTGACGTTTTCGAGGAAATCGGAAAGCGACGCATCCGGGTGCTCCCGAGCGAATTCGTCCATGGAGGCGACGAGCTCCTGCACGTTTTGCAAACGCGCATCGGCTTCGGGTGTGTCGTCGTGCTGGAGCATCTCGCCATAGCCGCTTCGATGCACCACCTCGGCCCCTATCTCACCCAACGGGATGCCCGATGCCGCAACGTCCCGCAAATCGGACAGCACGCGCCGAAAAGCACCAAGCCGCTTGGCCGCCGGCCCGCTCCACCCGCCCAACACCCGTGGATCCTCGAGCAGCTCGCAAAGGCCCCTTCCTTGCTCAGCGGCGAGGTTGAGCAGACGTGTCACGGTGGTTTTGCCGATACCGCGTGCTGGCGTGTTGATGATTCTGAGCAGGCTCATGTCGTCGGCCGGATTCGTGAGCACCCGCAAATACGCGAGAAGATCTCGGACCTCCGCCCGATCGTAAAAGCGCATACCACCGATGATTCGGTAACCGACGTTCGCGCTACGCAGCGCTTCCTCGATCACGCGTGACTGCGCGTGGGTGCGATAGAAAACGGCGACGTCCGACAGGCGGCGACCTCGGGAAAGCAGCTCTCGAAGGCCTCGCAGCACCAGCCGAGCCTCGTCGCGCTCGTCGAGCGTGCGCACCGCCAAGATCGACTCGCCTTCTTCGTTGTCGGTCCAGAGCTCCTTGGGCTCCCGATCGACATTGCGGGCGATCACCGCATTGGCTGCGCGAAGGATTCGGCGCGTCGAACGATAGTTTTGCTCCAGCTTGACCAGCCGGGCGTCCGGAAAAGAGGCGCGAAAATCCAAAATATTGCGCCTGTCGGCGCCCCGCCACCGATAGATGCTCTGGTCGTCGTCTCCGACCACACACAGGTTGCGGTGACCCTCCGACAACAAGCGCACCAACCGAAATTGAGCGTGGTTGGTGTCTTGGAATTCATCGACCAGAACGTGCGAAAACCGGCTCACGATCGCTTCGCGGAAGGCGTCGTTCGACTCCAGCCCTCGAACCATGCGATAGATCAAATCCCCAAAATCTAGGGAGTGCGCCTGCTCGAGCCGCTCTTCGTAGGCGCGATAAACCCGGCGAACGACCTCCGACCAACTGTCCGGAGTCTCGATGTCCTCGGGGCCCTGCACCTCTTGCTTGGCTCGATTGATCCGCCCGGCCATGACTTTGGGCTGATAGCGCTTGTCGTCCAACCCGAGGTCTCGCAGGACCCGCTTCACCAACGCCAGCTGATCCTGGTCGTCGTAAATGGTGAAGTCCTTGGGCAGATCGATCAGGTCCCCATGCCGTCGCAGCAATCGGGCACACGTGGCATGAAAGGTGCCCACCTGAACGGCGGCCCCCTGATCGCCGAGCAACACCAAAAGTCGCTCCCGCATCTCGCCCGCCGCCTTGTTGGTGAAGGTGACGGCCAAAATGCGCCACGGCGCCACGCCGTGGGTTGCGATCAGGCTCGCAACGCGAAAGGTGATCACCCGGGTCTTGCCGCTGCCGGCTCCCGCAAAAACCACCAGCGGCCCCCCCTCATGAACGACCGCCTCGCGCTGACGCGAATTCAGAGAGCTCAGGTCGAGCACAGCGCCAAGGTAGCCGCCCGCTTGCGAAAAACCAGCCGAAAACCATACGAAACCAAGGCTCGGAAGGCTGAAAGCTGGCCTTTGAACCATTTTGCGCGTAGACCCGTCCACAAGGTCGCGAAGGCGACTAACCCCTTGAAAACGTCGAGGATCTTGGGTGAATCAACCGCTGTCCAGAGCGTCCAAATCCGAGGAGGTTTCCGACGGCTCCTCCGCCAACGCTGACGATGATCTGGTACAACGCATTCAAGCTGGCGATCGGGCTGCTTTTCGAGGGCTCTTCGACAAGTATCATCGTCGAGCGTTCGCGGTGGCGATGGGCGTCGTCAAAAACGAACAAGACGCCTTGGACGCCGTCCAAGAAGCCTTCGTCAAGGTCCACAAGAACATCCACAAGTTCGAAGGTAGCTCCAGCTTTTACACCTGGCTTTATCGCATCGTCATGAATGTCTCCATCGACCACGTCAGAAAGACCAGCAGGCGCAAGAACCTGGATTTCGACGAGCGTTCCATTCGTGAGGACGACAACGTGGCTGGAGATGGGGCACTGCTACCAAGCATCATCCATGCGAACCCTGGCAAGGCCGCGCTGCACAAGGAGCTGGGCGAAGCCATCCAATCAGCCCTCGACGAGCTGCCGGAGCACCACCGGGCAGTCATCGTGCTGAGGGAGATCGAAGGCATGAGCTACGAAGAAATGGCGGAAAGCCTGGAAGTGCCCAAAGGCACCGTGATGAGCCGGCTTTTTCATGCCAGAAAGAAAATGCAAGCCTCCCTTGCACCCTATCTCGAGGGGGAGGAGGTTTCTGAGGACTAGCCATGGAAGGCCCGAAAACATCAGACGAGCAGCTGCTTTTGCTTTTCGACGGCGAGCTTTCCGCCGAGGAGGAAGCAGCCGTGCGCCGCGAGCTCGAAAACTCGGCGGAGGGGGCAGCCGAGCTGCGCGCGTGGGGGCAACTGCGGTCCGCGATGAGAGAGGTCTCGGACGATTGGGCCGGCCGAATCGACTCCAACGCGTTGTTCGCGCGAATCGAGGCGGAGATCGCAGCCTCGGATGCTTCCCACGAATCACCTGGCTCCGCCGCCGAACCCGAGGATGCAGCCGTCACGCCGCCCATCCCATTGCACGCCGTGCCGGGCCGACGTGAGCGACGGATCTGGGCCGCCGTCGCAACCGGGCTGGCCGCCGCCGCGGCCGTCACGCTTGCCGTCGTCTCGTGGCCGTCCAAACCCGCGCCACCGCAAGCATCGACCGTGCGTGGGACCGAGGTGGTCGCGGTCGACTTCGGAGCGAATACGGGCACGATTTTCGAGGTCGAAGGCGGCGCCGGGGAGTCCTTGGCGGTGGTCTGGATCGACGAGGAAGAGGTGGCGATCCCATGAGTCGCATCGGACATTGGCTATCGATCGCTCTGCTGCTGGGAGCAGCGAGCACCGGCGCTTCGGCCAACGCGCAAAGTAGCTCGCTGGCCAGATCGGACCGCCAGGCCAACGCCAGCGTACCCGCCGAGGTCCTGGTCGTGCTGGCAAAAGAGGAGCAGGGCCAGATCGATCCCCAGCTCAAGAAGCTGACCGCGCTTCGCCGACCGCCCTTCAATTCCTTTCGCTCGATGAAGATTCTCTCCCGCCCGAAGCTCACTTTGGTACCGGGCAAGGACTCCCTCGTGTCCCTTCCCAACGGGCGCCGGGTCAAGCTCACCCTGCTCCGGATCATGCCGGATGGGCGTTACAAGGTGCGTGCTGCCATCAATCGGCCCGACAAATCCGACTATCTGCCTCTGCTCCAGGTCGTGGCCTCGGCCGGGGATCCCTTCTTCGTGGCCGGCCAGGCTTACCAGGGCGGCACGCTCGTGGTCGGAGTCATCGTCGACCCGAAAAAGAACGCTGACTAGCTCGTTGCGCGCGGACGACCCAGACGTGATCGAAATCGAAGGCCCTCCTCTGCTGGAGCAGCCTGCCGATGTGGTGATTCGGGCTCTATCGAACGTGGTCACACCTCGACGATTGCAGCGGATCGACGAGGTCGTGGCTGCTCGCACCGACGAGCTCGTCGTGGTGCTCGATGGCATCGCCGACCCGCACAACTCGAGCGCGGTGCTGCGAAGCGCGGACGCGTTTGGAATCCAAACCATCCACGTGGTGGTGGGATCCCATGGGTTCCGCGCGTCGCAAGCGGTCTCCAAAGGCACACATCGGTGGCTCGACCTAGTCCGCTACGACGATCCCGAGGCGTGCGGGCGGCGTCTCAAGGAACGCGGCTTCGCCATCTATGTGGCCCAGATGGGAGCGAGCACGACCCCGGAGGACCTGAGCCGGATTCCCCGCCTGGCGGTCGTGTTCGGCAACGAGCACCGCGGGGTTTCACCGGCCATGAGGGCTCATGCGGATGGGACGTTTTCGATTCCGATGCGAGGTTTCGTGGAGAGCCTGAACGTCTCGGTCGCCGCCGCCATTACCATGCGCACCCTCGCATCGCAGGGAAGGCCGCATTTGCCGCCCGAACGCGGGCAGGAGCTGAAGGCCAGATTCCTCATGAATTCCGTCAAGAACGCCGAAACCGTCATCGCCCAATTCCTCGGGAATGATTAGCTTTCGGCGCGTGTCATGTATTAGGGGAAAAGGCGCCCGCAAGGGGATGCTATACGCGGGGCGCGGCTAGACAAATGGCAGGCAAGCGAGCTCGAAAAAAGCGAAAACGCAAGGGAACCAAGCGTCGAACGAGACCGTCCAGCAGGGGGTCCTTCTGGACGAAATTGCTCGGCGCCGCCCTGGTCGTCGGTGCGTTGGTCGTCTTGGGCGCCTA
>JASFKY010000165.1:0-7910 GCA_050118395.1 Myxococcales bacterium | reverse complement strand
GCACCTGCCATGGTGATGGGCTGCGCGCGTATCCCCCGCGCGACCAGTGCTATTTTCCTGGCCCGCCGGAAGGGTTCGCGCATGCTCCCCATGTCCTGGCCTCGGCAAACAACCCCAGCGGCCTTGGCTGCCAGGCCTGTCACTTCGGCGAGGATTACCAGATGCTCGGTGACGGCCACGCCAACGGGGAAGTCAACGTGGTGTTTCAGCCGGCTTGGGGCCCGGACGCGAGCTACGACTTCGAGACACGAATTTGCGGCACGACGTGCCATGCGCGCGGCGGCACGAACCCGGTGGTGGCCTGGGATCAGTCCGGCCTCGAGCTCGACTGCAATTCTTGCCACCAGACGCCTCCGCCCGGGCACGCCAACATCGCGTGCAACCGCTGCCACTTGGGCATCAATCCCGCGGGGACCCAGTTGACCATCGAGGCGCCGCACATCAACGGTCGCGTCGACGCGTTCCCTTAATTCGTTGCGAATCGGTCATCAAATCCGATAGTCTCGGCCGCGGTGGTGTGAGGCGAGCCTGATGGAGTTCAATCGACGGTCAATTCTCAACTGGTTGTTGGGCACGAGCGCCTTCGCGTGGCTCGGATCGGTGATCTACCCGGTGATTCGGTTCTTGAGCCCACCGCCGGAGCAAGAGGCCGCGGTCTCGGCGGTGAAGGCCACGACCGTGAACGAGATGCAGCCCAATTCCGGCAAGGTGATCAAGTTCGGAAGGAAGCCGGCGCTGGTCGTACGAAGGCCCGACGGAAACTTCGTCGCCTACCTCGCAGAGTGCTCACACCTCGATTGCACCGTTCAGTATCGCCCCGACAAAGAGGACATTTGGTGCGCGTGCCACAACGGGGTGTACGACCTCAACGGAACCAACGTGTCCGGCCCTCCGCCGAGGCCCTTGGATGCGCTGGAGGTACACCTGCAAGGGGACGATGTCTACGTCACCCGACAATCGTGATCGCGCGCCCCTGCGTTGGCTGAAGGACCGCTACCCCATCGCGCAGTTTGCGGAGTGGGCCAGGCACAAGACGGTGCCCGTCGGACGCGGCGCGTTCTGGTACTACTTCGGCGGGATCACGCTGTTCCTCTTCCTGATCCAGGTGGGAACCGGGATCATGCTGATGTTTTACTTCAAGGGGAGCGCCGACACGGCCTACGAGAGCGTCCGCTTCATCTCCGCGAAAGTTCCGTTCGGCTGGCTCATCCGATCCGTCCATGCGTGGTCCGCCAACCTGATGATCCTGTCCGCGTTCATCCACATGTTCAGCGTGTTCTTCATGCGTGCATACCGAAAGCCGCGCGAGCTCACCTGGATTTCGGGCATCATTCTGCTCGTCATCCTCTTTGGCTTCGGGTTCAGCGGATACCTCTTGCCCTGGAACGAGCTTGCCTTTTTCGCGACCAAAGTGGGCACCGACATCATCGGCGTGGTGCCATACATCGGAAAGCCCATCATGTACGTGCTTCGCGGCGGCGAAGACGTGACCGGGTCGACGCTGCCGCGATTCTTTGCCCTGCACGTCGCTCTCTTTCCCGCCCTGTTGAGCACCTTCATTTTCGGCCATCTCTTCTTCATCCAGCTCCAGGGCATCCACGAGCCGGCAGTGTGGAAAACCAAGCCTGAGCAGCGGAAGACGATGCCGTTTTTCCCGCACTTTTTCATGCGGGAGATGCTGCTGTGGCTCATCACACTCAACATCTTGGCGTTTTTGGCGGTCTTCTTTCCGGCCGAGCTCGGCGTCAAAGCCGACCCCTTTGCTTCGGCGCCTGCCGGGATCAAACCCGAGTGGTACTTCCTGGCGACCTTCGAGTTTCTCAAATTGATGCCGGCTCACGTCGGCCCCATCGAAGGCGAGAGGTTCGGGCTGCTCCTCATCTCCATTGCCGGGGCTCTTTTCGCGTTGGTGCCCTGGATCGATCGGGGAAAGAGCCGGACGCTCACGCGCGTCATCATGGCCCTGGGCGTCGTGGCCATCGTCTTCCTCAGCTACATGACCTATCGGGGGTGGGCGGCATGATGACGAAGCACGTCGCCGTGTGGCTCTCGGTGTTGCTCTTGGCGATTGGCTCGCAAGTGAGCGCAGAGGCCGAGCCGGTGCAAGATGCTCGGCCCCTCCCGGGAGGCCAGTGCCTGACGTGCCACCTCACGGTGGACGACAAGCTCGGAGAGCTTTGGGCCACCGACATCCACGCCCAAGCCGGCATCGGTTGCGTCGATTGTCATGGGGGCGATCCCAACGCCGAGGTCAGCGAAAAAGCCAAGCGGGCCGGGACCGGATATCGTGGAATCCCCTCGCCTTTGGAAATCACGCGGTTGTGCGGAGGCTGTCACGCCGACGTGGAGTACATGAAGGCTCGTGACCCGCTCTTACCGACCGACCAGCTCGAAAAGTACAAAACGAGCGTGCATGGAAAGCTCCTGGTCAAAGGTGAAACCCGCGTGGCCCAGTGCGCGAGCTGTCATCACGCGCATGGCATCCGAGAAGTCGACGACGCCAAGTCACCCGTGTATGCGGAGAACGTGCCGGGCACATGCGGGCACTGTCACGCGGATGCCGATTACATGGCGGATTTCCACATCCCGACCAATCAATACGACGATTACATGCATAGCGTCCACGGCAAGGCGCTCATCGAGAAACACGATGTGCGTGGTGCACCGGCCTGCAACGATTGCCATGGCAATCACGGGGCAGCGCCCCCTTCGATCGACGCGATCAGCAACATCTGCGGTACCTGCCACACCTATAACGCGAAGTTGTTCTTGGAAAGCCCGTTGGCGCCGGACTTCAAGGAAAAGGCCCTCGCGGACTGCGTGGCGTGTCATGGCAAACACCGCATCACCCACGTTTCTGATGACTGGCTCAACGACGAGCCCGGCGGTACCTGCCGAAAGTGCCACAAGACCGGCGACGAGGGAGCCGAGCTGGCCCTGTACTACGCCGACACGCTCGGCTCGATCCGGGAGTCGTTCGACGAGATCGACGAGCTGCTCGATCGGGCTGAGAACAAGGGGATGGACGTGACGGAAGCCAAAGATGCGGAGGAGGCCGCGCGGCAGGGGCTTTTGCAAGCACGCACGCTGATCCATGCGTTTTCGAAGCCGATCATGGAAGACAAGGTCACCGAGATCGCGGCCAATCAAGCCGCCGCGCTCGAGATGGGTTATCAAGCGCTCAACGCCTTCGATGCCCGGCGCCGCGGGCTCGCCGTCAGCACGCTATTGTTGTTGCTGCTGACGGTCGTCGTTGCCATCAAGATTCGGACGTTGCCGCCCACCGATTGACGGAACTTGCGTTTCGAGAGCGGCGGATTGGCCGCTGATGAAGATGTGGCAGCCCGAGCAGACCTTGGCGTCCGGCTGGTGATTGACCTTGTCTTTGTGGCAGCTCACGCAGGTCGCGCGATCATCGTGGACGTGGGCGTCGTGGATCCCGTGGCATGCGGTGCACTTGGTGTGACCTTCGCCGATGGGCACGTCGGGCAGCCGATGAAGGCCCGGGAGCTGGGCTACGTTGTGGCAGCCGAGACAGCTGGTATTGGGCAGCACCTTGCCGGAGTGAGGTTCGTGACACTTCAAGCATTGCGTGTGACCGCTCGGGCTATTGGCGAGCTTTTCCTGATGGCAGCTCGCGCAGGCGACGGGGGCGCCAAGCTGATGCACCGTGCCTTGGTGGCAGCCCAGGCAGCTCGAATGACCCATGTTCCGGCTGGTGAGACGAATCTGCGCGGCGTGGCAGCGCTTGCATAGAGCCCGATCTCCAATCGCGCTCAAGTCGAACCGATGCGGTTGGTGGCACCCGGTGCAGGGGGTGTTGCCCGCGTGGAACGATCGGTCCGACTGCGCTTCCTGATGGCACTGCGAGCAGCGAAGCGCGAGCTGGGTCACCCTCGCCGGATGAGGTTGGTGGCAGCCGACGCAGTCGCCTTGCTTGGAAGGAGGATGAGTGGGCGAGATGTCTTCGTGGCAGGTCTTGCACGCGCTCGTGGCGGCGGCGCGCACGTCGTGCGGCCGGTGGCAGCTAGTGCAATCTCGATGGGGCCGCGCGATGTTCTGCGCAAGCACCCGTACCCCCTTGTGGCAATCGTTGCAGCGAGACGCCGTGGTGGGCGTGAACGAGTGCGGGTGGTGGCAATTAATGCACGATTCGTGGCCGCCGACGAAGGTGGCGGTGCTCGGGATGACCGGCTTTTCGCTCTGATGGCAGCTCATGCAAGCTTCGGCCTGGGTGGCGAGCCTGTGGCCGCCGTGGCACCCCGTGCAGCCGCCGCTGAGCTTGAGGTTCCCATGCTTGAGGTTCACCTTCTCATGGCAATCGTCACACTGACGAACGGTTTGACTGATCGGCTTGTGCGGATTGTGGCAGTTCTCGCAAGGCACTGTGGTGTGCATGGCGAGCCCCTGCGGATTGGCTTCGGTTTGGTACGGCCCGTGGCAGCGGGAGCAATGCCATGGGCCGAACACGTCGGGCTTTGCCCCGAAGACGTGGCAGGTGGTGCAGTCCATGGGCATCCCGTCCGGGCTGACGTGTGACATGGCCGCTTGTTCTTCGTGACACTGGGTGCACACCCCGGTATCGGGCGGCTCGAACGTGAGCTTGCTGGGGTCGTGGCATTGGTCGCACTTGACCACTTCGTTGACGATGTGTTGCGAGTGACCCGGCGAGAGGCGGATCTCAGGCCAGTTGTCGGGCACATTGCGAGGAGGAGGGGGGTTTCGCTGTTGCTTGACCACCTGCACCGTCGACGGCAAACGCGCCGCCAGGAGACCGGCCACGAAGGCGATCACCGTCACCGCGCCGATCCAGAGCAGGGCGCGCTTCATCGACCACCTACGTGACAAAGCCTACAGGGCAGATCGTTTCTCACGTCGAGGCGGCTGTTGAAGCCGGGCGGATGGGGATTGCCGCCTGGTCCGCCCACGATGTGGCAGCTCACACAGAGCATTTCGCCGGCACCGCTGTGGCAGCTGGCGCACGAGAGAGGGTCGACCCTGGCGGCCGGGCCATGCAGATTGGAGCTCCCTGGAGGTCCCGACCAGCCTGGGGGATGGGGGTTGCCGCGGGTCGAATTCTGGCCGGAAATCCCGAGCTTGGTATGGCAGTCGACGCAGAAGAGCTCACTGTGGCAAACGACGCATGCGCCCGGGTCCGCGGCCGCCATTCGATTGTGCACCGAAATGAAGTTGGCCCGATGCATCGAGTTGCGCGTGGGCTCGTCAAAGCGCAGCCGCGAAGGAATCGTAGGCACGGTGACGCCGTGGCAGGCGGCACATTGGCGCTGGGTATGGCAGCTCGTGCACAGATCCCCCTGGGCGTTGGCCTGCACGCCATGCTCTCGCAAGAAGTTCCCGTCGTGAATGACGTGGCTCTGCGGCCGAGTCATCTCTCCAGGCAGGTCCACGTGGCAGCCGCCGCAGTCGCGCGTGTCCCATTGATCCTTGTGTGCATGGCAGCTGAAACAGGTCGGATGTTTCACACGCATGTGGTCCGAGTTCACAGTCACATCCGTGTGGCACCGCACGCATTCCGTGACGCCGGCTTGCATGTGATCGACATGGGCAAAGCGAAGGTGCTTGTGCGCCATCTCCGCGGCCTGGCGGTTTCGTGCTCGCCCGTGACAGTTGGAGCAGGTGTTCGTATCGTGCGGATCCTGATGACACTCGACACACCGAGCGGTCGTAGGAAAGTGCAGCGGACCGGTTTGTCCCGCTTCTTTGATGCCCGCATGGCATTCCAGGCAGTTGACGCCGTTGATGACGTGGGCGCGATGCTCGAAGGGCCGGTCCTCCGGCTCCTTCTCCAAGCCCAGCATTTTCGCGCAGGCCCCTGTCAGGCAGCTCAGCACGATTAGCGTAGTGATTGCGAGCAGATGCCTCATTGCTTTCCATGCCAGGTGTGCTGATACGCGAGCTTGGCCAAGCCCCGAACGTCGATGCGCTGATACTGATTGGAGCTTGCTTCCGCCGCGGCCGCCAACGACCAACCTTTCTCGTGCGACCAGCGCAATGCAAGCCGGCCCCAGGGCCAGGCCTTGCCCGTCTCGCTCGAGCGGTCGTCCGGCACGACGATCTCGAATTCGGGCATCAGCCCCAGGGTCTCTTTGTGGTTTTCGTAGAGTGGAATCACCGCGGCAAGACGGATGCCCGTCCAGTTCGTGGTCGACAGCGCCTGGCGCCGAAGCTCCCCCAGAATGCTTCCCTTTCCTTCGTCGTCGGTTCGAAGAAGCCCCCGGAGAAACCCGGTCCAGCCCCACTTTTCCTCCGCATTCAGCGCCGCCCCCTCGAGCCACAAGTCGAGCCTCGGAGCGGCTCGCCAGAATAGATTCCCGCCGGTTTTCAGTGCTCCCGGATCACCTAGCACGGTGAAGAGCGAGGTCTGCTGGAGCATGCGAGTGGGCGATCGCTGCGTGGCAAATACCTCGCCGCGAAACTTTCGATTCTTGGTTTGCGCCGAGATCGTCCCGATGACCTCTGCCAAGCCTGGGTTGACCAGCTCCCAAGAAAACTTGGCGGACATGTCCAGCCAGCGAGCGACTCGAAGCGCGAAATCCACGCCGACCTCTTCGTCGGAACGCTGCCCATAGTTGTATCGGTTGTAATAGGAAGCGCCGATCACGCCCCGGTTGCCGATCCCCTGAGAGATGCGTCCGCCGACCATCCAATCGTCGGTTCGCCCTTCGATGTTTCCGTCGACGGGCACCCCTCCGAAGACCTCGAAATGTGTCTTGGACGGCGCGCGAAGAATGATGTGTCCCCCGTCGATTTGGACGGCGCGGACAGCGCCCGTACCCAAAATGAAACGACCCAGTCGCGCATCGACGATGCCCCGCGGGTCGCGGACCTTGAGGGCGATCACCAACGCTTCGAAGGTGAATTCGTTGCTGCCCAAGCCGAACTGGGGCATTCCCGCACCACCCCAGACCAATGCTTCGGCGTCTACGTAGGGATATTTGCGTGTCGAGCCCTCCAAAATGATCAACCCGGCATTGGGATCGAGCTGCCCCCAGAGCTGGGCCCCCACGCTGTGGGGCTGCGCCAAGGCAGTCGTGCCGGACGAGGCGCACAGAAAGGCCAGCACCGCTGCGGCGGCAAGTATCCAGCGTGCGGACGCTGATCGCATCTTCCCTCTTGCGTCACTGCCCGGGTTCGGACCATGGTTTTGGTGCTCCGGCGCTCGTACCCGCCGGAAGCTCGATTGATCATGCCTGGATCGCCACTCGCCTGGATCGCCTTTGCTAGCGCTCTGATCGCCGCTGCGATCATGGTGAACTACCTCATCCGAAAGCCCAAGCTGACCGGGCCGGTGAAGGCCACGCTCATCCTCGGCATCGGTGTGCTGCCGCTCATCACGGCGATGGTAGGCAACATGGAAGGGCTTGCCGCCACGGAGGAGCAGGAGTTCTGCGGAAGCTGTCACACGATGGATCGGCACATCGAGGATGCGAACGATCCGAACAGCATGAGCTTGGCGGCCATCCATTCCCGCACCCACAAGTTCGGGCACCAAAGCTGCTACGTCTGCCACAAGGACTACGGCATGTTTGGCTACGCGCTCACGAAAATGGGTGGCATGAAGCACGTCTACTTGTACCTGACCGAGTTCATGTGGATGAGTGTGGACGAGGCGCTTCCCAAGGTTCACATCGCAAAGCCGTTCAAGAACCAGAACTGCATGCAGTGCCATAGCACCACCGGCAACATTTGGAATGGAGTGCCGGACCATCGCGGGCTCTTGGACGATCTTCGAACGGGTCAGACCAGTTGCGCCAGCGCCGGATGCCATGGCTACGCGCATCCTTTTAGCAAAAAGGTCCAAGAAACTCCATCGCCTGCCGAAGCGCGCAGCACCGAAGAGGTGCGTAACCCGGAGGAAACATGATCCGGGACAGGGTCGAGGCGAAGTT
>JASFKY010000164.1:0-7934 GCA_050118395.1 Myxococcales bacterium | reverse complement strand
GCTTCGGACTGGTGGCGGACCGACAAATCGCCGGCCCTCGCCCGCAGCAGTACGAGCGTGATGACGAGGTTGATGACTAGCAACAGGATCGCGGCCACCAACAATGGAACTACCATCTCCAAAGTCCCCCCAAAGCGAGCCCAGGTGATGCTAGCATCATCCTGTCGGTTTGCGCAGCGCCAAATGCGGGCGGCCCGGGCGTGCTACGTTGGTCGCGCGTATGAGCAAGGGGGACTCGCCGGAACAGGAGCTGCGATCGCTACTGCCCTCATCGATTGCGGTGCGGTTCGAGGAGATGTTTCCGAGTTTACGCAAGGGGAAGCTCTCGCGACGCGACCGAAAGCGCGCGAAGATACTGCGCAAGGCCGAGCCGGTGCTAAAACGGGCGCTCGGGCCGCTCGAGGTGGTTCGATTCGCCACCCACGGCGTGCGCCAGCTGATGTGGTGGCTCCTGACCGCAGGGTCGATGAATCCCTTCGCCAATCGGACCACGCTGGTCCTGACCAACCAGCGGGTGTTGCTGATTCACACGGACTGGCGCTACCGCCCCTGCCTCTTTGCCAATCAACTGCCCGTGGAACGGATCGTCGAAACGATGGGCCGCAACAGCTACGTGTTCATCCGCAGCCCGCGCGAACAGCTGATGTTTCACGGCGTCAGGCGTTCCGAGGCCCAGTACCTTCAGAGCCTCCTCGATTCCACCGACGCAAACGAAGGGGGGTGGCAAAACCTTTGCCCGCACTGCTTCACCGCCATCGATGGCGCGCCGGAGGCATGCCCAAGCTGCGGGGAGCGCTTCAAGAGCGCCAGGAGGGCGGCCCTTCGATCGTTCCTGTTTCCCGGTCTGGGCGACTTCTATCTCGGCTATCGCAAGTATGGGCTGCTCGAAATCGCCGGCGCCGGGGCTCTTTGGGGCATCTTCTTGAGCACCCTGATCCCGGCGGTACGCCTCAAGGGCGCCGCGGGCATGCTGCTGGCGTTGCCGATGCTGGGGCTGGTTGCGCTCGTGCACGCCGGCGATGCATGGCTCACCCGCAACAAGGCGAAGATGGGCCTTCACTCCAAGGATGGAGCATTGCCCACCGACGACGAAGGATCGCAGCCCTCCACCTGAGAGAACCGGGACCGGAGTCGCACGGTCATTTCTTGCCGTGGCGCTTCTTCCAGCGTCGAGCCCAATGGTCGAGCTCGACCAGGTGTTCGGCCAAGGACTCGCCCTCCGAGGTAAGGGCATAGCCCCCGTTGGTTTTCTCGACGAGGTCGAGCCGTCTAAGCTCGCGGACGCGGGTATTCAGGACGCTTGGGGAAACCCCATCACAGGCCTTGCGGAGCGCCCGAAACTTGACGGGACCATCCTGTAATTCCCAAATGATTCTGAGGCTCCAACGGCGACCCAGGGTATCGAGCAGCTCGACGATGGGGTGCTCCTTGTCTCGTTTGGCCATGATCGCTTCGAATACCGTAGCAAAAAATGTTGCACCCTCGCTACGGAAACAGTAGCATTGGGATATCGGGGATAGGCTATGAAAATCAACCGCTTCCACAGTGTACACCCTGGAACGGCTCCCGCGCTAGCAACACCCAAAAGGCCGAAGTTGTCGATACAGGATTGGGACGGCAGCCTCGATCCGAGCTCCGACTGGGAGCTGATGGAGCTGAGCACGCGAGCCTTGGCCGGGCTTTGGTCGGCCCGGGTGGCGCTCGTCTCGTCGATGCCCTTCGGCATCGTCGCCTGGGCCCAGAACATCGAGGACGCATGGCTGACCTTCATGTTGCTGCCCGTGGTCGCGGCGTTCTTTTCCGGCGCGCTTTTCGGCGCAGGTCTGGTGCATTCACGCGAGATCGCCGACGAGTATCTGGCGGGCAGACGGGGCGTCTTCATCGCGCTTTGCGCGTACATCATCTATGCGCTCGAGGTGGCCGCCATGAGTCATGCCCCAGTCGAGACGCTCTGCAACGTGTTCATGGCCGCGGTGATCGTGAGCGCCTGGCTAGTGTTCCCCATCTCGTTTTTCGCCGGCGTGATGGCCTTTCGGGCGCGCGACGGCGCGATGCGTCATCGCCTCGCCGGTCACCGCTCGCAGCCGTAACGGAACAAATGCGCCCACTCTGAGGTTGTCCGGATACGGCCTCTGCGTGTACCCATGGAGGCTCGACAAGGAGCGTCCGATGGCAAGTCCCGAGCTGGATCCTTCTCACGTCATGCAGGTCGGCATGGGGTTTTTCGCTTCTCGCACCTTGCTGACGGCGGTCGAGCTGGGTCTCTTCACCGAGCTCGGAGCCCAAAAGCTCACCGCGGAGGCGATCCGGCAGCGGCTCGATCTGCATCCGAGGGCAGTGCCCGACTTCACCGACGCCTTGGTGTCGCTTGGACTCCTCGAGCGAGAGGGCGACGACCATGATGCGCTCTACTCCAATACGGCGGAAACCGCTGCCTTTCTCGATCGAAACAGCTCACATTATATCGGCGGTATGTTGGAGATGGCGGGCTCGCGGCTCTACCGGTTCTGGGGAAGCCTGACCGAAGCGCTGAAGACGGGGCAGCCGCAAAACGAAATCAAGCAAGCGGGTCAGCCGCTGTTTGCCAAGCTCTACGCGGTGCCGGATCGATTGGAGCAGTTCATGACCGCCATGGCGGGCGTGTCGGCAGGCAACTTCAAAGCGCTCGCAGAAAGCTTCGACTTTTCCCGTTACCGCACCTTGTGCGACGCGGGAGGCGCTACCGGCCAGCTCGCGTGCATGGTCGCTGCGGCCCATCCACACATGCGATGCATCTCGGCCGACCTTCCGCAGGTCGAACCCATCGCCAAGCGCTGCATCGAGCGGGCGGGGCTTTCAGACCGCGTGCAAACCGCGGCGATCGATTTCTTCGCGAAACCGCTCCCCAAAGCCGACGTCATCACCATGGGCATGATCCTTCACGACTGGAATCTCGAAAAGAAGAAGCATCTCATCCGTCTCGCCTACGACGCACTGCCCCCCGGAGGCGCGTTCATCGTGGTCGAGGCGCTCATCGACGACGCACGGCGCGAAAATGCATTCGGCCTGCTGATGTCGCTCAATATGCTGATCGAATTCGGCGATGCCTTCGATTACACGGGGGCAGATTTCAAGGAATGGTGCAGCGAAGTTGGGTTTTCTCGCTTTGAAATCATTCCCTTGGCGGGCCCCTCCTCCGCGGCTGTGGCATATAAGCCGGGATAGTGTTTTTTCGACGCAAACCAGAGCCCCAAGCGCTCACTCCGGAGGCGCGCGACCGTCTCGCCCAGATCGTCGCCAAGTATTTGGTGGAAGCGGACGACGCGACCCGACGCATCGTGACGGCGGTGGCGGGGTTGCTCGCCAAAATCGCGTATGCCGACGGCGATTACTCCCCGCAAGAAGAGACCACGATCCGGCAGGAGCTGAGCCGGGTGCACGGCCTCAGCGAAGCAGGCGTCGATGCCATCTGCGGCCTGCTCGCCGACCAGATCAGCCACGTCACGCTGCTCGGCGACCACGACTGGACGCGCGACTTGCGTGAGCTCGCGGATCGGGAGCTGCGGCTCGAAGTGCTGGAAGTGCTGGTGGAGATGGCCGTCGCCGACCAGGTGCTCAAACACGACGAGCAGGTCCAGCTCCGGCGGATCACCAAGTCGCTCAACCTCACCCAGGACGACTACAACTCGGTGCAAGCCAAGCACCGCGACAAGCTTTCCACGCTGCGGTGACGCAGCGTCGGGCTTCGTCTAGCGCATTCGCTCCAGCATCTGGCGCATGAGCTGGTGAAGCAAATTGACCGCCTTGAGCGGCCGAACCATCACCTTGAAGTCGTCGATCTTGCCCTCGGCATTCCAGTGCATCATGTCGACCCCATTGACGACGATGCCGTCGACCTCGGCGGTGAACTCCAGAACCGCATCGGAAAGACCCACCACCTCCCGCACGTAGTTGAAATCGCTCGTGCCGAGCACCATGATGGCAGCGCTCAGGTAGAGCTTGGTGAGTGGCTTGCCCTTTTGTGGGGTGTGCACCACCGGGGAATGAAAGACCACGTCGTCAGCCAGAATGTCATCGAGCGCCGCGACGTTTCGCTCGCTCACCAGACGGTGCCATGCATCGATGGTCGAATTGCTCATCGGGGACCACTTTCCCCCGTTTCTTGTCGATGGGAAAGCACAAATCGAGGCGATCGGAAGGACCGGCCACGCCTCAGCGAATCACCGAGCTCCGTACCTGGGGATCGCCGTCGGCGAGGACGAAGATGCCGGGATAGCCTTCGGTTTCGAATCCCGCGCTCGGATTGTCTTCCAAGAGCGAATCCTCGATGACCAGCGTTCCGCTTCGATCGTTGCTCACGAAAAAGATGGCTCCACCGCCCTCGTGGGCGCTGTTGTGGGCGATGTGCGTGCCGCAAACCGACAGCGTGAAGGTATTGCCGTCGTTGTAAATGGCGCCGCCACTGCCGCCCCCGGGCGTTCCCGATCGTTGCGGATTGGCTCCGTTGCCCACGGCTTCGTTGTAGCTCAGCACGCTGTTGATCACCGTGAAGGACACCCCGATCGAGCTGAGCGCGCCCCCGTTGGAGCAAACGTTGCCTATCCCTTCGGCGCCAAAGGTGCTGTGGACCACGTAGACGGGCCGGTCCTGATACTGATCGAAAACACGAATCGCGCCGCCCCCCACGTCCGGTCCCACGTCGTCGCAGACATTGTTGAAGAACCGAGAATTGACCACCTTCAACCGACCGCCTCGCACGAAGATCGCGCCGCCTCCCTCGTCCACCGACTTCGCGTTTCCATCGACGAAGGTCAGGTTTTGCACGGTGAGACGCGGGTGGTCCTGGTCGTCGCAATGCGAGGTCGTCCAGACTTGGTCCGGGTCACAAGTATTCTGATACAGGATGCGGACGCGCCCCCCGCCGCTCAGCGTGACTTTGCCGCCACCGTCGATGACGATGTCCGGATTTTGGTCGTTGAAGACCTTGGCCGTGCGGTCGAGCGTGATGACCACGGGATCGGGGCCGCAGTCGAACGTGATGACACCCCCTGCCGCCACGGCGTCGATGAAGGCGTCGGCGGTGCAGCTTTCCGGCGTCCCCTCGCCCACCACGGTATCGGGATTCGAGCTGTCTTCTTCACCTGCCTCGGCCGGCACCGTGCAGGTGCCGTCGCCATTACCCGTAGGGAGCTCCGTTGTTGGATGGGTCCTCGGATCGGCCGACGCGGGATCGAACGTCGCCCCTCCTCCGCAACCCGGCACGCATAGCGCCAGACATGCAACACAGCCCAGCCATCGTCTCGGTGACACGTTCATTCCCCCCAACTCTCAACATAGCGGGCCCGTGCGGCGGCCACCAAAGGGGCCCCGGCTGGCCCCGGCGCCGGGGATCTGCCAAAAAGGCGCGTTTGCGCGTCAGCGCGGGGGTAAATCGGTGCAGAATCAGATTCGAAATGTGGCGATCATCGCCCACGTCGACCACGGCAAGACGACCCTGGTCGATGCGATGTTGCGTCAAACGGGGGTGTTTCGCGCCAACGAGGCCGTTCGCGAGCGTGTCCTCGACTCGAATGATCTCGAGCGGGAACGAGGCATCACCATTTTGGCCAAGCACGCATCCATCCGCTGGAACGGCTACAAGATCAATCTCATCGACACCCCGGGCCATGCCGATTTCGGTGGGGAGGTCGAGCGAACGCTTCGAATGGCCGATGGCGCCCTCCTTCTGGTGGACGCAGCCGAGGGCGCCCTTCCCCAGACCCGGTTCGTGCTCTCCAAGTGCATCGAGCTCGACCTGCCGGTCGTCACCGTCGTCAACAAGATCGACCGCAGCGATGCGCGGCCCGACGAGGCGCTCAACGAGGTCTTCGACCTCTTCTGCGACCTCGGAGCAACCGACGAGCAGGCCGACTTCGCCCACATCTACGCGATCGGCAAGGAAGGCATCGCCAAGAGGGAGCTGACCGACGAGTCGACGAATCTCACGCCCCTGTTCGAAACGCTGATCGAGCGTCTTCCACCTCCCAAGGGCGATCCGTCCCGACCGCTTCAGCTCCTCGTGCACAACACCCTCCACGACGACTACGTGGGCCGCTTGGCCATCGGACGTATCCGAAACGGGACGATCGAGCCCCAAAAAATGGTCGCCATCATCGGCAAGGACGCTGTGATCGAGCGTAAGGTCGGCGCACTTTGGGGCTTCGAAAGCCTCGAACGCGTGCGCATCGAGCGAGCGGCGGCGGGCGACATCGTGGCCGTGTCCGGAATCGACGAGGTGGAGATCGGCGATACCATCGCATCGACGGACCATCCCGAGCCCCTCGAGCGAATCTCGGTCGAGCAACCGACCATCAAGATCCGCTTCATGGTCAATACCTCGCCTTTGGCCGGGCGGGCGGGAGACTACGTCACCTCCCGGCAGGTCCGTGAGCGGCTTTTCAAGGAGGCGCAGCGAAACATCGCCATGCGCGTCGAAGAAGGAGACGAAGCCGATTCATTCACCGTCTTCGGTCGCGGGGAGCTCATGCTCTCGATTTTGGCCGAAACGATGCGCCGCGAAGGCTACGAGTTTGCGCTCGGTATGCCCGAGGTCGTGGTGCGTGAAATCGATGGAAAGAAGTGCGAGCCGGTCGAAACCGTCATCGTGGACGTGCCTCAGCACCACGTGGGCACAGTCACCCAGCTGCTCGGGGATCGGCGGGGTGTGATGGGCAAGATGACGCCGGTTGGAACGGACCGCGTGCGGATCGAGTATCGCGTTCCCTCGCGGGGCCTCATCGGGTTTCGTTCCGTATTCATGACCGAGACCCGCGGAGAGGGTCTGCTCAACACGATGTTCGAGGGCTGGGATCCTTACGCAGGACCGCTGCTGCGCCGAAAGAACGGCGCCATCGTGTCCGACCGCGCTGGAACCACCACGCCCTACGCCCTTTTCAATCTGCAACCCCGAGGCAAGCTGTTCGTCGGCACCGGAACGCAGGTGTACGAAGGCATGGTCATTGGCGAGCACAATCGGCCGAGCGACCTCGACGTCAACTGCACGCGCGAAAAAAAGCTCACCAACATCCGTGCGGCAGGGCGCGACGAGAACGTGATTCTCAGCCCTCATCGCGAGCTCACCATCGAAAACGCGCTGGACTGGATCGACCAGGACGAGCTGGTGGAAGTCACACCCGACGCGATTCGGATCCGCAAGGCCATCTTGCAGTGCAATCGTCGGCCCAAACGCGAGGCTCCTGGCAAGGGCTAGCGCAACTCGAATTGCACTGGGCGCCGGACAGGCCCCATGATGGGAGGATCCCATGGCTCCCAAAGACGACTCAGACGGCCAACGAGGGCCGAGCCGTGCCGACCGCGAGGCCCTGCGCGAGGCGCTGGCCGGGGTGAAGCCCCTCGGCAAGAAGGCGGCTAAACGGGTGGCACGCTCGGCCGAGGTGAACCCGTCGCCGACCCCACGCGCCAGAGCCGCCGGTCACGAGTCGCTGCAGGTCGAGCGAGAAAGCAACGGCATCGTGACGGGCAAACGGGCCGGGGCGCATCGAAGCATCCTCGACGCGCTGGAAGATCCCAAGCTCGAGGTCGAGGCGGAATGCGATCTACACGGCCTGACCGCGCGTGAGGCAGAGCGCGAGGTGCAACGCTTCATCCGGCACTGCCAGCAGTCGGGCAAGCGCTGGGTGCTGATCATCGCGGGCAAGGGCCTACACAGCCCGCGCGGAAAAGGGACGCTGGCAGATCGCGTCGTCCAGTGGCTCAGTCGAGGGGCGCCCGCCCGATTCGTGGAAGCCTTTCAAACGGCTCCGAGGCGCCTCGGAGGCCAGGGCGCCTTCGTCGTTCGCTTGCGCTGACGCGGGCGCCGGCTCTGGCTCTGGCGCTGGTGCAGGCGCACACGGCCACTCACCTCGAGGGTCGTCTCGATACGGTGTGCGCGATGACCTGGCGCCTCGGGCACAGGC
>JASFKY010000163.1:0-7951 GCA_050118395.1 Myxococcales bacterium | reverse complement strand
ACGCCGCGAGAAAAGTCGGAGCGCCCTCTCCATCATCGATCAAGTCCACCCAACCATTGGTGAGGTCTGCGTAGTAAAATCGCAGCCGGCCGCGAAGCGCGGCGATTGGATCGATCCCCAGGTCGACGGTGTCTCCGTAGATGATGGCGCGGCCATCGGGGTCGTAGACGAACGTATCTTTGACGATCGTGTGCCAAAGACGAAGCTGCACGATGTAGCCAGCGTGCATGCTGCCCGCCATTTCACCGGATACGAAATCGTTGAGCATGTCACGCGCAAGCTTGCGGCCCACCTCGGTGTCGAGATGAAACAAGACGCTTGCCACGAGAGACACGAGCGCCAGGAGCGGCCATCCGAGAAACCAACTGAATAGACGGTACAACCACCGCATCAGTACGCCTCGCCGATGGTGAAATGGAAGGCGCCCGGCACCCCGCCCTTGATGAAACGGAAGATGTTGTATGCCGGAGGCTGCGGCGGTTGACCGACGATCTGCCACTTTGGAATCAAGAAGCCGAAATCGAGACGAATTGGTCCGATGGGGGTCCGGTAACGAAAGCCGAACCCTGCGGCAGCCCGAATGTAGTTGAATCTCCAGTAGCTGCCTCGATTGACATCACCGAAGTCCATGAAGAGCGCAGTCGTGAACGACTGGGTAATGGGGATGCGCAGCTCGACCCCTGCCTCCCACTTGCGCAAACCGCCGTCGTTGCGTGCGTCGGTACCTTCCCGATTGAGCGAGTTGATGTTTCCAGGGTCGCCCAAGAAGCCGCCAAAGAAGCCGCGATGCGTGGTCGGGCCGCCCGAACGGATACGGTAGTTTTGCGGGCCTAGCTCTTGCCCGATGAGGTCGAGGCGTCCGCGATCGCGTCTGAATATGAACATCGCCCCGATGCCGAACCGAAATGCCAACGTCGAAGACAAGGGAAGCGGCGCATAACCACGGACCTCGGGGGCCACGCGCACGTACTGCCAAGACCGTTTGAGCGCGGCGGGAGATTCCTGTGCCCCGAGCTCGAAGAAGAAGCCCTTGCGCGGGCTACGGGAGTCGTCACGTAGGTCGACCACCGCTCTTTGGTCGAAGAAGACGACTTGGTAGCTGGTGGGAAACCTGGGATCCCGGTCGACGACCAGGTACGCATCGTAGTCGAGGCCTCCTTCGAGCAGGAGGCGACCCCCAAAGAATGGCCGCGCAAGGCTTCCGCGAATCTGCAGGTCGTGACGCCGGAAGAGCTCGAAGGGGTCCGGACCCCAATCGTGTCGAAACCGAATCGTTGCGGTGGTCCGGGGCTCGAGGAAGGCCGGCCGCTGGTATTCGACGCGAAGCTCATTGCCGAACACGAAGCCGTTACCGAAGCGAAAAAACGGGTCGACCGCCACGATCTTCGGGCGGTCCTCGATGCGCAAACGCCGGAACCCGCCGATGAAATTCCGATCCTCGAAGAGCCCGAACAAGTGGACGTCCGAGATGCGCGTATCCACCAGCAGCGTGAGCGTATTGATGGTACCGCTTTGGACGCCCGCGCCGATACCCCAACGAATCTCGCGACCCGGTTCGACTGCGATGTTGACGTCGACCACCCCGGTGCACTGCTGCTCATCGTTCAAACGGGGGTTTACGGTCACGTCGACGGAGGCTAGGGCGCCGAGCGCGTAGACCGCTCGCTGCGCGTCATCCAGGTGGCTTGCGGTGTACGGGTCGCCCGTTCTGAGGTCGGCGACGTCCAGGATCGTGCCGGCGGGCAGCTTCCCGTTGCCGGTGACGGTGATGTCCCCGAGAGTGCAGGCGGGTCCCGGGGTGACGTCGAGCTCGATGAAAGCCTTCCTCTCTTCCCGATCGATGTCGACCCGACCGGCCACGCTACCGCAGGCGTAGCCAGCTTCCCTGAGTTGCCGTCTGATTTCGCGCTTACTGCGATCATAAAATGCTTCGTCGAAGCGTTGGCCTGCCTTCAGGTCGATCGCCTTTTCGATCTTGGCGCGTCGGTCCCGGCGCACGCCGTCCAGCCCGCGTAGCTCGATCGATTCCACCAGCACGGGCTTGCCCTCTTCGACTTCGATGTCGATGTCGAGCTTGCAGCCTTCGTCGGGAGCTTCCCGTTTACATGGGGCCTTCCCATCGGGCCCGGGTACGATTCGGTCGTTGATCGCCGCCGAGGCAGGGTCGAGCTCGGTGCTGACCACGGCAGCCTGGTAGTAGCCGCGCGCTTGGTACCAGCGTTCGATGCGCTGCAGGTCGCGCTCGAAAACCGAGGAATCGAGCGTGGGCCAGCCCTTGCGGAGCTTCCGCCACAGGTCGAAAGACGCCCGCTTCCCGTCGAAGGGGGGGACACCGCACTCGGGGTCGGCCGAGGTTCCAAACGAGATGGTGACCCGCTCTCGCTCCTGGGTGGCGAGGCAGGCTTTCAGCGCCTCCGGATCGAGCTGCTGCATGCCGCTGAGACGAATCCGGTCGATGCCGTATGCATCCTCGGGAATCTTCTTGCAGCCGCTCGCCAAAACGAGCAGCACGCAGATGCATCGCCGGCGAACCATCTACCAGGGCTTGTAGCGCGAGGCGGCCCAATTCCGCCAGCGATCGACGTAATTTCGGCCGTTTGGCGGTTGCGGTCTCGGGCTGCTAAAGCTAGCGCCTCCCGCCGATGAGACAGTACTTCGTCCAGACTTTTGGTTGCCAAATGAACGTCCACGATTCCCGTCGGATCGAGGAGGTCTTGCGCGCGAGCGGCTACCGGGAGGCTGCCGACCCCGCTCAGGCCGATCTTCTGGTCGTCAATACCTGCAGCGTCAGGGAGAAGGCCGAGCACAAGCTGATGAGTCTGCTTGGAACTTTTCGGCCTTTCAAAGAGGGGCGACGAAACACCGTCATCGCGGTTGCCGGATGCGTGGCCCAGCAGGAGGGAGAGCGACTGCTTCGCAAGGCGCCATTCGTCGACATCGTGCTCGGGCCCGACAACATTTGCGAGCTTCCGGCGCTGATCCGGGAGGTGGGGCAAGGCGCGCCGCCGGTCGCGCGCACGGTGTTCGACATGGACGACCCCCAGTTTCTTCGGGCAAAACCCCATCCGGACCGCCGCGAGGTGACCGCCTACGTCACGGTGATGAAAGGGTGCGACGAACGTTGCACGTTTTGTATCGTTCCTCATACTCGTGGCGCCGAGCGCTATCGCCCTGCAGCCGAGATCATCGGGGAAATCCGAGACCTGGTGGATGGAGGCGTCCGCGAGGTGACCCTTCTCGGGCAAACCGTCAACTCTTGGCACGAGCCGGGAGATCGAGCGAGCCGGGGAAAGGGAGAGTCGAAGATCGCGCCATCGAGCTCCGAGTTCCCCGCTTTGCTTCGACGCATTGCGCGGGAAGTGCCCAGCTTGCTCCGGCTTCGCTACACCTCACCGCATCCCCGTCACGTCACGCCGGCCCTCACTGCCGCGCATGCCGAGCTCGAAGTGCTGCCGGCGCACGTGCATCTGCCGGTCCAGTCCGGGTCCGACCGAGTGCTTCGCCGCATGGCGCGACGCTACAGCGCGCAGGATTACATCGCGCGGACCGACGCCCTCAAGGCATCCAGGCCCGGGCTCACCCTATCGACCGATTTCATCGTGGGTTTCCCTGGCGAGACCGAGGACGATTTCTGCCAGACCCTCGAGCTCGTCGGCCGGGTCGGTTTCGTGGCCGCGTTCGGGTTCAAGTATTCGCCCCGGCCTTTCACCCCTGCGCTCAAGCTCGAGGACGAAGTTCCCGAAGAGGTCAAAGATGAGCGCTTGGCTCGCTTGTTCGCGCGGGTCGAGGAACAGCAACGAGCGCACCTGAGCTCGCTGGTGGGGAGGGAGCTCGAGGTCTTGGTGGAAGGGCCGTCTCCTGGCGATCGAGGTCGATTTTCGGGGCGCAGCGAACGAAACGAAATCGTGCACTTGACGGCGCCTGACGGCCATGACCCGACCGGCGAGCTCGTCCGAGTCACGATCGACCAGGCGTTTCGTCACAGCCTCGGAGGAACGATGGCCGGTGCGCGCGGGCGCGGCGACGCACCGCGGCGGCGACTGCCCGTCTTCGACGCAGGAGGCTCGGCCTGACTGTCGATTCCTGGCGAGGGCGCATATGGCCTTGGCGCTTCGTGATCGCGTACATGGCGCTGATCTTCGTCATCTCCTCGTTCGAAGTGCAGGTCCCTCTGGTCCAGCACATCCCCTTTCGGGACAAGGGCATTCATTTCGTCGAGTACGCCATTCTCGGTTGGTTGTGCGCCCATGCTTCGTCCCGCACCTGGCCGTCGGCAACGGCTTGGCGCATCGCTGGATTTGCGGTCTTCATCACGTTCTTGTGGGGACTGTCCGACGAGATCCATCAGGCGATGGTTCCCGGCCGCTCGCCCGAGCTGGCCGACGCCATCGCCGACCTCATCGGTGCCACCATCGGAGCGGCAGGCTGGACGCTGTTTTCGAACCGTTCTGTGACCTAATCCACCGGAAAAATCGCCCGATCGGAGTATCGCCCGTTGACGACGTCACTCGTGGTATTTAGGGTTTAATCCATGAGGACGTGATGGTCCTCTGATTTCGAAAACCAAATATCTTCGCCGGCGGAACCCCCCCACATGTCTGCCGGTTATCCCCCGCCCGGTCGTGTCTCCCCCCCTCCAAAACGACCGGGCGACCCTTTTAAAGCGTCCCGGAGTTTGGCAAACGTCGCTGGACGGGTCGAAAAGCCACCCCTAAAGTTCGCGCCATGGTTCTTCGAAAATCTCGTGCGCAGCTTGCCGCGCTGGTTGGGCTCTGTCTGTTGATGTCGGGGTGCGCGAGCTCCCCGACACCGGAGGCGAAGGAACCGGTAACCGGCGCCCAGGCGGAGCCGTTCCTCGATCCGCTTCCCTCGTGGAACGACGGCGTCACCAAGGCAAAGATCATCGACTTCGTGCGGGCGGTCACCGATCCGGACGATCCGGCTTTCGTCGAGCCCGAGCGCCGCATCGCAACCTTCGACAATGACGGTACTTTGTGGGTCGAGCAGCCTGTTTATACCGAAATGGCTTTTGCCCTCCATCGGGTGAAAGACCTGGCGCAAGTCCATCCGGAATGGAAAACGGAAGAGCCTTTTCGAGCCGTCCTCGAAGGCGACAAGCAGGCGCTCATTGCGTCGGGCAAGCGAGGACTCGTGGAGATCATCGTGGCCTCCCACACCGGGATGAGCACGACCCTGTTCGACACCATCGTGCGAGAGTGGATTCGTGACGCGCGGCATCCGGATTTCGACAAACCCTACACGGAGCTCGTCTATCAGCCTCAGCTCGAGCTTTTGCGCTATCTCGAGTCCAAGGGCTTCACGACCTTCATCGTCTCAGGGGGTAGCGCGGAGTTCATGAGGGTCTTTTCGAAAGAGACGTATGGCATCCCGTCCCAGCGGGTCATTGGCTCGTCCATCCAAACCCGGTACGAAGTGCAAGGCGGCAAGCCCACGCTTTTGCGGCTGCAGGAGATCGATTTCGTCAATGATGGCGCGGGTAAGCCCGTTGGCATCTACAAGGGCGTAGGCCGGCAACCGATCCTGGCCTTCGGCAACTCGGATGGAGACTTCGAGATGCTGCAGTGGACGACGCTCGGGAGCCGCGAAGCCCGACTGGGGCTGCTTCTGCACCATGACGACGCCGAGCGCGAGTATGCCTACGACAGACAAAGTCGGGTGGGCACGCTCGATCGGGCGCTCGATGCCGCGGGCCCGCAGGGCTGGGTCGTGGTGTCCATGAAGAAGGATTGGAAGACGGTCTTCCAAGAGGATTGAGGGGTTTCATGACCAACTATCGCGTGATTGGCGTGGCGGCGCTGGTGTGTGCGCTGTGCGGCCTGCCCGGGTGCAAGAAATCGAATACCGCGGCGGATGCGGGGGGCGACTATGCCGTCGTTCAGATCTTGGAAAAGGGCGACAGGCCGCGATCCGAGCTCCGCTATCACATTCCCGCTGGGACGACCACGACCTCGACGACCACGTTTCGAAGCGCCACCTTGGCTGCCAGCGCCGACGAAGTGGGGCTCTCGGTCCTACCCGGTCTTCGCCTGGATGTCGTTTCGGGGCCTGCGGAGCCGACCGAACGCGGCGTGAAGCTCGAGGTCGACGTGGTGCGCTCCGAAGCGATCGTGCCCGAAGGATTCGATGCGGACCTGGCACAGGAGCTGGAGGCTAGCGCCGCGGTCGCCGACAAAATCGGTGGTTGGCTCGAGATCGACGACCGGGGGAGGATGCTGGCCGGTCGATTCAACGACCAGACCAAGCGCGCGGACCTGCCCATCCGTTTGTTGCGAATGATCGTCAACACCCGCGAAACCTTGACGCGCGTGCGCTTGCCCGAGGAAAAGGTCGGCCTCGGTGCTCGCTGGGAGTCGCGCCGTGTGATCGATGCGTACGGCTTCCACATCAATCAAGTGACCACCTATACGTTAGTCGACCGAGCCGGTGACGAGCTCATGCTGAACGTGAGCGCGGACCAAAACGCGCCTGCTCAAACCATCGAATTTCCAGATGAAGGCATGGTGATCTTCGTCGAGTCGCTCAAGGGACACGCACAAGGACAGATCATTCTAAATCTGAGCGCCCTCGAATCGGACGCTTCTGCTTCGGGCCAAGTGGAAGACCACTTGATCGTCAAGACCGCGGAGGGCTCCGAAGCAGTCCAGGTGGTGGAAGAGTTTCAGATCGAAATTGCCAATACGTCCGAGCTGAACGCCGAATGAGTCGCGCTCGGGCGCTCTGCGCTCAGCTATCGACCTTGAGAATGGCGTGGAAGGCGTCTTGAGGGATTTCGACGCTGCCTACCGACTTCATCCGCTTTTTGCCTTCCTTTTGCTTTTCTAGAAGCTTGCGCTTTCGCGAGATATCACCGCCGTAGCACTTGGCGGTCACGTCTTTGCGAAGCGCGCGGACCGTCTCGCGGGCGATGACCTTCGACCCAATCGCTGCTTGAATGATCACTTCGTATTGTTGGCGGGGAACGATGTCCTTGAGCTTGGCCGCCAGCGACCGGCCAAGGTAATAAGCCTTGTCCCGATGAACGACGGCGCTGAGCGCATCGACCTTTTGCCCGTTGACCAGCATGTCGAGGCGCACCAGCGGATTTTCGCGATACCCCGCCAGCTCGTAGTCCATCGAGGCGTATCCTTTGGTGGCGCTCTTGAGCCTGTCGAAGAAGTCGAAGAGCACCTCCGCCAGCGGCATCAAGTAAGTGATGATGACGCGCTCGGTCGATGCGTACTGGATGCCTTGCTGCTCGCCCCGCCTCTCCTGGCACAGCTTGATGACCGGGCCGATGTACTCCGCGGGGACGTGGATCGACACCTTGAAGTACGGCTCCTCGATCCGCACTCGTCCGCTTGGAATCTGAGACGGGTTGCCGATTTCGAGCGTCTCCTGCTCCGTGTGAACTCGATAGACGACGCTCGGCGCCGTCGTGATGAGGCCGATGTCGTATTCGCGTTCGAGCCGCTCTTGGATGATTTCCATGTGGAGCAGGCCGAGGAAGCCGCACCGGAAGCCAAAGCCGAGCGCATCGGACGTCTCGGGCTCGAATCCGAACGCTGCGTCGTTCAAATTGAGCTTTTCGAGCGCATCGCGGAGCTCAGGGTACTGATCGCTGTCCGTCGGAAAGATTCCACAGAACACCATCGGCTTGACCTCTTTGAAACCAGCTAGCGGCTTGGGCGCTTGGTTCTTCGCAAGGGTGATGGTGTCGCCGACTTTGGCGTCTTGAAGAGACTTGATGCTGGCGGCGAGGTAGCCCACTTCCCCCGGTCCCAGGTGGTCGAGCTCCTTTGAAAACGGGGTGTACACGCCGAGCTCAGTGACCTCGTATTCTGCGCCGGTCGCCATGAGCCGGATTTTGTCGCCCTTGCGGACCGTGCCGTCCTTGACTCGAATCATGCAGACCGCACCCCGGTAGCTGTCGTACCAGCTGTCGAAAATGAGT
>JASFKY010000162.1:0-8121 GCA_050118395.1 Myxococcales bacterium | reverse complement strand
GATCGCCTTGTCGCTCCGAAAGCTCGTGCCCCGTTCGCTGGTCATGGTAGCGATTTCCGGCGTGACTTTGGGCTCCGTGCCGGTGAGCGCAGCGAGCATCACGGACAAGCGCCCGAACGCCTTCAGCACCCAGGGCGGCGCGGTGCGGGGCACCTTCGATAGGCCCAAGAGCCGGGCCACCTCGCCCACCAGCTCCACGATTTCGATGTCGTTGCTCGCCAGGATGTAGCGTTGCCCACTTTGCCCTCGGGTCACGGCAGCCAAGTGTGCCGCTACGACGTCGTGGACGTGCGAGATGGTGACGGTCCCGGGCGAGGCCGCCGGTAACGCGCCGTCTCGAAGCATGAAAAACAGCTGCCCCCAGGTGTTGGCATCATAGGGACCTGCCACACCGCCAGGGTTCAGGACGACGACCTTCATGCCGCGTTCGGTGCCTTTGAGCGCTTCGAGCTCCCCGAGATGTTTAGACCGCTCGTAGTTGATCCAGGAGTCTTTTCCCGCGAGTGGCGTTTGCTCGGTCACGACGCCTTTGACCCGGCCCCACGCCGAGACGCTGGACGTGTGAACGAAGGTTCGCACGCCTTTTTGAGAGGCGGCTTCGACCAGGTTTCGCGTGCCATCGATGTTGATCGCGTTTTGCTGGGCGTTTCGCTTGGACCAGAAGTTGGTATCGCCTGCGACGTGAAAGACGACGTCGGTCCCTTCGGCAATGGCACGATCGAGCGACTCTCGATCGGTGACGGAGCCTTCGCGTAGCGCGACCGGAAATCTATTCAGGTACTGGAGATTGGAAGTCGAACGATGCAGCGCCGTGACCTGCCATCCTTCGTTTACCAAGAGCTCGATTAAATTGAACCCGATGAAACCGGTGCCGCCGGTGACGAATGCTGTCTGCGCCATCACTGTGCTTCGTTGTCGTAGTTTTCACCCGACATTGTCCGTGTCAACCGCTCCGATGTGGCGTAGTCTGCAGTTCCGAGTGAAGGTCTCGATCGATCAATGGCATGAGCGTGGGCATGTATCCCATTTGTTGGGGCACGACGTCTTTTGCGTCGACTCGGGAGAGATCGAAAAGCCCAACATCTTCTTGATTCACGGCTTTCCCACGTCGTCTTGGGACTGGACTCCGATCTGGGATTCGCTCCAGGCCTCGTACCGTTTGATCGCGTTGGACCTGCTCGGCTTCGGGTTCAGCGACAAGCCGAACCCGCACGAATACAGCATCATGGAGCAGGCCGATTTGTGCGAGGCGCTGCTGCTCGATCGAAAGGTCGATACGTTCCACGTGCTGGCTCACGACTACGGAGACACGGTGGCCCAGGAGCTTCTGGCGCGCCAAAACGAAGGCCGCGGCGTAGGGCACTGGATGTCGGTTTGTTTTCTCAACGGCGGCTTGTTTCCCGAGACCCACAGAGCGCGGTTGATTCAGAAGCTCCTGTTGAGCCCTATCGGTCCCTTCGTGAACAGGCTTTCGACCAAGAGCACCTTCGACCGGTCCTTGAGCGCCGTGTTCGGCCCGCTCACCAAGCCTAGTGCCGAAGAGCTCGATGCCTTCTGGGATCTCGTCAACTACAACGATGGAAAGCACGTCTTCCACAGCTTGATCACGTACATGGTCGATCGAAAAAAGCACCGTGAACGCTGGCTCGAAGCCCTGCGGAACAGCATCGTGCCCATCGGGCTGATCAATGGCTCGGTAGACCCCGTCTCTGGTGCGCACATGATCGAGCGGTACCGAGAGGTGGTGAGCCCCGATCACTTCATCGTGGAGCTACCCACGATCGGACACTACCCGCAGATGGAAGCGCCCGAGCAAGTCGTGGAAGCCTACTTGCGCTTTTTGGGGCAACTCTAGTTGCTCGCGACCATCCGTACCCGGGCATAACCGGACCTCGTATCTTCCCATACGATCAGGGTCCGTTCCGCGAGCGTGGCGATCCGTGGCCCGTAGGAATGCGCGCCCGAGCCGGCATCATCGATGCGAACACTCGGGGTGAAGACGAGCCCATCGATTGCCGTCGCCATGCGGATCGTGTTCGTGACGTCTCGAAGGTCCTGCCATACGGCGAGCACCTCACCGCCGGCATTGGCAATCACCGACGGCCTCCAGGCGTCGATCCCATCGGGTGCGTCGTCGGCTCGTGCCGTGTCCCCACCGCGCCACACTCGGATGCGGCTTTCGTAACGGCGATCTTGATGCTCCGACCACGCGACGATCGCGTCCCCGCTGGGACCTACCGCAAGTGAGACGTCCCCATGGATGCGCTCCGATTCGACCGGATCACCGCCCGAGACGGGCACCACGCTCTGGGCCGTCGGATCGATGCGGCTTGCCGGTTCGAACGTCTGGCCCCCGTCGGCGCTTTGCGACAGATACACGTCCCAGCTGAACTCGCGAAAATCCGAGAATGCAACATACACCTCGTCGCTTCCCGCAGCGACTCGGACGAAGGCGGCATCTCCCCTGGGGTTGTCGGCGATGTCATTGGCCGGATCGACCTGCAGCGCCTGCCAGGTCTGTCCGTCGTCGCTGCGGGCAATCCAAGGCTTGGGTCTGCCTCCAGCTCGTAAGTCGAGCCATGTGGCGAACAATCGACCCGTGACGGGATCGATGGCGACGTCCGGCTCCCAGGCCGGAGCGATCGTGGGATCGGTGAGAGTCGAGCGAGTCCAGGTCTGGTCGACGCGTGTCATCACCGCCACTTGGATGGCTCCGTCGCCGAGCTCTTCCTCCCATACCAGCGCCGTTCGACCAGCGCCGGTCGCAGCTCGCGGCAAACGTTGCACCGTGTTGGGTGCCGACTCCACGGCGATTTCGTCGAAGTGGATCGCGTCGTCCGTCAGGAAGGCGCGGACCACCTCTTGGCCGGGCTGGCCTTCCATCCAAGCGACCACGGCCCCGTTCGTGTCGGCAGCCAGCGCCGGAAACCGCTGATGCGTTGGCTCGATGCGGGGCGCGGCGATGACCGTGCTCGGCCCGAGGGCTCCCGCGTCGCCATCGTCGGAGGCAGGCACGCGTCCGTCGGGGGGAAGTGACAGGTCGGCCGCGATCACGTGCCCCACATAAGCGTCCTCGAGTGGATCACCGCTTCCAGGCAGCATGCGCTCACCGCGATCGCGGAGAACATCACGGCGCTCTTCGAGCGACAGGGGCGGCCCGGGGTCTTCGATCACCCAAGGCTCGACTGCGAGCAGACCGTGGTAGGGGTTCTGACCGATGAATGCGTCGAGTGGATCGTCTGGTTGGGCCGGGCTCGTCACGTGCGACTGGCAGTCGAAGACCAGGTCGAGCAAGTTGCCTTTGATACAGGGCGTCACGGTGTGTCGGAAGGATCCATGACGTTGGGTGTGTGCCCACGCCGATTGACGGACGATGTCGGGGAGCCAATCACCCTCGTACTCCTCGACGGCCCAACCGGAAAAGGCTTCCGGCTGCAGGTTGAGATTCGCGCCCAAGGCATCGAGTCGGTGCAGCAACCCGGGCATCCAGGCGTCTTTCGAGATCACCATGCCCGACTGCGCAAAGGGAAGTTGCACCGGGCGCATTTGACTGAGCGGTCCGTGACTCAAGCCGAGCAGATCTTCTTCGTCTGGGACGAGATAACTCTTCGCGACGCGCGCGATCTCCCGCCCATCGGGGCCAAAGTAGAGCCCCCAGTTGTAGGCGGCACCTTCGGTTGCAACGTATACACCGGAAACCGAATCGAGATCGGGGTCGGCAAGCACTTCGATGTCGGCGGGATCCTGACTGAAATCGGCGGAAGCGAAGTCCGAAGATACGGCAACGTACACACCGTACCGCTCCGCGATGGACGGAAAGGTTTGGAACGCCCGTACCATCGTGTCGGTCACGCCCAGAACGAGGCGCTCGCCGAGGCTCAGATCGGGATATCGTTGCGCATAGTAGAGAATCGGATCCAAGTAGCTTTGAGCCAGTGAAAGAAAGGCCGGGAGCGTGGCAGTCTCCGCTCTTCCCACCGCTCCACGTGAGCCTATGAATGCGCTCGAGAGACTCGCGTTTTCGGGAAAGACGAGAAGATTCGGCTTGTCCTTTGCGAGACAGGGCAGAACCTCGGTGCGAACCACGTCGTCCCAAGCCTTGCAGAACGTCGCGTAGTCTTCCATTTCGGCATACCGGATGACGGGTCCAACGGCGAAAACCCGGACGCTCTCTCCATCACCGGCGACGTCGATGCCGCAGCGCTGGGGCACCGCGACGGGCTCGAAAACTCCGAACTGCTCGCACGCGCCGGTTTCAAACGTGGGTTCGGTCGCGCCGTCGCACGCGCAGGCGAGGATGAGCAAGGCCACGAAGCAGTATTTCATCGCGCGAAGTTTAGTCGGTTGCTCGTTCACTGCGACTCCTTTTTGCTGGCAGCGGCTGGGGTATCGACTCAAACTGCGGCCGTGGCCGACGAAGATATCCAAATACTCTTGCTGGAAGGCATCCACGAAGCAGCCGTGGAGAACCTCGCTGCATCGGGATATCGAAACGTACGGCGTCTGACACAATCACTGGCGGGTAGAGACTTGCAAGAGGCTATCCGAGGCGTCGATTACATCGGCATCCGGTCTCGTACCCACATCGATTCCGATGTCCTCGACGCAGCCGAGAACCTCAAAGCGATCGGTTGCTTCTGCATCGGCACCAACCAGGTCGATCTGGCCAAGGCGCGGCGGATGGGAATCCCCGTGTTCAACGCTCCTTTTTCCAACACTCGGAGCGTGGCCGAGCTCGCCCTGGCGGACATCATTCTGTTGATGCGCGGCATTCCGGAAAAAGCTGCTCGTGCGCGCCGCGGCGAATGGGCCAAGACCGCGCGCCATGCCTACGAGGTGCGCGGGAAGCGCCTCGGGATCGTGGGTTACGGGCGCATCGGGACGCAGTTGGGCATTCTCGCTGAAGGACTCGGAATGCGTGTTCTCTACTACGACATCGAGCACAAGCTTCCACTCGGCAATGCGACACCCGTCGACAGCCTTCGGGACCTGCTCGGTCAAGCGGACGTCGTCAGCCTGCACGTTCCCGAAACCCCCGTGACTCGCAACATGCTGAACGCAGATGCGATCCGCTCGATGCGTCCCGGTTCTTTGGTCATCAATGCAGCGCGCGGAACCGTCGTCGACATCGACGCACTCGCGGACGCTCTCGAATCGGGTCACCTCGGAGGCGCCGCCATCGACGTCTTTCCGGTCGAGCCGAAGTCCGACAAGGAGACGTTCGAGTCGCCGCTTCGTCGGTTCGACAACGTGATTCTCACGCCGCACATCGGCGGTGCCACCGAGGAAGCCCAATTCAACATCGCGCGCGAGGTCGCGGCCAAGCTGGTCAAGTACGACGACAACGGGTCGACGGTGTCGGCGGTGAATTTTCCACAGGTCACCATCCCCGACCACGAGGGCCGACGCCGCTTGCTCCACATCCACAAGAACGAGCCGGGCGTGATGGAGCAGATCAACCGCGTGTTTTCCAAGCATCGAGTCAACGTCGCCGCGCAATATCTCGAAACCCAAGCCGACGTCGGGTACGTGGTCATGGACATCGAGCTAGACGACGCGTCGCCTCTGCTCGACGAGCTTCGGTCCATCCCCGCTACGATTCGAGTCCGCCTCTTGCACTAGCGTGCGTCGTCGGAATCAGGAATGGATTTCGGTAGCGGCCGTGGCCGCATCCGTTTCCGTCTGCGTCGGGCCTTGGACCCAGGCCATGAACAGGGTGTAGCCGATGGACAAGACGATCGCGCCCATGAAGAGGCCTAGAATGCCTGACGAGATGAACCCCCCGAGCGAGCCGATGAACAACACGAGCATCGGTATCTTGGAGCCTTTGCCCATCAGGAGCGGTTTGAGCACGTTGTCGCTCATGCCGACCACCACGCCCCAGATGGTGAACAAGACGGCCACCCAGGTGGAGCTGGTCCAAAACAGGTAAAAAATGATCGGAAGGATCACGATCATCGGTGGCAACTGCATCACCGCCAACATCAAAATGAGCAAGGTCCAAATCCCCACCGCAGGGACGCCTGCGACCAGCATGCCGAGCCCGGCCAAGAGCGACTGAATCAGGGCTACGCCGAGTACGCCACGGGTCACACTATGGATACTCGCGGCGGTCAACTCCACCAGCTCCGGGCCTCGATCCCGAGCGACGATCGAAGCGGCGCGTCTCGCAAGAGCAGCGGCACGCTCCCCGTAAGGCAATAGCGCACCTGCGATGACGACGGCTACCACGAACATGAACACGCCGCGCCCGACGTTTCCCACGGTCGATACGAGCCACAGACCGGCGTCCTTGAGATAGGGCACGAGCTTCATCAGGGCCGCCTCCAGGTTCTGTGACGCGCTCAGCCACCCGTGGTAGAGACGCTCTCCGACGACTGGCCAATCCGCTACCTTTTCGGGTGGGGGCGGCACGGAGATATGGCGATCCGAGAGCTCTCCGGAAAGGTCCGAGGCCGTTTCGACCAAGTTTGCTCCCAGCGAAATCGACGGCACGATCACGACGAGCAATGCAAGCGTGGCCATGACTGCTGCCGCGATCCGAGGGCGCCCGCCCAGGGCACGGGTGAGCTTGGCGTACGGAGTCTGTACGGCGATGGTGATGACGATGCCCCCAATGATGGGATTGATGAAGGGACTCATGATGCGAAGGCACCAAAACACGAGGACGGCGAGAAGGCTCAAGCGAATGACCGTTTGAGTCACCCGCTCGTCCCAAGAGGGATCGGGCTTGTCAGAATCCTCCGCGCTCATTTCTCGCCAACCCAGAGGATTGCTTCGTCTCGGGCATTCATCGGAAAGACGCGGACTTCGGCATCGAGGAAGCGCGAGGCGATTCGAGGAATCGCCGACAACAGCCGGTCGTCGGTCACCAAGGCCACACGACGTATTTCCTTTCGGTGCTCGCGAACGAACCGAAGGTGGGAGCTGAGCGCAGAAAAATCGTCCCAACCCGGGAAGTGCTCGGCAACGATCATCAAGCCATTCAACGCTCCGGTCCTCTCGATGTAGGGATCGATTTCGGCGCTCAATCGTTCGAAGTCAGCGGCCTCGAGCTCGCCGTTCGGTTCGAGAACGAGGATTCCTTTTTCCTCCATCAGCTCGAAGGAGAGGTGACCCTGCGACGGCGGCTCCGAGATCCAGTGACGCGCCTCTTCCAGATCGTCATCGTCGAAGACACGAACTTCACCTGGCAAGGCGAAGCCGACTGCCTTGACCGCTCGCTCCACCCAGTCGACGTTTGTTACCACCGCGATCCGCTCGAAGGACGTGAAGTGCTTCATGCCGATTTTGGCGTCTTCCCAGGCCGCTCCGCCGCTATAGCCCTCGAACTCATCGCCCAATACGTAGAGCAAGCGCGCTTTGTGGAATCGAGTGAGTTTTTTCTCGATCGCGGGAACGACAGTAGCTTTGTAGTCGTCCGCCGTGACCTCGCCCCGAGCCCTGAGGCCGAGGACACGGTCGGGAAGGTCGATCATCACCTCGATCATGGATGGCTCCTTTCTGTGCGCGAGACTGCCCGGTAGCGTACCGCGCCAAGTATGGCATGGTGAAGCCCACGTCATGAGCAAGAAAGTCACAGCAAACACGGTCGTTACGCTCTCTTACACCCTGCGCGACGACGAAGGTGAAGTCATCGATCAATCCCAAGATGGGAGTCCACTTCTCTATCTGCACGGAGCCAGGAACATCGTCCCTGGTCTGGAGGAGCAGTTGGAGGGGGCCGCAGAAGGCGAAACGATTCGCGCCACCGTGCCCCCTGAAAAGGGATATGGCAACCGGATGGGCGAGTCTCACGAAGTTCCTCGTCGTCTATTCCCAGAAGATGCGCAGCTTGCCGCGGGGATGCAGGTGGTCGCCCACGACGATCAGGGTCGTCAGATTCCCTTCTTCATCGTAGGCATCGGTGAAGAGACGGTCACGATCGACCCGAATCATCCACTTGCCGGCGAGACATTGCACTTCGAGGTGACGGTCGAATCCCTTCGCGATGCCACCGACGAAGAGATCGAGCACGGACACCCGCACGGCCCCGAGGGCCATCATCATCACTGAGCGCAAGTCGCTCTAGAACGAGTAGCCAATGCGCTCCCCAGAATGCTTCGCGGGTGCGCAGGGATT
>JASFKY010000161.1:0-8123 GCA_050118395.1 Myxococcales bacterium | reverse complement strand
AGCCAGAAGGTCAACGCCACGAAACCGATGATTCGTGCGATGTCATCCGCCCGAAGACCCCACGCGGAAAGCATGCGGTACCGAACGGCGCTCCCTCCGAAGAACGTGAGACTGTGGCTCAGCGCATGGGCGACGAACGACGTCAGCGCGACGCGGCGGTAAGGCAGGTGGCTTTTCACGAGTCGTAAGGCGAGCGCGTCGTATCCGGTCAAAGCCACGTACCCGATGCCAGCGAACGAAAGTGCCGCAATCAACTTGCTCGCTGGGATGCCCTTCATGTGGGCAACCACATCTTGCCAATGGTAAGCGCGAAGCTCGTGATGGAGGACCCATGCCGCCAAGGCCAACAAGGCGATGCTGACGACGGGCCGCAGGGCGCCGAGTAAACGTTGCTTCAAGGTGGTGCTCCACCTCACCGGGCTTGCATACCAAAACGCTCGTCGTTTCCAAAGACGGAAAGCCGAGGCCTTTGTTTCGTATAGGTCAAGCCTCGGACTGAGGCAATCTCGCGCTTCGACCCTCTCCCGCCGCGCATGTGCTAAAGATCGAAGAGGTTTCGTCATGGTCATGGGAAAACGCCCCGATGTGCCGACCGCGTCCGGACCAGTCACTGCGTTTGCTGTCTCCGGGTTGGCGGCGCAGCTCGCCAATGCGATGGCTTCGATTCCGTTTCGTAAGCCATGGGCAGGCGGCTCGAACCGACTCGAAAACTTCGGGGTGACGCTGACACGCCAGGTGGTGCGTTCGTTTCTGGGCTACACCATGTCTTTGTCGACCCCGGAATTTCGGTCACTGGAAATCGTCATCGACGACCTATGCCGGGCGATTTTGACGCCCCTGCTCGAACCCCTGGACGTCGTCTCGGTGCAAAGGGAGATCGCAGGGGTGCCCGGCCTTTCGTGTCGGCCTCGGCGCCGTAGGCCGCAGGGCCAAGTCCTCTACCTGCACGGTGGCGGGTACATCGGCACCTCTCCGGCCATGTATCTTCTTTTCACCGGTTGGCTGGCTCGCGAAACTCAATGCGACGTCTTCGTTCCTGATTACAGGCTTGCGCCGGAGTTTCCGTTCCCGGCGAGCCTTCTCGACGCCATTGCGGTGTACGAGGGCCTGTTGCACGAAGGGCACTCGCCAGAACGGCTTTTTTTGGCTGGCGATTCGGGCGGAGGCGGTCTCGTCACCACGCTCATGCTCGATGCTCGCGCCGATCACTTGCCTGACCCAGCGCGTCTGCTCCTCTTTTCGCCCGAGGTCAGTCTCACGCTCGATGAGCCATCGGTAACGGCCAATGCATCATCCGACGTTTTGCCCTGGAACATTCCCGTACAGCCCTATCTTCACGGCATCGACTCGCGAGATCGGCGCGTCTCGGTGTTGAACGCCGACGTCAGCAATTTTCCACCCACGTTCCTCGCCTATGGCGGCCAAGAGATATTCCGGGACGCCATCCGCGAATTTGCGGACCGCCTGCAACAAGGCGGCGTGGAAACGACGGTCATCGAAGACCCCAACATGTTCCACGTGTTCCCGATCTTGATGCCGTGGGCGGAGCCGAGTCGCAGGGTGTACCGGGCGGTTCGGGAGCTGGTGCGGGATCAGCTCGAACGTGCCGCGCCTGCTGCCGCACTCGACGAGGCTCATGTGATTCCAGACGCTTGAGCTCGACCACGAGCCCTGTCTTTCGCGGACTGCGCCATGGCGGACGAGGGAGAGAACGGTCGCTCGTTACTCCAAGACGTCTGCGACCTGAATCTGCTGCCGGAAGAATTCGCGCTCGCGCACGTACTGCCCTTGGAGGTGATGATACTCGAAGGCATCTTCGTACATGCGGGCTTTGATCGCTGCAATCTCCACCGTCCCGCCAGAAGGAACGGCAATGATTAGCACCCGCTTGTCACCTGGAGCGATGCGGGTGTCGGCCAAGAGCTCCACCTCGGGCCACCATTGGTAACGTGAGCCGATTCGGGTCCACTTTCTAGCGACGATCTGTTTGCCGCTCCGCGCAGTGACATCGACATCGACATGCCGTTCGGGATCGCCGGTCGGCATGTCGTGGCCCGCGCGGTCATTCGCGATCACCACCGCGAGTCGTTCTTGGCAGTGCTGGCAAACTATCTCCTTGCCCTCGGCGACTTTTTGGTCTTCGGGCGCAAGCGCCGGGGCCGCGTCGGCCAAGGCCTGAAGCTCCGGCGTGATGCGGTGCACGGTGATCGTCAGACCGTTTCCGTATATCTCGCGTAGCGGTGCGATTTCCGCCTCGTATTCGGGCTTCTTCGGAATGAGCGAGCCTCCAAACCAGTGACGACGCGTGGCCCGCACGGGCGTCCCGAAGCCTGTCGCCAGCTCGCGGTCGACCTCCGGCATGTGACAGCTCTGACAAGTCTCACCCGCCTCCGCATAGCTCGAAGCGGCCCATTCCCGGCCGGTGGAAAAGAAGCAGCCAAGATTCTGTGAGCTATAGAGGCGCTCTGCTTCGTGGCACCGCGTGCACACGTCGACCCGCAAGAGTTTTTCATCTTTAGCCGTGGGATGCGGCGCGTGGGTGTCTCCGAAGGGGCCGTAGACGATCCCGTTGCGTACGTGGCAGGTGGCGCAAGTGACGGCATCTCGTTGAAGCGCTTCGTCGTAAGTTGGATTCGTCACATACTCGGGCTTTTCGATTTGATCGTCGACTAGCCCCACGACCAGCTCTTTTTGTTGCGCTACGACTGGCGTATGGCAGTTGAGGCAGAGCCACCCCACGTCGCCATGCGTCGGGTCTCCCACGCCCCGAGATTTCTTCAGCTCTTTTTGAAACTGCGCATCGTCGAGCCATGCCCTACGGTGGGTGCTGATCGACCACTCTTTGTAGATCTCCTGGTGACAGCTTCCACAGGTCTCGGCCGTCATGTCTTTGAGGCCGTTCGGCACGCCGGTCGCGACCACGGGCTGCTCGTAGTAGGCGCGGGTCTCGTAGAAAGCCATTGCGCGTTCGACCGGCGTAGGAGCCTCATTTTCCTGGGGTTGCTGCTCAGACCTCGAACGGCAGGCCACGAGCAGCACCATCATGACTAGAGCTGTGCGCTTCATCTTCCTCTTCCTGCATCGACTCCATGACGCATGCGAACCTCGCTCACTGCGATGCCTGAATCAGCTTCGCGACCAAGGCGGTCCAGCCCGTTTGGTGTGATGCGCCCACCCCACGTCCGACGTCACCGTCGAAGCATTCGAAAAACAGCAAATGATCCCGGAAATGTGGATCGCTTTGGAGCTTGTCGTAGTCACCGAAAACCGGTCGCGTTCCATCCTGACGCCGCAAGAAAATCCCGACGAGACGCCGGGTGAGATCCTGCGCCACCTCGAGGATCGATAGTTGGTTCCCCGAGCCGGTCGGGCATTCGACCTTGAAATCATCGCCGTAGTAGTAGTGGAACCGCTGCAGCGACTCCACGATCATGTAGTTGAGAGGCATCCACACGGGGCCTCGCCAGTTGGAGTTGCCCCCGAACAGTCCGGAATCCGATTCCGCAGGCGAATATCGAACCTCGTGGGTGCAACCGCCGGCTTGGAATCGGAAAGGATGGTCCAGATGAATGCGCGAAAGCGAACGCACCCCGTGATCCGAGAGAAACTCGCTTTCGTCCAGCATCCGCTTGAGGAGACATTTCATTCGATGCCCCCGAAGCATCGACAACAGCCGACGCCGTCCCGACCCGGGCACGTCCCAGTGCGACACCAGTGCCGCGAGGTCCGGGCGGTGCTCGAGGAACCATTCCAGCCGGCCCTTGAAGGCCGGCAACTCGTCCAGCAAAGCCTCGTCTAGAACTTCGACTGCGAAGAGAGGAATCAGCCCCACGATGCTGCGCGCTCGCATGGGAATCTTTTTTGTGCCGCCGTCATCGCCGGGCAGGGCGAGCCAGTCGTAGAAGAATCCGTCTTCCTCGTCCCACAGGCCGCCTCGACCCCCTACCCGGTCCATGGCCTGCGCGATGTAGAGAAAGTGCTCGAAGAACTTCGTCGCGATGTCCTCGTAGGCCCGGTCGTGTAGCGCGAGCTCCAGCGCGATACGCATCAAATTCAGCGAGTACATCGCCATCCACGCCGTCGCATCGGACTGTTCAATCTGGCCTCCCGCGGGCAGCGGCGCGTTGCGGTCGAAGACCCCGATGTTGTCTAGCCCCAGAAAACCGCCCTGAAAGACGTTGTCATCCTGTGCGTCTTCGCGATTGACCCACCACGTGAAATTGAGCAGCAACTTGTGGAAGACGCGCTCGAGGAACTGGAGGTCGCCGCTGCCCCCGCGCTGCTTTCGGTCGATCTGAAACACGCGCCATGCAGCCCAAGCATGAACGGGAGGGTTCGCATCACCGAACGCCCATTCGTACGCGGGAAGCTGCCCATTGGGATGCATGTACCATTCGCGCGTCAGCAACACGAGCTGTTCCTTGGCTAGCTCCGCGTCGATCAAAGCCAAAGGAATGCAATGAAAGGCGAGGTCCCAAGCTGCATACCAAGGGAACTCCCATTTGTCGGGAACCAGCAGAACGTCGTTACTGTCGATGTGCTCCCATCGGCTGTTCCGCCCATGAAGACGTTGAGTCGGCGGCGGCGGCTGGGTGGGATCTCCTTCGAGCCATCGGGACATGTTCAGGCGATAGAACTGCTTGGACCAGATGAGCCCTGCAAGGGCCTGACGTTGCACCCGACGCTCGTCCTCACTTTGGATTTCCTTCTGTAGAACCTCGTAGAACTCGTCCGACTCTCTCTTTCTCTGCGCGAATATCTCGTCCACGTCTTCCAAGTCCCGCTTCTCCGCGGATGGATGGAGCCTGGCACGAACCACCATGGAGCCGCCGGCAGCAACTACCTGCCGATAGTGGGCTGCGGCCTTGGTTCCGCGCATGTCCGGATTTACGGCCTCGTGTCGGTCACAAACGACGCGTTCGTGGATGGCATCTTTGTAATACCCGGAGCCCTCCGCTGCCCCGAAAACGCGCCGCACGTTGGTTTCATTGTCGCAAAAATAGGCATCTGGACTGCCTTCAAAGCACAAGCGATAACATCCGAGCTCCGAATGCCGAGCCAAGATGGAGCTCGATCCCTCCAACTCGAGCGACGGCTTGGACGTGTCTTCGTGCCAGGACCAGATGTTGCGGAACCAGACCTGCGGAAGCAGATGGATCTCCGCATCTTCGTCTCCTCGATTGCGCGCGCTGATTCGCCAGACGATGTCCTCCGGACCTGCTTTGGCATACTCTACGTGCACGTCGAAATACCGGTCTTGCTCGAACGCCTGGGTGTCGAGAAGCTCGTACTCGCGCTGGGCTCGATCGCGACGTTGGTTCTCCTCCAAGAGTCGATCGTAGGGAAAAGCAGACTGCGGATATTTGTAGAGCATGTGGAGGTACGAGTGCGTCGGCGTGGCATCGAGGTAGTAATAGCTTTCCTTGACGTCTTCTCCGTGGTTGCCTTGCGAATTGGTGAGTCCGAACAGACGCTCTTTGAGGGTCGCATCGCGTCCGTTCCACAACGCAACACCCAAACACAGACGCTGCCGCTCATCGCAAAGGCCGCCGATTCCATCCTCGCCCCACCGATACACTCGGCTTCGCGCGTCTTCGTACGGGAAGTATTCCCACGCGTTCCCGTCGGCGCTGTAATCTTCGCGAACCGTGCCCCATTGGCGTTCGCTCAGGTAGGGTCCCCACCTCCTCCATGGCTTGCCTTCCGCGAGCCGCTTTCGTTCAGAATCGGAATAATTCTTGGCCATCGACTGTTATCCAAACGAGAGGGTGGCTGTTTTCAAGCACTGGTCAAACCAGAATGCGGCAACGGCTCGTTTGGAGGATCTAGTGAAAGCAACGAAAGCGTTACACGATGTCGGACAGAGTCTCTGGCTGGACAACATCACGAGAGACTTGCTGGAAAGTGGCACTCTGGCGCACTACATTCGAGATCTCTCCGTCACGGGTCTGACCTCCAATCCCACTATTTTCGACAAGGCAATTCGAGACAGCGAGCACTACGACGACGAGATCCGACGCAAGAGCGAAGACGCCAAATCGTCGGAAGATCTCTTTTTCGCCTTGGCGATCGAGGATTTGAGGAGAGCCGCAGATCTATTTCGGCCCATCTTCGATCGCACGAACGGCATGGATGGTTGGGTTTCCCTGGAGGTGTCGCCCCTACTCGCTCACGATACCGAAAGCACGCTCAAAGCTGCTCGAGAGCTTCATGAGCGGGCGGGCAAGCCGAACCTCCTGATCAAGATCCCAGGCACCGCCGAAGGCATACCCGCAATCGAGGAAGCGATTTTTGCGGGCATTCCCGTCAACGTCACTCTGTTGTTTTCCCGCGATCAATACGTCGCCGCGGCGCAGGCCTACCTGCGGGGAATCGAGCGGCGGATTGCCGCTGGCCTCAACCCCGGCGTTGGCTCGGTCGCTTCGATCTTCGTGAGTCGCTGGGACGTGGCAGTGGCCGATGAGGTCCCCTCGAAGCTCGTCGATCGTCTGGGCATTGCCATGTCGCAGCGTGCCTATAAAGCATATCGTGAGATCCTGTCCTCGGACCGTTTTCACCGCGCGGCCGCCGCGGGGGCCAGGGCGCAGCGGCTGCTTTGGGCGAGCACCAGCACCAAGGACCCCGACGCCTCCGACGTTCTTTATGTCAAAGCCCTGGCTGCTCCATTTACCATCAACACCATGCGCGAGAGCACGCTCAAGGCGTTCGACGATCACGGCGAAGTGGGACAAACACTGCCCGCCGATGGTGGAGACTGCGAGTCGGTGCTTTCCCAGTTCCAAAGCGCCGGAATCGACATCGACGCGCTGGCTTCCCAGTTACAGGAAGAAGGCGCATCATCTTTCAGCGATTCATGGAACGATCTGATCGACTGCGTGAAGTCCAAGAGCAAGGCGCTGAAAGAGGGCACGAAGCAATGAGCACTCCTTCCCTACGCAAGCATCCCGCCTGGGAGCCCCTGAAAGCTCAGCATCAGGCCATCAAGAACGTTCACCTACGTCAGATGTTTGACGAGGATCCGAAGCGTGGAGAGCGCTTCGCAGTAGAGGCAGCCGGCATTTACCTCGACTACTCGAAGAACCGAATCGACGAAGAGACTTTGAAGCTCCTGGTTCAACTCGCCGAGGAGTCCGGCTTGCGAGGGCAAATCGACGCCATGTTCCGGGGAGACAAGATCAACGTCTCGGAACATCGAGCCGTTCTACACGTCGCGCTTCGCGCTCCCCGCGGAGCTTCGATCTGTGTCGACGGAGAGAACGTGGTGCCCCGGGTTCACGACGTTCTCGACAAGATGGCGGATTTCGCGAACGCAGTGCGCAGCGGGACCTGGAAAGGCCATAGTGGAAGGCGAATCCGAAACGTGATCAACATCGGCATCGGGGGCTCGTCGCTGGGTCCCGTCATGGCTCACGAGGCTCTGAAACACTACAGTGACCGGGACATGAAATTTCGCTTCGTCTCCAATGTCGACGGCACCGATTTTGCCGAGACCGTCCGCGATCTGAACCCAGAAGAAACTCTTTTCATCGTATCGTCGAAAACGTTCACCACGCTCGAAACCATTACCAATGCCAAAGCCGCCCGGGACTGGATTCTGCTCGGGCTCAAAGGTCAGGAGGCGGCCATCGCGAAGCATTTCGTGGCCGTCTCGACCAATACCAGCGAGGTCAAGAAGTTCGGGATCGATCCTCGCCACATGTTCGAGTTCTGGGACTGGGTCGGGGGCCGGTACTCGATGGACTCGGCGATCGGCCTTTCCACCATGGTGGCGATCGGACCTGAAAACTTTCGATCCATGTTGGACGGGTTTCACGAGGTAGACGAGCATTTCCGGTCTGCGCCCTTCGAGCAAAACCTGCCAGTGCTGATGGGCCTTCTCTCCATTTGGTACAACAACTTCTTCGGGGCCCAGACAGTCGCCGTTCTTCCATACGACGAATACTTGAAGCGCTTTCCGTCATACCTGCAGCAGCTCACCATGGAAAGCAACGGGAAGCACGTGACCCGGGACGGCGTCCGCGTCGACTACGACACCGGGCCCATCTACTGGGGCGCCCCTGGAACGAACGGCCAGCATTCGTTCTACCAACTCATCCACCAGGGGACTCGGCTCATTCCATGCG
>JASFKY010000160.1:0-8156 GCA_050118395.1 Myxococcales bacterium | reverse complement strand
ACGCGCGACAAGGACTGGCGTAGGACGGAGCGGCTTGCATCGCTGGCCCGGTGAAAAGGGTCAGTGACAGTGCCAGAGCCAGCGACAGAGTCAGAGACCGCGTCCGAGCCAGGGCCAGAGTCAGGGCCCAGAGCCAGCGTTAGTGCCCGCGTCAGTCACAGCGTTGGCAACAGCGCCGGTGACATGCATCGTCAACCACGCGGGCCCCGGGCCTGGGGCTGCGGGCCTCAGCCTCAGGCCTCCGATCTCCGACCTCGGCTCTCGGCTCGCCGCTACCTGCGGCGTCTGGCGGGAATGATTTGGATGCGGCGGCGGCTTCCTTCGCCTTGCGACATCGTGCTCACGCCCTCGAACTTGGCCAGTGACATGTGAATCACTCGCCGGTCCCTTGCGTTCATCGGCTGGAGGGTCACGGTTCGGCCTTCGCTCACGGCCCGCTGGGCTTGGCGCTTGGCCATCGAGATGAGCCCGTCATCGTGGCGCTCGCGATAGTCCCCCGAGTCGATGATGACGTGGCGTCTGCCCTCGGGAAACCGGTTGACCATCTTGTTGATCAAGAACTGCAGCGCATCGAGCGTGGCGCCCTTCTTTCCAATGACGCGTCCCGAGTCTGGGCCCGTCACGTCGAGCTCGACTCGATCTGCGTCGGCGCGGATATTGACCTGAACGTCCAGGTCCATCAGGTTGATCAGCTCCTCGAGAATCTCGGCGGCCTCCTCGGCCTTGCCATCTCCGGCGTACTTGGCGGGATCTTCCTCGATCGCCGGCTCATCCAAAAATAGCGCCCCGTCACGTGGTTTGTTCTTATGCTCGTCCACGGCGAGTCCTCTTCTTTCTGCGGGACTGTCCCCGCTTCGGTGCAGCGGCTTCGTCTTGCGCCGCTGAGTCGCTTGGTTCGCCATCAGCATCTGGAGAAGCGGCCTCCGCCAATGAAGGCTCCTGGTCCATCTTCCAGTACATATATCGCTGCTGGGTGATGCCCACTGCCGAGCTCGTGACCATGTATAGACACAGTCCGGTTGGCAGAAGCAACATGAAAAACGTCATCATCAAAGGCATGGCGTACAGCATCACCTTCGCCTGTGTCGGATCCATCTGGACCGGCGTCAGCTTCTGCTGGATGAACATCAAAGCCCCCAAGATGATGGGAAGCACGTAGTAAGGATCGGGCGACGACAGGTCGTTCCACCACAGAACGAACGGTGCATGGTAGAGCTCGATGCTCGTCGACAACGTCTGATATAGTGCAAAAAAGATGGGCATCTGCAGGAGCACGGGCAAGCATCCACCCAAGGGGTTGACCTTGTGCTTGCGCCAGAGCTCCATCATCGCGGCGCCCTTCTTTTCCCGATCGTCCTTGTAGAGCTCGTTGATTCGGTCGATTTCGGGTTTCAGCGCGCGCTGCTTCGCCATGTTCCGGAACTGCGGGACGACGAACGGCAAGAGCAATACACGGACGAGCAGCGTCAGAAGAATGATCGCGAAGCCCCAGTTGCCTACGAGCCCGTGGATGGCGCGCAGGAGCCAGCTCATGCCGTGCGCGATGAAGCTGAACCAACCGAGGTCGATGATGTTCGTGGCCTGATGGCCGAACTTCTGGAGCGCGTCGTAGTCTTTGGGCCCCGCATACACCGAGGTTTGAAAAGTCGCCGATTGGCCGGGTGCGACCGATTGGGGAGCGTAGACCAGCTCTGCTTCGAAAAGGCTGCCCTCGGGCTCTTTGGGAGTTCCACCTCGATCCGTAGCAAGCAGCTCGCAGCGTTCCGCGGATCCCCCCTCCGGCGCCGCAACGATGGCAAAGTAGACGTTGCTCAGGGCGACGAATTCGACACCGGGCCCATAAACGTGGGGCTGGAGCGGACGCGACTCGTCTTCGCTCAGAAGTCCTTCCCGATCCTCCCGGATCGTTTCGTCGCCTGTTTGGCAGATGCCGTGGCTGAGGGAGGGTGAGGGCCTTCCGAAGAATCCACGCTTTTCGTGTTTGCGCTCGACGTAGTGCGCCGATTCGATCGCAACGTCTACCGTTCGGGTGTTCGAGGTTTCGTTGACCACGTCGATGGTCGAGAACAACTGGTAGGGCGACTCCCCCAATTCCCACGTTCGGGTGACCGCGACGCCATCGCCAGTCCATCGAAATCGGATTCGCGAGTCCGATGCTTCGATGACGTCCCAATGCGCATCGGCTGGAATCGAAACACCGGAGAACAACGGCGCAAGAGGGTAGTACCGTTCCTTGTCGGTGGTGACGAGCTCGTAGGGGTTTCCCTCTTGATCGTGATAGCGCTCCCCCTTGACCCGTAGACTGACCATCGCCGTGTTGAGATTCGTGAAAGATGCGACGAATCGGTCGTTTTCGAGGGTCTCGACCCGTTGTGACTCCAGTCTCGATTGGGCCTGAGCCGGGCTCGGCCTCGGCGAATCCGGGCGGTCGGGCTCGGTGGGAGCCGGGGGCTCTTGGACGGGGCTCTGCTCGGCGCTTCCCGAAGCCTCGGTGTCGGGCTTGGTCGGCCAAAAATGCTGAACTGCCAGAATCGCTGCCAGAGCGATCAGAGGCAGGATCATCAGGATGAAAGGAGGTCGCTTCTTGTCAGCCACGGCGAGCCTCGTGGTGGCAATGCCGCTCCGCGTCGAGCTCGACGGAAGGGGGAGGGTCGTAGCCTCCGGGGTGCAAAGGATGACAGCGTCCTATCCTCTTGATTCCCAGCCACGATCCGCGAAGCGCACCGAAGCGTTCGATGCAAGTGGCGGTGTACCGAGAGCAGGATGGCTCGAATCGGCAAGACGGTCCGATCAAACGCGAGAGAGTCATTTGATACGCTCGAATCAAGAACAAGAGAACGGCCCGCATCATCATGCTTCCTTCGGCCGGAGCTTTCGAGCGGCTCCTCGCAGCTCTTCACGCAGCGATTCGTAGCCCAGGTCGACTGCATTGCGCTTGGCGATGAGCACGACGTCGTGCCCTGGCGGGAACAGCGCGCGATTGCGCCGAAAGACCTCCCGGACCACTCGCTTGATGCGGTTTCGTTGGACGGCGCTACCGACTTTCTTCGTCACGGTGATCCCAAGTCGCGTGTTCGATGATGCATTTGGCTGGAGGACAATCAGAAAGTGCTCGGTGTGGATTCGCCGGCCATTGTGTTGTACCTGCCTGAATTCGTAACGCTTCTTAAGCCGATCCCCGCGTCGGAACCGTTGTGGTTCGTCGCGCCGATCCCCCGTCATTCGCGATGCCCGAGGCATCTTCGCATGGCGGCCACTACTTCTTGTAGCAAGAGACCGCGAGACGCTTGCGCCCCTTACGACGCCGCGCATTCAGGACGCCTCGCCCGCTCTTGGTCTTCATCCGCGCGCGGAACCCGTGTGTCCGAAGACGGCGCTTACGATGTGGTTGATAGGTCCGCTTCACAACAACGCTCCCAAACAGTCAGAGGGGCGCAAGAAAGCACGCGACGGTGGGGGTGTCAAGCCGCCAGAACCCGCCGCGGCCGAGCCTTCAAGATGTCGAATTCAAAGGATTATCAGGCCATAGGCCCGCGTCTCGTAGGCTGGTGTATCGCTCGCCTCCCACGATGACGTGATCGAGCATGCGAATCTCCAGCAAGAATCCCGCCATCACCAATCGGCGGGTGAGCTCCAGATCCTGCGGGCTCGGCGCAGGATCTCCGCTCGGGTGATTGTGTACGAAGATCGCCCCAGAAGCCGATTCGGAGATCAGAAAGCGAAAGACCTCGGCGGGATCGACCTGGCAAGCGGTACGCCCCCCCCTTGCGACCTCACGTTCGGCCCGTACTCGGTTTTTGGCGTCGACCGAAACTACCCAGAAGCGCTCCACCCGGCTCGACATCAGCGGACGCCCGAACCGAGCAAAGACCATTTCGCTGTTCGAAATGGGCTCATCGCCCGACTGGAACGGCACCATCGCGCGTGCGCCGGCCTCGAATGCTGCGCGTAGACGCGACGCCCGGGCCGGACCCAACCCAGGCAACTGCCTGAGCTCGGTGGCGCTCATGCACGCCAGCTTCGAAAGGCCCCCGCTGCTGCGCAGCAGGCGCGTCGCCAAGGAGACGGCGTCTTCACCAATGCGACCCGTGCCGAGCAAGACCGCGACCAACTCGGCATCGGACAGCGCGGACGCCCCCAAACGAGTCAGCCGTTCCCGCGGTTTCTCCATGAATCGCGGTGTCAGTGCAGAGGGCATGCCAGACCCAAGCATTGCCCGGACACGCACTTGCATACACGCAAACGTCGTCCAGGTTCGAGCCACCGCCGGCCGCCAGCGCCAGAGCCCCGGCAATCCTCGAGCCGCAACCCCAGACCGCGAACCCCACGCCTACTTCTTGAAAAACTTACCGAAGATGCTCGGGCGCTTGCCGCCGCCTCGAGGAGGTGGGGCCGTGGTGCGTCCTTTGGATTTGCGCATTTCGCCGACCCTCACTTCGCGTGCCGCCTCGAGATTCTTGGGATCGAGCTTCGCGACCTTCTTGAAGTGCTTGAGAGCGCGGTCGTGGTCCCCGAGCCGCTTCAAGAAGTGGGCTCGGACGAAGTGGCCGTGAACGTGATCGGGATTGAGCGCGAAGGTCTGGCGCAGCAGATTCCGGATCTCATCCGACACCGCGTCATCGGTCACGCCTCGATGAAGCAAGAGGATCCACGCCTTCATGGCCGGATAGTCGGGCTCTTTTCGGACCACCGTCATCGCCGCTTCACAAATGGCAAGCGCCTCGTCGTAGCGACGCCGCTTCACTAAAACGTCGACCTTTTGGAAATTGATTGCTGCCTCGACCATCACGTTCAGCTTGCGCTCGGCCTCGGGGGTTCCGCCGCCTTGCATGACCGTTTTCTGGTACTCCACCCGCTTCTTGGCGTCGCTCAACGTGTCATTGGCGATCGTGATGAGATGGAAGATCTCCTCCACCCAGGGTCGTAGCTCCGAAAGCTCCGGCGGGAGTCGATCTGGATGCCACTTCTTGGCAAGCGTCACGTACTTCTGCCGAATCTCGTTCCTGTCGGACGATTCCTTGGCGCCCAGCATCTCGAAGTAATTCTGGCGATCCATCATCGCGATGACGCGCGCGGCTTCTTCCCAACGCTTTTTGTGCTCCGGCGTCAGCTCGGGTGGCGGATCAGCCGGCAGCTCGCGTGGCGCCACGATCTCTCCCGACAACGAGCCGGTCGGTGGGAGGTTGCTGAGCGAGGAGGGGAGCACCGAGTCCCCTGGAAGGTACGAGTCGCGCATGCCCGGCGGAGTCGAAGCCCGGTCTCTCGATGGTGGCATGCTGCCGGGGCTCGAAGAGCGTCCCCGAGGGGGCGGCGAAGAAACCCGTTTCCGATTTTGGGAAGAGGAAACCGCTTTGAGCTTTTGTTGCGACACTGCGCGGTACGGCTCCAGGCAATCCGTAATCGCGAGCAGATAGATCATGCGCTGGGCCACCTTGGGATCTCCGAACTGGTCGATGAGAATCGGAGCCGTCGCCGGATCGGCCCGCATCAGCTCGATGAACGCCATTTCGTTGGCCAGGAACCCAAAGCGCCCGACTGGAGCGCCTGTCTTGATCCGCTGTCGCTCCAGGCCAAGCTTTCGGATCACACGGGCCATGGCATCGCGCGGCACCTCGCCGCGAAGCGAAGTGGCGAGCAATGCAAAGACGTCGACTTGACCGCGGATCGCGCCTTCCACTTCACTGACCAGGTCGGCCTCGTAAAACGCGTAGGGCCCTCGTTGCCGATGAAAGAGGCCAAGTAGCCCGCGTTCGAGATCGGCGGCAGGATCGAGGAAGCGACCTACGGCGGGGACCCCAGACCGGAACAGGATCCGGTCCTGCCCAGGCCGGTCATCGTCTGGCCAAATGGCAAGTGTTCCCGAAAGACCCTTCTTGAGGATCGAAAGGAGCACATGGCCAAAGGGAGTGCCCTCCAAGCTGCCTTCTGCCAGTGGCTGTGGGACGGACGATGTCAACACTCGGCGCTCCAACGTGTTTAACAGTGACACATCAGAAGGACGAGTGACAGCTTTGGGCCAGCTCTAACCCGTGTAACTGCGCTTACTTGGACTTACCTGCACCGCTGGACCTGATACTTTCATCAGTCCGGTATGTCCCAGGTCGTGCCTTCGGAGCCGTCCAGCAGCTCCACGCCCGAGGTGGCGAGCTCGTCCCGAATCCGGTCCGCCTCGGCAAAGTTCTTCGACTTCCGAGCTTCGGTACGGGCGGCGATCCGCTCTTCGATTCGGCTGGAGTCCAGTCCGCGCGCCCGCGCCCGACGGTCGCGAATCCGCAGGAGAACCTCGTCGGGATCGTGACAGCCGAGACCGAGCTCGGTTTCGAGGGCGCGGAAGCCCGCCTGGGCTCGTTCGACGGCAGCTCGCGACGCCTTCCCCCTTTTCCTCGTCGCCTGGTCGCAAATCTCGTTGACGGCTTTGAGGAACTCCGAAAGGCGGGCCAGCGCCACCGGCATGTTGAGGTCGTCGTCCAATGCCTCAGCCAGCGACTGTGGAAAGCCTTCGAGCTCGGGGGCGACCGAACCGTCGTCCTCGACGATGCGACTCGGCGGCAGGGTCGCAAGCCGTCGTCTGGTTCGGTAGAGGTAGCCAATTCGGCGCTCCGCTTCCTCGAACTGGGGAAAGCCGGTGACGTTTCCATTTTCATCGAGCGTCCAGTCCAAGTTGAGCGGCGCACGATAGTGCACGGTCATCATGAAGTAGCGAATCGCCTCTGGCTCCACGCGATCGAAGAGGTCTCGCGCGGTGAAGAAGTTGCCGAGGCTCTTGCTCATCTTTTCTTTGTCGACCTCGACGAACCCATTGTGCATCCAGCAGCGAGCGAACGGCTTTCCAGTCGCTGCCTCGCTCTGAGCGATTTCGTTTTCGTGGTGAGGAAAGACGAGATCGAGCCCGCCCCCGTGCAGATCGAGTGTGTCGCCCAAGTGCTTCATCGACATGGTCGAGCACTCGATGTGCCAACCCGGCCGTCCTCGGCCCCATGGGCTTTCCCAGCCCCACGCCCCTTCCTCGCTTTGCTTCCAAAGTGCAAAATCGGCGGGATGCCGTTTGCGAGCGGTTTGCGTGTCGTCCAGACGCTCGCTTGCTCCGGCCTTCATCCGGCTCAAATCGCGATGGCTGAGCTTTCCATACTCCGGGAACGACTCCACCGAAAAATACACGTCGCCGTCGGACACGTAGGCGTGGCCGCCCTCGAGCAGACGCTGGACCAGCGCAACGATGTCTTGGAGGTGCTTGCTGACCCGTGGCTCCACATCCGGGTCGAGATTGCCCAAGCGGTGCATGTCCTCGGCGTAGGCATCGGCGAAACGTGCGGCGAGCTCCGCCGGATCGGTTCCCGTCTCCGACGCACGCTTGAGAATCTTGTCGTCGACGTCCGTGATGTTGCGGACGTACGTGACCTTCATGCCGTTGGCACGCAAATGCCGAACCAGGACATCGTAGACGACGTAGCACCGGGCATGACCGAGGTGCGCGTAATCGTAGACCGTGGGACCGCAGACGTAGATCCGGGCGTGGCCTGGCTCGGCGGGAACGAAGGGCTCCTTTCGGCCGGTCAGCGTATTGTGCAAGCGAACGCTCATCGTGATTGCAGTCTGAGCACTTTCGGCCCCAGAGGGCAAGGTTGCGCCGGTTGACCGCGCCCGCCGGACCGCTAAAACCCGTCCATGCTCTCGGTCTACGAACGAGGTCAGCCCGGCTATGACCAAGCGCTCTCGACTCTGAGCAGACGAGGCGATGAAGACCTGGCACGTGTGGAACCCGATGTGAGGGCAATCCTCGACGCCGTCCAGCAGCGTGGTGATCGCGCGGTGATCGAATACACGGAACGCTTCGACGGTCGTCGCCCCGATCCGCTGGTTTGGGAACGGGACACCTGGTTGGAGCACGCGCGCCGAGTCGACCCCGGGGTGCGGGATGGGCTCGCCGCGGCCGGCGAACGGATTCGTATCTATCACGAGCATCAGCGGGAAAAGGGCTTTCGTTACGAGAAAGATGGTGTGGAGCTGGGCCAGCGTGTTCGCCCGGTGGCCGCGGCGGCCGTCTATGCGCCTGGAGGCAAAGCGCGCTACCCATCGACGGTCTTGATGACCGCCATCCCGGCGACGGTCGCAGGGGTGGAGCGAATCGTCTTGATCACACCCAACCCCACGCCTGA
>JASFKY010000159.1:0-8167 GCA_050118395.1 Myxococcales bacterium | reverse complement strand
CGAACTCGCAATTTCGGGGTTTGGCCGGCTACGAACGAGAGCTGCTCCCCAAGTTTCAGATGGGATTGCAGTATTACCTCGAATACACGCTGCACTATGACGAGCTGATCGACGTTTCGTTCTTCCCGTCCTTCGAGCAGCCCGAGTTTCGGCACCTTCTCACGCTTCGGCTCACCAAGCTCTTGGTTCTCGACCGCTTGGAGCTTTCGCTGTTCGTCTTCTTTTCGCCCAATGAGCTCGACACGTACATTCGTCCGCGCATCACCTACAAGATCATCGATCCGCTGGCCTTCGTGTTCGGCGCGAACCTGATGTTCGGCCGCGACGACTACACGTTCTTCGGCCAATTGGAGCAAGACACCAACGTGTATGCGAGATTTCGCTATTCATTTTGATCATCGCATTCTGGAGGAAAGTAAATCATGAACATCGACAAGCTGGTTTTTCGTGTTGCAGGAATGATGGTTACCGCCGGTGTGGCGCTGGCCTATTTCCATCACATCGCCTGGCTCATCCTCCCGCTCTTCGTGGGGCTGAACATGTTTCAGGCGTCGTTTACGGGCTTTTGCCCGCTTGCGAGCATCGCGAGGCGCTTCGGTGTCGAGCACGGCAACGCGTTTTAACCGCGGGCTCTATTCTCGACCTCTCGGATGACAATCGAGGCAGAAATTGGGCGGTGCCGCGCCGCTCGGATAGTTGCGCACGCCGCTGTGCTTGCTGTCCATGCGGGATCGCGTGTGGTTTCCGTCGTGGCACCCCACACAGTCGGCATTTTGCCCGCCCACCGGTGATCCGAGCGCGGGGTTGTGGCACGACGTGCAATCGTTTCGATAGCTCGAGTGCGAGCCGGACTGAATTGGAAAAGCGCTCTCCGGATGCGCACCCCCGGTAGCCGGCGTCCACGCGGTCGTGGTGTGGCAGCCCTTGCAGTCACCGGTCGCCGGGTGCGTCTGGGTGCTAGGGCGTTGAAACTCATGACAGTCATAGCAACGGGTCGGCGCCGGCGTATGCGAGAACGTCGCTGGAGTCCAGCTCGGATAGAAGTGGTGACAGTTGGCACACTCGGGTTGGTACGTTTGTGTATGGAATTGGGTGTTCGACCTCGGTTGGTCCGAGTGACAACCGACGCACGCAGCTGGTAGCGGCGTGTGCAGCGCTGCTGGATCAGCGAGCGTCCAGTCGTCCACGACGTGACAGCGGACGCAATCCCCGAGTCCCTCAGTCGTTTGATGGGTCGGAGTATTGGGCCTCGAGTCACTGTGGCAAGCGCTGCAGGTGCTAGGTACCGGAGCGTGGAGGAAATCGGCCGGCGTCCAGCTCGGATAGCTTCGATGGCAGCGGGCGCATTCCCTCTCGTACACCTGGGCATGAAAGAGCGTCGGCTCTCGCGGCGAGCTCTGGTGACACGACAGACACGATGACGGGAGCGGCGCGTGGAGCGCGTCGGGATCGACGACGGACCAATCGGTGGTCACATGGCAGGAGGCGCAGTCTCCTAGTCCCATGGGAGTTTGGTGCGCGGCCGTGTTGGGTCGGAGGTTGGAGTGACAGTCGAGGCAAGTGCTGGGCACCGGGGTATGGAGGAAATCGGCCGGCGTCCAGCTCGGGTAGCTTCGATGGCAGCGGGCGCATTCTCTTTCGTACACCTGAGTGTGAAAGATCGTCGGCTGTCGCGGCGAGCTCTGGTGACACGACAAGCAGGACGCGGGAAGCGGCGCGTGGATCGTGGCCGGATCGGTGAGCGCCCAATCGTCCACGACGTGGCAGCCAGCGCAATCCGCTTGTCCCGCGGCGGATTGATGGGTGGGGGTATCGGGCCGCAGATCGCCATGGCATGCATTGCAGGCAGCAGGCACTGGTTCATGCAGGAAATCAGCCGGCTTCCAACCCGGATAGTTCCGATGGCAGCGGGCACACTCGGTTTCGAGTGTCTGAGTGTGAAAGATCGTCGGCTGTCGTGGCTCGTTTTGGTGGCATGTGCGGCACGATCCAGGGAGTGGCGTATGGAGCTGCGTCGGGTCCGTGACGGCCCAGTCGGTGACGATGTGACACCCGGCACAATCTGCTTGTCCCGCGGCGGATTGGTGGGTTGGGGTATCGGGTTTGCGATCGCTGTGGCAAGCGTTGCATGTCTCGGGTGTCGGGGCGTGTAGGAAGTCGGTCTGTGTCCAATCCGGGTAGCTCCGATGACAGCTGGCGCACTCGGTGTCGAGCGTTTGGGTGTGGAAGATCGTCTGTTCTCGCGGGTCGTCTCGGTGACACGTCGTGCACGACTCGGGAAGCGGTGTGTGAAGCTCTTCCGGGTCGGTGAGCGTCCAATCGTCCACGACGTGACACCCGGCGCAGTCCCCCCGCCCCGCGACCGATTGATGCGTGGGCGTGTTCGGCCTCGAGTCACCGTGACAAGCCTCGCACGTTTGAGGCGCCGGGCTGTGGAGGAAATCAGCCTGTGTCCAATTCGGATAGCTCCGATGGCAACTGGCGCACTCCGTCTCGAGGGACTGGGTATGAAAGGCAGTTTGCTCTCGCGGCTCGTTTTCGTGACAGGTCATGCACGACGCCGGAAGCGGCGTGTGGATGATAGACGCCCGGGCGGGAACCCAATGGTCTTCCGAGTGACAGTCCTGGCAAGTCGTCGGCAGGTCATCGTGCGATGGATCGATCGCGGATTTTCGTTCCGTTTCGTGGCAGCTCAGGCACTCCGCTTGGCGCACCACCCCCGGCTCGTGGGTGGTACTGCTCGCCTGGATGCATCCGGCTCCCAGGTGAAGGATCAAAATCCCTCCAACCACCCGCGTCCTCATGGCTCCATGGTAGGTAAAATTTTTAACCCTGGTAGGTTAATCTTGTCATCGATTGTCAGCCCACAAAAACGCACTATTTCCAGCACTTTATGAGTGTATGGGGGCTTTCTCCTCGGCCTACCTGGTTTACGCCAGGAGTGCTATCTTGAAGCTGGACAGATGGGTAGCGAGGGTCGATGCGCGTTCTGAGGATGGGTGTGATCGGCATGGCATGGCTCGTTCATGCATGCATCGGCGGGAGCGCGCAGGACCACGAACGGATCAAGGTTCGCGGCAGCGACTGCATCGTTTGTCACGCTGCTGACGTTCAGCATGCGCTGGACCCACCGCACGAGGGATTCCCGGATACCTGCGGCACCTGCCACAACAGCGATGCTTGGTCACCGGCCGAGTTTCAGCATCAACCGCCGTTGACGGGCGCGCACGAGAGCCTCCAGTGCGGTTCCTGTCACGTGGGCGACCCCCCGGTTTATGCAGGGACTCCGACGGAATGCGTGGGGTGCCATCAGGCCGATTATGATAGCAGCACCTTTCCTGGCCATTCCGAGTTCCCTACCACCTGCCAAAACTGCCATACCACCACCGCTTGGACACCGGCGACGGGGGGCTCGCATCCGGAAAGCGCTTTCCCGATTCAAAGCGGACCGCACTCCAGATACCAAAATGACTGCGTGTCCTGCCACAATCCAGATCTAGGCTCTCCCGTCGACGGCGAAAACACGGATTGTGTCGGGTGCCACGACGGTGAGCACACGCGCGCGAGGATGGATCCGCGGCACAACGAGGTCGGTAGCTATCCGACCGGAGCGGCGCCTCCCAACTTCTGCTTACGTTGCCATTCCGACGGGCTCAATCGAGACGATTAGGCCTCGCCGTATTTCGTCACGATGTCGATGCCGATGTCTTGAAGGAGATCGGTGGGCGCCGTGCCGCCGATTTGCACGACGACACTGTCGTTTGGAACCATGAACCTCTCTCCGGAGGACGATTTCAATCGGACTCCATCCGCCAAGATCTCTTCGACCTCGGTCTCCATGAAAGCCTTCAAGCGGCCGTTTTCCAATTCCATCGCGACTCGCTTGCGATTGGGCGCGCGACACCTGGCGAAGTTGTTCTTTCGATAGCTGATGGAAACCGAGCTGCATCTCCCCTGGTCGATCAAGGCAAAGGCAGACTCGACCGCGGCATTGCCTCCCCCCACCACCAAAACGTGCTGGTTCTCGAACACCTCGGGCTCGATCACCCGATATACCACCTTGGACTGGTCCTCCCCGGGCACGTTCAGCTTTCGAGGAGAGCCCCTTCGCCCCAATGCGAGTAGAACGTTGGCAGCTCGGAACACCCCATGGGTGGAATGGACCATCCAGGTGTCGTCGTCTGCACGTTCGATTTTTTGCACGAGCTCGCCCACTGCAACATGCAGTCCGGTCTTGTTGCGAATGTCTGCCCAAAGCGCGACGAGCTGCTCTTTGCTCATCTTTCGTTTCGACACCCGTCCGTACATGGGGAAGTCGAGGGGCCCTGTCATCACGACCTTGGCCCGGGGATAGTGCGTAATCGTGCCACCGAACGCTTCACGCTCGAGAAGCAACACCCTCAGCTCTTCCTCCATCAAGCGTAGCGTGGCGCTGGTGCCCGCGGGCCCGGCGCCCACGACCAGAACGTCGAGGCAATCACCGGCCCCCCTCCGCTCGCCTGCGATGACGTGGTCTGCAGCCTGCCTGCCTTGCGACACGGCGTTGCGGATGAGTCCCATGCCGCCGAGCTCACCGACGATGTAGATCCCGGGCTGGTTGGTTTGAAAGTTCGCGTCGACGCGGGGCAGCTCAAGCCCTCGTTTGGCGGTGCCGAACACGAGCGAGATGGCCTGAACGGGGCAAGCGGATGCACACGCGCCGTGTCCGATGCAGCCGAGAGGATTGGTCAGCACTCCCCGGCCGTTGACCACGGTCAGCACGCTCTTTTCTGGGCACGCATAGACGCAAGCGCCCGAGCCGATACACCGAAGCGGGTCGATTTCGGGATGAATGCTGGCTGGAATGAGATCCCCCATCGCGTTCAGCTCCGCCAGCTCCTGCAGCCCCGTCTCGGTACGGTTCTGCTCCTGCCGCCTCCAAAAGAGGTTCAACGCGCCGGCAGTCGCGACCAAGAAAGCAAGTACTATCCATACGGTCATTGTATGCAGACCCTTTTGTATCAATATTGGCCGTCTGGTATGGTGCCATTCTACCATGCACGGGGGGCGGGAACCCGCCGGGTGTCGGGGCTGAGCTGTAGGGGGCTGTGGCGAGGCAAACCAAGATTGCTGGGAAGCGCCGCGCGGGTCGAGTCTCGGTTTTGCTCGTGCTGTTGGCGCTCTGCGTGCTGGCCTACGGGCTGTGGAACGTCGGCGCAGACTTTTACTTGTCGGATCTGCAGTCGAGGGTCGAGCACAATGCATACGATTCCCTGCGCCCCGGCGGCCTCGTCGGCCATGGGTACGGCATCGTCGGAACCGTCCTGATCCTCGCCAATTTGCTCTATCTCGCGCGACGCCGGTTGGCCCGCTGGTCGCTTGGTTCGATGGCGACCTGGCTCAATCTCCACGTGTTCACCGGGCTCGTCGGTTCGCTCCTCGTCCTCTTTCACTCTGCCTTTCAGTTTCGGACACCCATTGCGCAGGTGACGGCGATGAGCCTCGGGGTCGTCGTGGTGACGGGCATTGCAGGTCGATATCTCTATGCGCTCACGCCACGTCCCGATCGAGCGGGCCTCGAGCGGGCCCTTGCATCGTTGGACGAGCTGGCTCCCGGCTGTAGCGCCCGAGTGCATCACGCGCTCGCGGCCCACAAAGTCACCCAGGTCGATAGCCATCGATGGCTGCTCGCCAAGCTCGCGACGGTGCCAATATGGGTGCGCGACGCCCGGGCTCGAGGCTTCATCGTCAGTTACGCCATCGAAGACGCCCCGATGGAGGCCGTTCTCGATCGCAAAGAACGGCGGCGCTTTCGAAAGGCCAAGCGAGCCGTTCGAAAGTACGCGACGCGCGAAGTAGTGGCAGTGGGGGCTTCCTCCCTGCTTCAGTCGTGGCGGGGCTTTCACCGCCTGCTCGCCCTGATCCTGGTTTTGCTCGTTCCGGTTCACATCGCCGTGGCCTGGATCTACGGCTATCGATGGATTTTTTCCCAGTGAGCGGGCGCAGGAAAGCAACGGCGTTCCTGGGACTATTGATGCTCGCGGCCGCCGTGGCTGGGGCGCTCACACCTCGGCCGTCCGGCGCACAGTTCTTGTCTCCGGGCAAGCTCAGCAACGCGCATGCCGACCTCGAGGGCGATGCCAAATGCAGCGAATGCCATTCCACGGGCCAGCGTCTCGACACCGATGCCTGCCTCGGCTGCCACGATGACCTCCGCACTCGAATACGGCAGCAGGCAGGTCTGCACGGTCGAGAGTATCGAGGTCAGGACTGTGGAGGTTGTCACGTCGAGCACTTGGGACGAAATGCCAAGCTGGTCCGATGGCCGGGAGGGACGCCGGACCGCTTCGACCACCGCCAAGCGGGTTGGCCGCTCAAGGGTGCTCATGCTTCCCTCAAGTGCGCCGATTGCCACGATCGCAAGAACCGGCGCGGCAATGCGACGTATCTGGGTTTGAAGACCGACTGCGTTTCTTGCCACGAAGATCCGCACGAGGGCAGGTTTGCCAATGCCGAATGCACCTCGTGCCACAACGAAACGGACTGGAGCCAGGTCACCAATGCCAGGAACAACCACCCCGGCCTGAGTCTCGCTGGGGGCCACGCCGAGACGAAGTGCGAGACCTGTCACGATCAAGGCAACACGGAGCCACCAACGGCGGGCGCGCAATGCGTTGCCTGTCATGCTCAGGTCCACGACGCGAAGTTTGGAGACCGATGCGAGAGCTGCCACGCCAACATTCGCTGGCTGGGTCTACCCCGTCGGATCGGTCTTCGCGCCCATCCCATGACGGCGTTCCCGCTGGAAGGTATGCATTCCAAGGTCGCGTGCAATCGGTGCCACCTGCCGAAGCTGCCCGTCGCTAGGCGCTATCGTGGCCTCGAGTATTCCGAGTGCAACGACTGTCATCGGGACGCCCACCGTGGCGAGTTCGGCCCGACCGACTGCGCCACCTGTCATGACGTGCACGGGTTCTGGCCGACCTCGTTCTCCGTGACCCAGCACGCGCGGACTGATTTCCCCTTGGAAGGAAAACACCAGGCGGTGCCCTGTAGCAGCTGTCACAGAGGTAAGCGCCCGAGGTACAACCTCCGGCTCAAGGCAAGGCAGTGCGCCGATTGTCACGACAATCCGCACGGCAACCAATTCGCTGCAGAAATGGCCCAAGGCGGATGCGCCACCTGCCATTCCTCCGAGGGCTGGGATGCTCCCAAGATCGATCACAGCTCGTGGCCGCTCACCGGAGCTCACGCCAACACGGGATGCGATAGTTGTCACCAAGCCTCGCCGAGCGACCGAGCGCGAGGAAGCGGGGCCACCTATCGAGGGGCGCCTCGCGAATGCTCCGGTTGCCACATCGACGTGCACGCCGGACAGTTCCGACTGACGGACCCGGTGCGAGAGTGTGACGTGTGCCACGCCACCGCTTCCTTCGAGATCGAGTCCTTCGACCACACGGAGTTGGCCGACTATCCCCTCGAAGGCGTGCATGCCGATCTCAAGTGTGTGGCATGTCACCGAAAAGAACGCCTGCGCAGCGGCTCCAAGGTCACCAGGTACCGGCTCGGCTACACGGCATGCGCCGATTGCCATGCCAATCCGCACGCACGGCGAAAGGGGGGACGGTGAAGCACGCATTGCTGACCGCGCTCATCGTATCGGGGCTAGCCGGGTTGGTGGGCGTGGCGTTGGCCAAAGATCCGGACCGGGGCAAGGCCGCCGCCGCTGCGTCTCGGCACAACTCGATCACCGAAGGCCTCGACTGCGCCAATTGCCACACGCCAGCCGGATGGAACATGGCAGGAGGCAAGAAGGGGGAAGGCTTCGACCATTCTCGAACCGGCTTTCCATTGACCGGAAGGCACCAGCCGGTCGCTTGCAATGGTTGTCATCGTGGGGAGCGGCGCGTGAAGCGCGAATGCAACTCGTGCCACGAGGATCCGCATCAGTCGCGATTGAGCTCGCGGTGCGACAGCTGTCATTCGTCCAGACGATGGAACGACATGGAGGTGTTCCAAGTTCACCGTCGCACGCGATTCCCGTTGACCGGCATGCACGCGTTGGCTGCATGCACCGAATGCCATCTGCGTAATGGAGAAAGGCAGTGGACCACCGTCCAAAGCAATTGCTTTGCGTGCCATGCCAATGATTACCTCGACCCCAACGTTCATCCGGACCATCGCGGGG
>JASFKY010000158.1:0-8201 GCA_050118395.1 Myxococcales bacterium | reverse complement strand
CAAGACATGCGCGCCCATGAGCTCGACCGCCTGTCGAGGTTGCAGGCGGGAGTATCCGACCACGCCGTCCGGGAAGCCACTCAAGTTCTAGGCGCTTGGCGGTCTGCGCTGCAGGAGGACCTGCAAAGGAGAAGCGGATGAGGAGCCGAGGGCAACCGACAGGCGCCGATCGTCACCTGCGTGCTCGGCCGAGCCTGAGCCGGTTGCTTGTGGGCCCGCCGGCTTGATCGTACGTTTTCTTCGATGGGCTTGATCTACTACGCCATTCCCTTCTTTCTTGCGACCTTGGGGCTGGAGGCCTGGCTGGTCACCCGTCAGCAACGCAAAGAGGGATCCAAGACCCAGCTCGCCGGCGTCACGCTGAAGGATTCACTCGCGAGCCTGTCGATGGGTCTCGGCTTTTTGGGCATCAACGCCCTGCTTCAACTGTTGCCTTTCGCCGGGTTGGCCTGGCTCTACCAGTACCGGCTGTTCGACATCGAGCCGGTGTGGTGGGCCTGGGTACTGCTGCTTTTTGCCGAGGACTTCTGCTACTACTGGTTTCACCGACTTCACCACGAGGTACGGGTGTTGTGGGCGGCGCACGTCAATCATCATTCGAGCACGCACTACAATCTGACCACGGCTTTGCGACAGTCGTGGACGACGCCATTGACCGGCTTCATTTTCTGGGCACCGCTGCCTCTTTTGGGGTTCCCGGTGAGCATGATCCTCGTTCAGAAATCGATCAGCCTGCTTTATCAGTACTGGCTTCATACCGAGCTCATTGGACGCCTTGGTTGGTTCGAGTCGGTTTTCAACACCCCGTCTCATCACCGCGTGCACCACGGGCGGAACCCGCTGTATCTCGACCGAAACCACGCCGGCATCTTCATCATCTGGGACAAGCTCTTTGGCACGTTCGAGCCCGAGGCCGAGCGGGTCGACTACGGGCTAACCACGAACATCCACACGTACAATCCCGTGCGCATCGCGTTCCACGAATGGGCTTCCGTGCTCCACGACGCGTGGAACGCGCAAACGTGGCGGGGCCGGCTAGGCTACTTGCTGATGCCCCCGGGCTGGACCGAGGACGGCACGGGAAAAACATCGATGGCGCTGAGGCGCGAGTACGTGGCGGCGGGGCCAGCGCAAGCGCCTAAGAGCCCGGTCGGAACCCTCACTGGAACGTGACGGTCTCCGTAGCGCCCTCGGCCGCTTTCTCGATGTCAAAAACCAACTGCATGGGCTCGTTGTGCAGCCACGGGAACAGAAGGTCTTCGTAGTAGGGCGAGTCGATGTCGCTCGACTGTCCGCCCGGAAGCTGAATGGTGCAGGTGGGACCATTGGGTGAGGCTTCACAGACGAACCGTGTGGAAGGGCCCGCCCGCTGGACGAAGTCCGTCACACCGGGGTTGGCCACATCGACGGTGAAGAGACCCCCATCATTTGCAAAGTAGGGCTCTTCGGGCGGGTTGTCGTAGGCCCCGATCCCAAACGTCGAAAGGTCTTCGGTGAGCTGAAGGCCGTGGAGACGGCCCCAAGCCCATTTGGTTTCGTCCGTGCCGAGCTGGCCTGCGAGGAATTCGCCGGTGGCTTGCAACGCGTCGGACATGACCTGGTACTTGGTTTCGACGGCCTGTGTCCCGGGATCGTCCCAATAAACGTCGCCCGCAGCGAGCTGCGCCGGATCCACGATGGAGTAATACATGGCAAAGCTCGGCGCCCGGCCGCCCGGCGCACTTTCATTCATCTCGATGCGAGCCCGGAGCTCGATCAACAGCGCATGAAACGCCGTGCATCCCGAGGACTCCACCAAGACGTCGGCATCGGAAACCAGGTCCGAGTCGGTGTAGTCGCCCGCAAGCCCGGTCGGGCAAGTCAGCTGCCAGTTTTGGAGCGCATTGATGACACGCATCCCATCCAAGCCCGGCGTCGTGTTCGAATCGGTCGCGATCTCCAGCATTTTGGGCTTCATTCGCTCGCCGATGAGCGAATACACGTCGCTCTGGATTTGATTCATCGTGTCCCGGTTGTGCTGATTTCCGAAGCTCTCGATGAGATTGACGATCTGCTTGTGACGGAAGCCCGCAGCCGCGCTGGTTTGATACGGAGGATAAAAAGACCCGTCGAGTAGCGTGGTGGGGTCCCCGTCGAAAAGCGCGCCGGTCATGTCGTTGTTGGCCGTCGCGATGTAGCCGGACGCAGGATTCATCAACTGCGGCAGCTCCTCGAGTGTGAAGTACTCGTCCCATTCGTAGTCGCCGCTGCTTCCGTCGAGCGGCAACCAGGGAGGCGCCGCGCCGCTCAGATTCGTGGCCCAAGTTCGTTTCGGAAGCCGGTTGTAGGGAAACCAACCGATGTTGTTGTCCGAATCGATGACCACCCAGTTTTGGCCGACGGTCGTTCCGTTGGCGAAGGCCTGTCGTGCTTCCTCGATGTTCGTGGCCACGGCGATCGCAGGGAACAAATTGATGTCGGTGTCGATGTCGTTGCCGGTCCACCGCAACGTGACGGCGGTGGTGTCCTCGGGCTTGATGTTCTCGAAACACTCACGTTCTCGAAGCGGAGTGCAACTGCGAACCGCACCGTGCTGTGGAACGAACAAGAGCTCTTTGTCCTCGGAGGTGCCATCACTGAAGTTGATGGTGAAGGTCTTGCGAATGAAGGGAACCTCTTCACCCTTGAACATCACGCCGGTCGGGTTGCCATTGCTGTCCTTCACCAGCGTTTCCTCGTAGATGTCGCTGAAGTCCATGTACGTGGTGGTCGCGCCCCAAGCGAGATCTTCGTTTTGTCCGATGAGCGGCCAAGGGATGCCCGCAAAGGTCACCCCCGCGACGTGCATGGTCCCGCGTCCATTGGTCTTGGCGTCCAGATGCGCGAGATACCAGGTCGCGGGCTGTGTCATGCCGAGATGGGGATCGTTCGCAAGCAACGCATTGCCGGCAGTGGTCAGTGACGGGCCCACCACCCAGTTGTTGGAGCCGATTTCGTCCTGCTCGACCCCCGAACCGAGCAGCATGTGTCGCAGATCGGCGATCCGCTTCAGCTTTTGATCGAGTATCTTGATCACGTTCACCTGGTTCGAGCGCGCCGCAGAAGCCTTGCGCTGCAGAGCCGGAGGTACCGTTTGGCCCACGGCAGCCGCTTCGGACGGCGGTGTCCAGTCGGGTGGCAAAATCGCTGATTTTTCGAGCGGCGCTCGGCTCCAGAGGTCGGAGAACTTCGTGTCGTCGTTGATCTCGGCACGCGCGTCACCAGCGGCGACTTGCTCCGACTCGTCATTGGTGAGCTCGTCCGCGAGGGCGATCACCGTTGCGACGCTGTCCTGTGGGGTCCAGGGCGGAACCTTGTCGGGCGTGTATTGGAGGAACGTGTTGGTGAACTCCCGCGGGAAGGTCGCGCCGTTTTCGCCATTCTTCATGTCTTCGATCCACTTGTTGACACCCACGGCATAGGCATCGAGCATCGACTTGGTTTTCGGGGAAGCTTGCTCGTAGAGATACTGCTCGGCAGGCTCACCGGACCGGGTCGAAAAGAGCGCACGAAGGTCGGCAAAGTCGTTCGCATACCCTTGGCCGAACGGCTTGGGAAGGATGTCGCCGAGCCGACCGGTGGTGAAGCGCCGACGAACGTCCATCTGCACGAAACGGTCGAACGCGTGGTAGTAGCCGAGGGCCATCGCGCAGTCTTCATCGGTCGCGCAGTCCGCGTTGAAGACCCTGTGCTCGTCGAAGTAGACCGTGGCGTCCGGAGGCCACTCGAGGTCGCCCGTGGTGACTCCCGAGTCACTGCCGCTACATCCTCCAACGGTCGCACCAAGAACCAAAATCAAAGCCATTCGTCGCATCGAAATACACCTCATTCAGTAGGATCGGGCCGAGACCATAACTGCTCGCGAGCGAAATCCAAACCCCCCACATGGGATGCTAAGGTTGCCAAAAGGGGGTCCGATGAAATTACCCGTCGCCTCGTGCTTGCTCGTTTGGCTTTTCACGTCCCTTCCGGGCTGCAGGAGCGAGGTCCCTCTGGCACCCCGGAAATCGCCTCATTTCGATGCCGTCAGCTCGCACCTTCAGCTGGGGGGCACGGTCTACGCATACGCCGACATCGAGGGGGATGCAGAGCGCGGGACGGAGTTCCTTCTGACGTTGCTCCGAGACATGCCCGGGCTCGTCGTCGAGCGCGGCGCCCATCGCCTCAATGCGACGACGTTGGTCCGCATCTTGGGTTTGGACCAAGTCTTGGCCATCGGGTTGAGCTCCTATCGAGTCGGTGAGCTTTTCCACAACCGGGGCTTCGTCCATCACATGGGACACCGTGCGGGTCTGCTCCGGCTGTTCGGCGGGGAACCCGCCGGCTTCGGCGCGCTCGCCATGGCGCCCGAAAACGTCGATTTGGTGTGGGAACAACAGCTCGACCTCACGGCCTTGGTCGATGTGATTCGCGAGCTCGGAGCGCTCGGTGTGGGGATCAGCCCCGAAGAGCTCGAACGCGCGCTCGCGGAGCCGGCGCTCGATCTAGACATCCCTTGGACCGCAGTGCTCGAACGCTTGAATACGACGGCTGCGCTCATCCTCGAGGTGGACGAGAATCGTCCCTTACGCATACCCGGAGAGGCCTTCTGGTTTCCCTACACGGACTTTCTATTGCGGATCGATGGTCTTTCGGAGCTGGCAGATGCGATCGCCCGCAAGGCCGCCACCGATCCGTTCGTTGCATCGCAGTCGACCGAGGACTGGGTCATCATGAGCCCGGCCATCGAGCTGCCTCCGCCCTGGAACGCCTACCAGCCCTCGCTCATCCAACAGGTCAGCACCGGAAGCATGTTCGTCGTGAGCTCACCCGCCTTCATGCAGCGGTGCCTGTCGGCCAACCAGACCATCACGGCCACTGCGGACTTCAGCCGCGCGTTTGACGGGATGCCGCGTACGGGCAACGGTTTGATGTACCTCTCGCCGCGGATGACCCGCCAAATGCACGGGCTGCTCGATCGGGTCATCGGCGCCACCGGCGGTTCGATCACCACGAGCGTGATGCGCTTCTTCATGCCCGACGCCGGCTATCCCGCAGGCTGGATCATGAAAAACGTCCAAGACGGCTTGCTGTTCACCTCCAACACGTCCTCTTCACACAAATCGACTCTGCTCACCCTGGGTGTCGCGGCCTTGCTACCAGCAGCCGCCGTGGTGGGGGTATCGGCCCTCACGCCTCCCGAGGCGGCTGCTCAGCAGCCGTTCCCATGAGAAGGCGCGCTCGGGTCTGCGGAACGAAAAGAGCGCCGGGCGGACCTTCGAGCCCACCCGGCGCGCCTGTAAGCTAGCTCGCCGCGGATTGCATTAGCAGCGGCGAATTCCGTAAAGACAAGGCAAGGATTGGAAAAAGAACGCCGGGCCCTTTCATCGCGAAAGGCCCGTGGAGCCAACAACACAATAACAGTGTATAAATACACCTGCAACGCATACGCCCAGCAGGGCGTCGCCCCCGTGCGAAACACCGGGAACCGCCATGTCTTCCGAGGTTTGGCTGAGCCTGGCCGCGGGCTCAGTCCGGAGCGGGCAGGTCAGAGCTCCCCATCAAATGAGTATCCACCGCACGAGCAGCGCCCCGGCCTTCCGCAATCCCCCAAACGACCAGCGATTGTCCCCGGCGGCAGTCGCCGGCTGCAAACACCCCTTCGACGTTGGTGGCGTAGCTTCCGTAGTCGGCCTTGAAGTTGCTGCGCGGGTCGCGCTCGAGACCGAACTGCTCCGCGAGCGTGTCTTCGGGACCGAGAAAGCCCATGGCCAGAAACACCAAGTCGGCTTCGAAGATCTGCTCCGAGCGCGGAACTTCGCTCATCTGCCACTTGCCGGCGTCGTCCTTCGTCCACTCCACGCGAACCGTTTCGACACCCGCCACGTTCCCCTCCCCATCATCGAGGAAGCGTTTGCTCAGCACGCGGTACTCCCGCGGGTCCTTGCCGAACTTGGCGGCGGCCTCTTGATGACCGTAGTCGACTCGAAAAATGACCGGCCACTCGGGCCAAGGGTTGTCCGTAGCCCGCGCCTCGGGGGGCCTTGGTAGCAACTCGAAGTTCACGAGCGAGGTGCAGCCGTGTCGAATCGAGGTGCCGATGCAATCCGTGCCGGTATCACCGCCACCGATGACGATCACGCGCTTGCCCTTGGCGCTGATGTAAGCGCCGTTTTCGAGGTTGCTGTCGAGGAGGCTCTTGGTGTTATTCAGCAGAAACTCCATGGCGAAGTGAATCCCGTGCAGGTCGCGGCCTGGAATCGGCAGGTCTCGGGGCCGCGTCGCGCCCGTAGCCAGGATCACCGCGTCGTTCTCGGCCCGAATCTTCTTTGCGTCGATATTCACGCCGACGTGAGCGTTCGTGACGAACTTCACGCCCTCCGCACGCATGATGTCGAGCCGCCGTTCGACGGTGCCCTTGTCGAGCTTCATGTTGGGAATGCCGTAGGTCAGTAGACCGCCGATCCGATCGTCACGCTCGTACACGGTGACTTCGTGACCGGCCCAGTTCAGCTGCTGCGCTGCCGTGAGCCCGGCCGGGCCGCTTCCGATGATCGCCACCTTCTTGCCCGTCCGCTCCTCGGGCGGCTTCGGCACGATCCAACCCTCTGCGAAGCCCTTGTCGACGATGGCGCACTCGATGTTCTTGATGGCGACGGGAGGCTCGTTGATGCCGAGCACGCACGCACCCTCGCATGGAGCCGGACAGACCCGACCCGTGAACTCCGGAAAGTTGTTGGTCTTGTGCAGACGGTCGAGGGCTTCTCGCCACCGTCCCCGGTAGACCAGGTCGTTCCACTCGGGGATCAGATTGTCGATGGGACAGCCGGTCGCCGATTGGCAGAATGGAACGCCGCAGTCCATGCAACGCGCACCTTGCTTCTTCAGGTGCTCCTCGGGCACGTCCACCGCGAACTCGTCCCAACCCGAAATTCGTTCCAATGGATCGCTGTAAGGAACGGTTTCTCTTGGAAACTCTTTGAAACCAGTCGGCTTGCCCATCGTCCTACTCCGCTGCCGGCTCGGCTGCCGCACGGCCCTCGGGCCTCGCGATGCCCGGGCCTGGCACACCCACTGAAAGGTCGCCCTTCTGTCGAAGCACGCGCTTGTAATCGGTCGGCATGACCTTGATGAAGGTACGCAAGGCGCCCTCCCAGTCCTCTAGGACCCGCTCCGCGACGGCCGAGCCCGTGAGCTCTCGGTGTTCTTCGATCAGCCCTTTGAGCACCGCGATTTCCTCCGCATACTCGAGGCGCTCGAGCTCGACCATCTCCATGTTGCACTTGGTCTCGAAGTCGCCCCTGGTATCGAGCACGTAGGCCACGCCTCCGCTCATACCCGCGCCGAAGTTGCGACCGGTATTGCCCAAAATCACAGCACGCCCACCGGTCATGTACTCGCAAGCGTGGTCGCCCACACCCTCGATGACGGCCCATGCGCCCGAGTTGCGAACGCAGAACCTTTCGGCGGCCCTACCCCGGAAGAACGCCTTGCCTTTGACCGCCCCGTACAAGACGACGTTGCCGACGATCATGTTTTTGGCGGGCTCGAAGGTCGACTTCCGAGGTGGATACGCGATGAGCGTACCGCCAGACAAGCCCTTCCCAACGTAGTCGTTCGCATCGCCCTCGAGCTCCAACGTCACTCCCTTGGCGAGCCACGCACCAAAGCTTTGGCCGGCCGAGCCCTCGAACTTGAAGTGCACCGTTCCATCGGGAAGCAGCTCTTCGCCCCACGCTTTGGCAATTTCGTGGCTGAGCATGGTGCCGACCGTTCGATTGGTGTTCTTGATCCTGAGCGCGGCGCGAACGGGCTTTCCCTCGGTGATGGCCGCCTCTGCGAGCGCGATCAGCCGGTTGTCGAGCGCCTTGTCGAGGCCGTGATCCTGCTTCTTGGTGCAGTAGACCTCCGTGACGGCGTTCTTCTTCTTCGCGGGCGTCAAGATGGGCTTGAGATCGATTCCTCGCGCCTTCCAATGCACGATGGCGTCGGCCATGTCGAGCATGTCGACGCGGCCGATCATCTCGTTGAACGTCCGAAATCCAAGCGAGGCCATGATCTCGCGCGCCTCCTCGGCGACCATGAACAAGTAGTTGACGACGTGCTCCGGCTGGCCGGTGAATTTCCTTCGAAGCTCGGGATCCTGCGTGGCAATGCCCACCGGGCAGGTGTTGAGGTGGCACTTGCGCATCATGATGCAGCCC
>JASFKY010000157.1:0-8229 GCA_050118395.1 Myxococcales bacterium | reverse complement strand
ATACCGTGCTCATGGAGGGCCCGGCCCGTTTCGTGTTTCGGGGTGAGGTCGAGCCCTAGCTCGTTGCAATATCGTCCAGGTTCGTTAGGGTTGCGCGATGCTTCGTAGCTCGATTGCGGTCACGACCTTGCTTTTGATATTGGGTGCGATTGGATGCGGCGACGATGGTGGTGCATTCGTCGACCAGCCCGGACGGTGCGCGGACTTCGACGAGCTTCGCCAAGTGTACTGGGGAGACACCCACGTCCATACCGAGCTTTCGTTCGACGCCAACATGCAAGGTACGCGAACGACCCAGGAAGATGCGTACGCGTTTGCACGAGGCGAGACGATTCCTTTGCAGCCCTACCGCGCAGATGGGACCGGCACTCGAAGGGCCACCATCGATCGACCGCTCGACTTCGTCATGCTGAGCGATCACGCGGAGTTCTTCAGCACCCTCGCGCTTTGTAACGATCCGAACGCGGCTGCGTATGACGCGAAACAATGCGCCGACTACCGCAATGCGAATCAATTCGATTCCGATCCCATCGATGCCGCCATCGTCTTCGTCCAAATCAACGGGTTGACGGCCGCTCCCCAGGACAGCGCCCAATATCCAGCCCTTTGTGGAGACGGTGACCAGTACTGCCTGCAAGCCGGGATGGACGTATGGGGTCAAATCGTCGACACCGCCGAGTCGGCCTACGACCACAGCAGCAGCTGCGAGTTCACCACGTTTGCCGGATACGAATGGAGCGGTGGGCCCGAGTCGAGAAACCTCCATCGAAACGTGATGTTCAGAAACGGCAACGTGACCCCCCTTCCGTACAGCTACTTCGACGAGCCGTACCCCGAGGGCCTTTGGAAGCGGCTCAAAGACGAGTGCCTGGATGCGAAAAACGGCTGCGACGTGCTGGCCATACCGCACAACAGCAACCTCTCCGACGGGACGTACTTCGAAGACAAGATGGCCGACGGACAGCCCTTCACGCCCGAGTACGTGCAAACCAGCCATTCCCTCGAGCCGGTCATCGAGATCTACCAGCACAAAGGCTCCTCGGAATGCTTGCCCGACGAGCTGGCGCCCGATGAGCTTTGCGGTTTCGAAATTCTGCCCTTCACCAGTTTGGCTGCCACCAATCTCCAGCAGATCGGCGAGCCGGATCCGAAAGGCTTCGTGCGCTTCGCGTATGGCGAGGGCATGAAGCTCGAAGACCGCCTGGGCACCAACCCATTTCAATACGGGATCATCGCCGCCACCGACACGCACATCTCCGCCCCGGGCTTCGTCGCGGAGGACGACTTCAAAGGTCACGGTGGTGCCGGGCAGCCCAACCGCTTCCTGCCTCCGCCCGAGGGGTTCCCCGACATCGAGTACCTGAGCCCTGGCGGCCTCACGGCAGTTTGGGCCGAGGAAAACGCCCGTGACGCGATTTTTTCGGCGTTTCGCCGCAAAGAGACGTTTGGCACCAGCGGCCCGCGCATCGTCGTGCGGATGTTCGGTGGATGGCAATATCCGAGCGATCTTTGCGACGCGACGGACCTGGCCGCTCGGGGCTACGCCGGCGGGGTTCCGATGGGCGGCACGCTTCCTGCGCGCGAGGGCTCCTCGGGGCCGAGGTTCGTCCTTTCGGCAAAGCAGGACGCAGCAAGCGCGCCTCTTCAGCGAATCCAGATCGTCAAGGGATGGCTGGCGGGCCAAGACTACCAAGTCAGGGTCTACGACGTCGCGGGTAATCCCGACAACGGCGCAAGCGTGGACCTCGATAGCTGTGCACCACAGGGGCCGGGCTTTGCGGATCTATGTGAAGTTTGGGAGGATCCGGAGTTCGATCCAACTCAGCGCGCCTATTACTACGCCCGGGTGCTCGAGAATCCGACTTGCCGCTGGTCTACCAGGCAGTGCGTGGAGGCGAGCTACGATTGCACCGACCCCGTCCGACCCATCGATCTGGACTGTTGTGATCCTGTCGTCGGGCTCAACGACGACCGGTGCGCGAGCGTCGATTGCAGCAATCCGGACGGCCTCCCCACAGCCGATGCACGGTGTTGCCAGCCACGCCTCGAACCGACGATTCAAGAGCGGGCCTGGTCGTCGCCCATCTGGTACGAGCCGCCTCTTTGATGCTGCGCCCCCTCGTGCACTTTTTCCTGATCGGCGGCTTGCTCTTCAGCGCCAAGGCGATCTTGGCCACCGAGAGCGCCAGAGGCCCCGAAATTACGGTCCACGTGGCACGCGACGCGACGCCGGCCGTGGTGGAGCAAGCCGTTCGGGAAGCGATATTGCTGAACGAGGCACGGCGACGCGGATGGGACAGGACCGATCCGATCGTGTTTACGCATTTGGTCCGCAACATGCGCTTCATCGAGCCGGAGTCCGATGCAGACGACCGGGCTCTGTACGCGCGGGCGCTGCAGATGAAGATGCAGGAGCACGATCCCGTGGTCAGGGCGCGTCTTCTCTACCGGGCGCGGCAGGCGCTCGGCTCGGTTCCGCGCGACCGTATGCCCAGCCGAGCAGACCTCGAAGCGCATCTGCGATCGCATCCCGAGAGGTTCGAGCGCAAGGGTCGCGTTCGCATGCAGCATGTGTTCTTGAGTCGTTCGAAGCGAGGGTCCGCGCTCGCCGGTGACGCCCGTGACCTGCGGGAGCGTCTCGCGTCGCTCGGCGATGCACCACCCGAGGGCTTGGGTGATCCGCTCCCAGGGCTGCGGACGGAGCAAGTGGCCAGACCCGCCGAGATTCGAGACGACTATGGAGCCGAGCTTGGCAAGGTGGTCGAAGAGGCGATCGTGGGTCCGTGGCGTGGACCCGTGCCGTCGGTGTACGGCCTGCACTTCGTTCGAATCCTTTCCAAAGAGCCCGCCTATGTTCCTCCGCTCGACGTGATCGCCGCCGAGGTGCGCGCCGACAGGCTTCGAGAGATACGCGATGAGCTTCGTGAAGAACGAATGGCAGCACTTCGAGATGCTTACACCGTGCATGTGGTGAGGGGTCCCTGATGCGTGTCCTGCTCTCCACGCTCGTCGTCTCGTCGATGCTGCTCCTCGGCGCGGATCGAGCCTCGGCCCATCCCCTGGCGCCCTCCGTTCTGTCTTTCGAGCCACACCAGAACGGCACCGTGACCATGACCTGGCGATCCCCTGCCAAGCGACCCACCGGGCAGTCGCTCCGACCCCGAATTCCCGAGTCGTGCACGCCACTTGGGCCCGCGGACACCGGAAAGAGCGAGGACGGCACCACCATCTTCGAGACGGTCGAGCTTCGCTGCAATCGGTCGGACATGCTCGGCGCCGTCGTTCGCGTCGATGGCTTCGAAGATTCGTCGATGAATGTGGTGGTTCGCATTGCTCGGGCCGATGGAAGCGTCGATCACGCCATCCTCGATAGGGGGATGCCGGAGCTGCACATCATGCCCCCCGACCAACGATCGCACTCGTTCTCCGAGTACCTGCGGCTCGGCGTCGAGCACCTCTTGACGGGATGGGACCACCTGACTTTCGTCATCGGGCTTCTGATCTTGTTCGGTTGGCATCGCCGTTTGATCGCCGCCATCACGGCATTCACTCTCGGCCACAGCCTCACCCTGGCGCTTTCGGTGCTCGGCATCGTTCGCGTGCCTCAAATGGCGGTCGAGGCGCTGATCGCGTTGACGATCGTCGTGCTCGCTCTGGAGATTCAATCGGGGAGGCACGGACTGGTGTGGCGACACCCTTGGACCTTGCCCGGGTCACTCGGCCTGTTGCACGGTCTGGGCTTTGCGTCGGTCTTGTTCGATGCGGGGCTTCCCGCGGGTGAAGTTCCGCTTGCGCTGCTCGGATTCAACCTCGGTCTCGAGCTGGGCCAGCTCGTCGTCATCTCATTCGCGCGGGCGGCCTTCGTGTCCATGCGTGGGCTGATTCCGCCGTCATGGAGGGCCAAACCCACGATTCCGGCCTACGTGATCGGCTCGCTTGCCGCGTTCTGGGTCATCGAACGCACCGTGGCTGCGTTTGGTTTGTCGTCTTAGCCAGCGTGCATCCGGGGCGCGGCCAGCAAGCCGAAGGCTGCGGCGGCGGCTCGATCGGTCGTAGCCCGGGCCTTGGCTGCTGCGAGATACCCGCGCAGCTCGGCTGCGGCCTTGCGCTTGTCGAACGGTGCCAGAGGCGATCCAGGCATCCGGTCGAGCGTCGCGTCGAGATGATCGGCAAAGGAAGCGCACTCCTGCTTCGCGTAGCGCAGTGTGGCGGCATCGATGGTCCCGGGCTTGGTCAATCCGCTGATGGCGCGCGATAGCGGGCCGGGGCGCGTGTAACCGGTGCTTCCCACCAGGCGCGGGCCGAACACGCGGAAGTGCCGAACGAACTCGGTCACGAACTCGAGATCTTCGCCCTGGTGCCAGTCGTCCGCCGCGAGCGGAGCGACCGATGCCTTGGCAATGAACGCGCGCAAGATGAACCGAAACGCCCAAATGTCTCGATGGAGGCTGCGCTCGGCCCGTCGACGGGGCCGTTCAGGCCGCTCGGCCTCGGGGACGTTCATCAGCCGATGAAGATCTTTGGCTGCCTGCTTGAGCGCATGGCGAACGATGCCGATCCCGCTTCGGGTCCGCTCGATCAACACGACCTCGCCGGGCTCGCCGCCAGGAACTGGAAGAGGCTGCTCGAGGGCCGTGCACGATTGGGCGTAGATTTCGGTCGCCATGGACTCCACCGTTTCGCGGAGCCGTTGGAGCCGGCGTGAGAGGTCGCCGAGCTCCCGGCGAGCGCGATTGATGCGGGCCGCGTCCGTGGAGAGAAGACGAGCCTCGAGCTCCTCTGCGAAGGTCTCGACGCCCTGTACCAGCACGAAGCGGCTCCATGCACGGAGCTCCGTTCGCACCCCTGCAACCACGATGTGCGCTCGATGAAGCCCTCGGCGCTCACCGATTTGTCGATCGGCGATACCCAAAAAGCGGTGGGTGCGCAGAAGCGTCAGAAGCGAGATGAGGATGGTGGTTCGGGCCGCCTCGCTCTGCCACGTACCGAGCCTCGGGACCCAGCGCTCCGAGCCTACGAGGTCGGAGGTGTCGGTAAACTCCAGCGGCCCAGGCGGTCGAAAGAACCGATTGCGCTCGAGGGCCAAAAGGAAGCGATCCGTGTCTCGTCTGAACGCCTGCGAGTCGAGGGCGGGGATCTTCAGTGCCCGTTCGCTGACCCCTAGCGCCTCGCTCAAGGCCATCCGGAGCTCGTGCAGCGAGGACCGGGGCTCGGCGTGGCTTCGAGGCCAGGCTTGCCGTGCCTGCTCGAAGCTCGGTGCGCAGGGTGCTCTTTGTAGGCGCTCGACGAGATGGAGCGCCCATTGGTACGCCGCGTGCATTGCTTCCAAAGGGGAGTGGGGATCGGTGCGCGCCGCGCCATCGGGCTGATTTTCGAGGCGCGCAAAGGCCGCCAAGCCGCAGAGCACCGCCTGAAGTGCGAGCACGTCGGCACCCGCATCGGCACCGAGCCCGCGCCGCCAGTGGCTCCAAAGCTCGGCGTCGATCGGGCTCCATCGCTCCAGCTGTCGGAGCAGCGGCTCTGCGGCTTGGGCGCGGTCACTCATCGGGAATGGGACTTTAGCAGGGGGCTGCTTTCGTGTGCAGATCGCTCGCGAGAAAGCTCAAAACAAGCCGGTCTGCGCGCCTTTGGGCTGCTCCCTTCCCAGATGCTCGAAAGCGTGACGAGTGGCCACACGGCCTCTCGCGGTCCGGGCCAGGAAACCCTTTTGGAGCAGATAGGGCTCGTACACGTCTTCGAGCGTGTCTCGAGGCTCGCTCAGCGCGGCTGCCAAGGTCTCGACCCCTACCGGACCGCCGTCGTAGTGATCGATGATCACCATGAGGTAGCGCCGGTCCATTTGATCGAGCCCGGCGCCGTCGACCTCCAGCCGGTCGAGCGCTTCCCGCGCGGTCTTTGCATCGAGCTTCCCGTTGGACAGCACCTGCGCGAAGTCCCGAGACCTCCGCAGCAATCGATTGGCAATTCGCGGGGTCCCCCGGGAGCGTCGTGCCAGCTCGTGTGCCGCTTCGGTCGTGATCGACAGATGAAGCAGGCGTGCGCTTCGCTCGATGATCGATTGCAATGCGTCTTCGGGGTAGTAGTCCAGGCGTGCAACGTAACCGAAACGGGAACGCATCGGATTGGTCAGCAGGCCCGTCCTGGTCGTCGCGCCGATCAGCGTGAACGGGCTCAGTGGGAGCTGGAGGGTTTGCGCATAGGGCCCATCCCCATTGACGATGTCGAGGCGGAAATCCTCGACCGCGGTGTACAGGTTTTCTTCCACGGTGGCGTTGAGGCGGTGGATTTCATCGATGAAGAGCACGTCGTTGGGCTCGAGCTTGGTGAGCAGCGCCGCGAGCTGGCCCTTGTGCTCGATGGCCGGTCCCGAGGCGCAGTGCAGTGTGACGCCTCGTTCGCCCGCCAGGATGAACGCCAGAGTGGTCTTGCCGAGGCCCGGTGGCCCGCAAAACAGAGTGTGGTCCAACGGATCGCCGCGTCTTCGGGCTGCCTCGACGAAGACCCGTAGGTTGTCTTTGATCCGGTCCTGGCCGACGAAATCGTCGAATCGTGTCGGGCGCAAGCTTCGATCGAATGCTCGATCGTCCGGTTGCTCGGCGACGTTGAGGTTTTCGTTGGCTCTCGCTTCCATGTTGCTCATGACAATGCCGACAACGCAGCGCGCAAGAGACCTTCGACGTCGTCCTCCGAAGCCCCGCTTGCGCTCCCCACGGCGGCCTCTGCTTCGCCGCGTTTGTATCCCATTTGCACGAGGGCACCAACGACCGTGTCGCTGGCCGAAGCGGATGCGCTTGGAACCGCTCGAAGACGAACCCCCGTTTTGCCCGTCGTGACGAAGTCGAGCTTGTCCTGAAGGTCCACCAGAATTCGCTCGACCGTCTTCTTGCCGACGCCCGAGATCCCAGCAAACGCCGTCTTGTCCTGCCTTGCGATGGCGTCTTGCAGGTTCGCGGCGTCCAAGGCTCCGAGGATGGCCAGGGCGAGCTTGGGGCCGATGCTGCTCACTTTGAGCAGAGCACGAAAGGCGGCCCGGTCTTGGGCAGTGGCGAACCCGAACAACGTCAGTGTGTCTTCGCGAACGTGGGTGTGAATGAAAAGAGACACGGGCTGTTCCGGCTCCAATCCGAGCCGACCGACGGTCCCCGGCGGAAGAAACACCTCATAGCCGACGCCATGAACGTCGAGGATGACCGAGCCATCCGCCTCCGACTGCGCAATGGCCCCTGTAAGCCTCCCGATCACCAGGCAGAGCCTAGCAGGTTACTGAACAGATGTATGCAATTTGGCAGCGGAGCCCGACTCCCCGCGGGGCCCCCGGACACCCCAAGGGCCCTACATCAGGCGCGACCGGGAAGCCTGGATGTGCGTGATGGCGACGGCCAGCGCGTCCGCCGCATCTTCCTCGGGTGGGACGGACAGGCCGAGCAAGGCGCTCACCAGCCGACCGATCTGAAGCTTGTCGGCCGCTCCGTGGCCGACGATGGTGCGCTTCACGATGGCGGGAGGATACTCGTGTACGCCAAGATCGGATTCGGCCGCCACCAACAGCGCCACCCCGCGAGCGTGACCGAGCTTCAGGGCCGCGTTTGCATATTTGGCGAAGAAAATCTCTTCGACGGCCACGGTGTCGGGTCGGTGGGTCGTCACGACCTCAGCGAGCTCCTGATGGATCAGCCGCAGACGCTCGGGCAGCGGAAGCTTTTGCGGCAAGGCAATGGTTCCCGCTCCCACGTGCCGCAGGCGCGTGCCCTCGAGCTGCACGACCCCCCACCCGGTTCGCCGGCTGCCGGGATCGATGCCGAGGACGCGCATTCTTTCTCTCAGCCCATCTCGGCGAGCGCGCGATCGCTGAGCTCGAAGTCGGAAAAGACGTTTTGAATGTCGTCGTGGTCTTCGAGTGCTTCGTGTAGCTGGATCAGCTTCGCTGCATCGGGTCCTTCGACGATCTTCGGTGTGTTGGGCAAGTATTCGAGCCGCGCTTCATCGACCTCGATGCCGGCGGTCGATACGGCATCGCGAACGGCGTCCAAGTCGTTGCGAGCCGTGGTGACCACCCATTGATCATCGCTCAGCTCCATGTTCTCGGCGCCCGCGCCGACGGCAGCTTCGAACAGCTTTTCCTCGGTGGTCGCATCTTTGGCGATTCGCAGGATGCCTTTTTGCTCGAACGCCCAAGCCGCCGAGCCGCTGCTCCCAATTTGCCCGTGATTCTTGTCGAAGACCTTTCGT
>JASFKY010000156.1:0-8347 GCA_050118395.1 Myxococcales bacterium | reverse complement strand
CAGCCCGACGCTCGTCCCGATGCTGGCGGCGCCCAACGCCAGAAGGGACCAACCGGCGATGCGCTGATCACGAGGTCGAGGCGCCCCGTGAGCCGGCGCTTGCGCCGAGTCGGTCACGGCAAGGGTTGCCGGCAGTGCTTCCGGGGCGGGCGGCTGGAGCTCGACCTCCCAACTGGGCCTTGCCAGAGGATGCGGGCCGGTGAAATCGACCGAGCGACCCTCCAAGAGAGCGTCGATGCCCCTGCGTACCTCGTCCGCGTCCAACGCCCCATCCCGCGATGCCAACCACACCGAAGCGGGTGGATAGCCATCTGCGCGGAGGTCCACCCGCACCTCTTCGTCGCGCATCGAAGTGACCCCCAGAACCTTCCCGCCGCCGAGGATCCGCGCCACCTCGGCTGCATGGTCCATGCGTTCGTCCCATGCAGCTCGGGACGGGTACTGCAGGTGCAAGACCGGTCGGGTACGGACGGCTCGCTCGAGCGAGGCATCGAATGAAAACGCGTTGGGCCCGCTTTGGACTACCACTCGATGAATCCGTCCCCGCTCCCCTTCCTTGCACTCGACCTGCAAGCGATAGGTTCCGACCGGCAGCTCGACGCCGGTCAGAGGCGTGCGACCGAACTCCACGCCGTTGATGCGCACCAAGCATTCCGAAGGCTTGCTGGTCACCTGCAAGGAGCCCGGCGCCTCCGCAGCCATCTCGGCGTCGACCTCGGCCAAGAGCTCCCTCACCTCCGGGGTATGGCGAAAGGCGGTCGGTTCGACGCGCGGCACGAGCTGGCGGCACTCGCGCGCCTGCCGCCGCGCCTCGGCATCGTTTTTCGTCTCGACGTACGCGCGCACCATGAACAAGCAGGTGTCGAGGACTTGCTGGGCCCGCGCGGCCTCGCGATTGAGCTCGGCCGCCGCGCGATCGGCCAGACGTTGTGCCGCCTTGAGCTCGCGCCTGGCGGCCTTGTAGTCCGCGCGAGCCAGGTAGCGAACCGCCGCTCGCGAGCGTTCCACCCAGCGATCGATGTCGCTCTGACTCACCTCGGGCGCGGGTGCCGAGCCGACGACCTCGAAACGTTCCGAGGCTCGGTCGGCCCTCCACACCACTTCCCCGCGCACGCTGAGCTCGTAGCGCAAGGCCTCGGCTTCGGAGTGGAGCGTTTCGACCGGCGGGTCTGCGGCCCCAGCGATGCGTACCGGAAGGACCAGCCAACGCGCTGCTTCAGAGGACGTGTTCGCTGCACGCGGTCGAGGACCGTCTTGGCCCCTCGCTACGGAGCCGATGATTGTCGCGAAGGCCGCGACCAGGACGCATGCGAGCCTCGGCATGCCACGCCTACAAGCACCCCAGGAAGGTGAGGGCGGAAGCTCCGCTCTTCGCGGTCTGAAGCACTGCCGCCGTCCCGTCGCTCACGGCGACGTCGACTCGCTGCGGGGCCTCCGCGACTGCATCGAGGACCTCCACCTGCTTGACGACGGCCCCATCTGCATCTCGACCGACGGCCAGCAGCTCGCGCCCAGCCACCACGAACCAGGTATCGGCGGACCGGTCGTAAGCGAGTGCGGTGGGTCCCACTTGCTTTGCCGATAGCCCCTGTGCGCCGAGCGGAGCGTTGCAGAAACCTGCTCCAGCACACTGCAGGGTCAGACCGCTGAGCTCGGTCAGATGAACCATGCCCTCGAACAGGTAGGCCACGCCGGGGCCTCCGTGCCCCACGCCGACGGCCGGTGTATCGCCACGACCCACGTCGATGTCGAGCTCCAGCCTGCCGTCGTCGAGAAGCCAGGCGGCGCGCAGATTGCCGGCCTGCTCCCAGACGAGAAAAGGACCGGCGGCATCAAAAGGGGCGTAAATCGGAACCTCGGCGACGATGATTGGCGCATTGCCCAGAGCCGACAGATCTTCTGAAAGTGGGTTCATCGCGAAGGTGGCCAAATCGCGATAGCCGACAAAGCGGGCTGGGGACGTCACCACGCGAGGATGGTGCGGAGGCTCGTAGACGCCAAAATCGATCCCCTGCCGCCAGTCACTGTGAAGCTCTCGTATTTCGAGCACGATGGGAACCAACTCGGCGTCGACGTCGATGTCGATCATATGAAAGGAAAGCTTTCCGAGCGTCGCCAGCACGCGCGTGGCCGACCCATCGGACTCGATGAACGTCTCGCCTTCGGCTGGCTTGTCGATGTCGTCGTGATGGCCTGTTCGGTTGCCGCGGGCGTCGTACGTCTCGACGCGGACCCGATCCGAGACGATGCGCGTGACGACAAAGCCGCCCGCGACCGAGGCCACCGTGGCGCGGTCGGCAAACGTCTCGCTCTTGACCGCAAGCACGCCCTCGTCGATGAGACCATCGCAGTCGTTGTCTTCGCCGTCGCAAACTTCGCTGGCGTTGTCCGGGATGCCATCGCAATCGTTGTCTTTGCCATCGCAGATTTCAGCGGTGGGACCCGTGGCGCCCTGACACACGATGCTGCGTCCATCCGCCGCGCAAACGTAGGTGCCCGCGGTGCACTCGCCCACCCCTGCGCGCTCGCCGCAGGAGGTCCCGAGCGCAGGCCAGTTTTCGTCGACCGCGTCGTCACCGTCGTTGTCGATTCCATCGCACCGCTCGAGCCCGGTCGGAGACTCGGCGTCGGTTTCAGGAGTCAGTTCAGGCTCGGGCGTCGATTCGGGCTCCGGCTCGAGCTTTTCGCAACTCCCCTCGACCGCGCTCAAGGGTTCGGGGCAGGTGATCTCGCCGCAAGCGCCGATCGACGACAGGCAGCTCGCTGCAAACACGAAGGCGCCAAAAGAGAAAAGGGCGCTTTGGGCGCAACTCGGGCGCGTTTGCGGAAGAGCTGGCATGTTGTTGCAAGGGTTATCGACGCGTGGCGACGATCGTTGCGTCCGCTCGAGGCGGACGGACACCCTACCGCGTTTTTCCTGGGTTTTGGGTCAAATTCTTCTGATAATCCCGATAATCCGACCCGCGTTGAGCCGACCGGAGTCGTGCGGCGCTCAAGTAGATTGACGCAACGCATCGCGGGCTTTCCGCCTTCACTCGACTGTTTGCCATCGGGGACTGCCGCGCCCACGGGCTCCCGTCGGGCAGCCTCAGTCCAACCGATCGTCACCGTCATCGCTCCGTATCACCTTCTTCAGCGAAGGAAGGAAACGAAACGTCGCGAAGGTCACCACCCCGAGGCTGATCGCGATTTCGTAACGGCTGTACGCCACCGCCCCGCCGATGGCGGCCGTGGTCCAAATGCCCGCGGCCGTGGCCGTGCCTTTGACGTCGATGCCCCGTTTCACGATGGCGCCACCGCCCAGGAATCCGATGCCCGTGATGAGGCCCTGAATGATGCGGGATTGGGCCTCGTCGCTCGAAAGCACCGAGGTTCCGATCAAAATGAAGCCGCAACTGGTCATGGCGACCAGGGGAAAAGTCCGGAGGCCCAGGTGCTTTTCAGAGGTTTCGCGATTGTATCCCAACGGAAGCGCCAGCAGGAATGCAATTCCCAGCTTGACGAGATTGTGCAGCATTTCCTGCCAGCTCAGCTCAAGCATCCCGGAGTCCCTATCATCGGAATCTAGGATGGATCTTCACGAGCCTGTTGCATAGCCCCATCGTCCACCCCTTCGTTTTGGCCCAAAAGGACTTTGACCATCATACTACGCCGATGGGGTGTCCTTTCTTTCTTGGCAGGGGGCTTTCGAATCGTGTCCGTGAGCTCGTGGCATTTTCAATGCTCCTCGTCTCGTCCGGATGCGGCGGCGATTCAGCGCCTTCGCCATCGACCAACATCACCGATCTTCTTCATTGCGACATCACGATCAGCGATTGCCAGCAGGCTATCTACGATTCGGTGGCCGCGATGCTCGACGCCCAAGACTATCCGCGGCCGTCGATTCGGACGATTTCGGTCGAGCAACATGCCCAGGAAGTTCGGAGTGGGCTCAATGTCGACGATCTCAGCGGGGACGATGCGACCAGCCGCGGTCTTCGATTGCTGGGCTTCATCCCGGAGGCCTCAGAAAGCGTGGCCGCCACGCAGGCCGACTATTTCATCAACCAGATTGCCGCCTATTACAGCCGAGGCAGCCGCTCCATCACCGTCATCGATCGGGACTACGAAGACATCAACGCACAGACCCTTTTGGCCCACGAGCTGACCCATGCGATTCAAGACAACCAGTTCGACCTCGATCAGGTGACAGCCAATGCACGCACCGAGGATGGCGTCATCGGCGTTCGGAGCGTGATCGAAGGTGATGCGATGCACACTTCCTTCGCATGGGCATACGATCAACTCGACTATTTGCCCGAAGAGATCGACTGGGAGGGGATGCATCAGGAGCGAAGGCTCGAGGAGCGAAAGGTCGCGGCGGACCCGGAAGTTGCCTTGATCGACTCTGCGTCGGGCTTCCCCTACTCGTACGGCTTTTGGTTCATGACGGAGACGACGTTGTCCGGGGGACTGGCAGCCCGAGCCGTCGCCTTCGAGTCGCCTCCCGGGACGACGGTCGAGGTCATGGATGGCCTCGGGGCCGCGCTGCCGGCATTTCAATTCCCAACCACCGCTCACCCCGCGCCGGTGGACGGGTACGAGCTCCAAGTGGAGAACCGTTTCGGGGCTTGGTATGTGTACGGTTTTCTTCGGCGCCGGGGCGTCGACGATCAAACAGCGTTGGCGGTCGCTCTGGGGTGGCTCGGCGACACGCTTGCCATCTATCAAAACGGCTCCGACGTGGTGGCCGCGGTCTGGCGCGTCGAGCTCGGTCATCCGGTGACCGCGCTGCTGTTGGAGGACCAGGTCAACAGGGACGCATTGGTCCATGCCTGGTCGGCAATTGCGGTCGAAGACGAAGTATTCGTCTTGGCAGCCGAAAGCACGGAGGCGCTCCTTGCCTGGGCGGACCAGCCCCTCGGCTCCATGACGGCCTCCATCGTTCCAAAAAGCGAGCGGCCTTGGGGCGGAGCGGTGTCCCAAGGCAACTGCTTGCAATCAAAAGATTTTTCATTGCCGCGTCCGCGGCGCCTCTTGCACTAGCAAGATTTATGCATTATTCTTGCTATTGAAAGGAGGCCTGGATGGCCGTGGCCGTTGCCAAGAGCATGCCCGACGAGGCGGGCGTGGTCAGCAAAGCCTTGTTTCGCGCTGCGGAGCGGCTGGGTCTGTCGTCCGCCGATCTCGCCAAAATCGTCGGAACCAGCGAGTCCACGCTTTCACGAATCCGGAACGGCAAGCGCGGTCCGATTCCGCTCCGTACCAAGGAAGGAGAGCTCGCGCTCCTGTTCTTGCGCGTCTTTCGAAGTCTCGATGCTCTGGTGGGCGGCAATGAAGCGCATGCCAAAGCCTGGCTTCATGCCGAAAACCATCACCTCGGCGGCGTGCCGCTTCGTCGTATGAAAAAGATCGAGGGCCTGGTCGATGTCGCCGAGTATCTGGACGCGATGCGCGGAACGATTTGAGCCGTGCAGGCTGGGCGGCGCATGGTGGCGCGCCGTCGAATCGCAGCACGCGACCTCGACACGAAAGCTGGTCGATTCCGGCGACGAGCAAGAGATCCTCGAAGCCTTGATCGACTCGGTCAAACCGCCCTGGCCCGTCGGCAGACGATTCCAAGGTCTTCACTATCTCCTTGCGACCCCGTTTCGTTACCCGCCTTTGCGTTACGGATCGCGGTTTGGCACACGGGCGGAGCGCGGGATCTTCTACGCGGCCGAGGCGCAGGCAACCGTGTTTGCCGAAAAGGCGTATTACGTTCTTCTTTTCCTCGAAGGCACCGAGGCGGATCTATCGCCTCTGATCAGGCCGCTGACCGTCTTTCAAGCTCGCATCTCGACGAGAAAGGCCGCAGACCTCACCCGTCCGCCGTTCGACGTATTCACCGATCGAATCTCATCCCCGATCAGCTACGCGGACTCACAGCCGCTCGGCAAGGCGCTTCGGGACGCCGGCATGGCAGCGGTTCGGTTCGTTTCGGCACGCGACCCTCACCGAGGCGCCAACCTCGGCCTGTTCGAGCCGGTGTTCACGACCAAAAAACCACTGCATGCCGAGCAATGGACCTGCATTGCCACCCGAGCGCGTGTCGAGCTGCGTCCGGGGCCGGCAGTCGTGCGACATCATTCGAGCTTCTCACGGGAGATATTCGAGGTGGGCGGTGTGTTGCCGGCCCCCGGCGCCCGCGCATGACGTTTGGTGATCAAGGTGTCGTCTCGGGCGCTCCGCGCCGGGACTGAATGGCAGCGGCCTTGGCATCCGAGCATGCTTTCAAGGCGTCGATGCCAAGCTCTCGCGCGCGCTCGCGATCCTCGCGTTCGATGGCGAGCGCAAACGAGTAACGAAAGTCCATCTCTGCCGCGCAAGGATCATCGCGCTTCATGCGTTCGAGTCCGCGTAGCAAATAGACGTTCGGCGATGCACGCCCAATCCGAATCTCCCGCGTCAACATCGCATCGAAGCTTTCGTAGCTTTCGCGCGCCTCGATGTCGCTCCAGGCCCACACGGTCAGCAAAACCCCGACCGTCACGATGGCAATGGATTGATCCCGGATGGAGCGTTCCGCGGGCGGGTTCCAGGCACACACGGCGGTGACGGGAATGAAACTGACTGCGAGATAGAAGAAGCGATCCGGGTCGACCACAAACCCCACCTCGCTTTGGCCGAGCAACACCTGCGCCACGGCGATCACGCTCAGCGAGAACACCGGCACCATCACGTGCGCGGGGTGTCGTGACGCTTGCCATGCATACCAGGCTGTCGCGACGAGGGCGGCCGCGGCGATCCAGGTCATCCCGTGAAGGGGCGCGCCTGCCGCACGAAACTGTTCGCCGAGGCCCACCGCTCGCGCGATCGCTTCTCCAAACGATGCGCCGAGCGCGCTCCAGTGCAGCGGCACGTTCGCCGGCGCCTGGGCACCCGCGAGCGAACGTGCGGTCCACCACGCGGCGAGCACGAGCCCGCCGACCATGGCGGGCAAACCGAGCGGGGGCCTGGCGGCTTCTTTTTCACCCTCCGGTTGCACTGGGGCGTAGGCCATGGTCAGGAGCAAAGCGATCGAACCGCAAACCAGCGCCTCTTTCAGCAGGAACGACAGCGTCCAGATACCGATGGCGCCGAGCCTCGCAGCGACAGAGGGCCGGGCGGCGAGCACCAAAGCGCCAAGGAGCGCACAGCTTGCCATCACATCGAGCGATGCCGACGCCCAGTACATCACCTCCGCATGGATCGGCATCAGGCTCCAAAGTGACGCGGCCGTCACCGAGCGTGCGGTGCTCAAACCGAGACGGCGCAACCAGAGGGCAAGCAACGCCGCATTGAGCGCATGAAAAAGGGTGGCAAGCACTCGATAGGGAAGCGGCGAGCTTGCTCCGAGGGTTTTTCCGAGGGTGCCGAGTAGCGTGATGCCGAGGGGTTCGTAGGTGATGGGTGGCGCTTCGCTCAGGCCCACTGCGCGATACGAGTCTTGGGTCCATGCCGATGCCCAGGTCGCATCGTTTTCGACGATGAACGGGAAATCGGCGTCCATGAATTCGGCGGGACTCAGCCAACCGAGACCCCAAACCACCAATGCGAGCAGCGCGCATGCGCCCAACCAAAATCGATCCTGCCTACTCAGCGCGTCTCCTCCCTCGTTGGAGGCTATCACCGTTGACCTCCAGGGCGCACCCGCGTACCAATAGGCCCCGATCCGGGTCAGCCCGGCCGTCAGGAGGTGTCATGCGAACAGGGATCTCGGCTTTGATTTCGAGCGCGACGATGGTGCTCGTGGGGTGCGGGAGCGACAGCGGAAATAGCGAAGGGTCGAGCGGCTGCATGTGACGCGGCTAAGCGAATGGGAGCTCGAGGCCGACGACAACTTCACCGCTTCGCTGCTTGCCGAGACCGGACGAACCACCATGCTGTTCCCCGACCGCCACAAACGGTTCATTCCGGTGGGGCCGCTTTTTCCGATTGACCGACGGTTGCCCGTCCAGCAAACTAGAACACGTTCTATTCCTGGGTGAAGGCATGAAGACTGAAATTTGTAAGCGGCTGGGCATCGAGTTTCCGATTTTTGCGTTTAGTCATTGCCGAGACGTGGTCGCGGCCGTGAGCCGGGCCGGGGGGCTCGGGGTGCTGGGGGCCGTGGCGTACAGCCCGGAGCAGCTCGAGCTCGAGCTGAAGTGGATCGACGAGCACGTCGACGGCAAACCCTATGGCGTCGATACCGTCATTCCGGCCAAGTACATCGGCAAGGAGCAAGGAGACATCACCAAGGAGCAGCTCGAGCAGATGATCACGCCGGCGCATCGCAAGTGGATCAACGAACTGCTCGACCGACACGGTGTCCCACCGCTGCCCGACGACGTGCAAAGGATCGACG
>JASFKY010000155.1:0-8387 GCA_050118395.1 Myxococcales bacterium | reverse complement strand
CGGCCTCCGAGCGGAGGCGGCGCCAGACGAGCCGGCTTCAGCTGAATCGCGCCGGTCTCGTGGCTGCCTCGCCGTTTTGACGTAGGATGGTGGTGGGGAGTCAAGAATGTCTGCGCGAATTCTCGTTTGCGACGACGAAGCCAGCCTTCGCGAAATGCTGCAAATCTTGCTGCGTCGCGAGGGATATCGTGTCGATGTGGTCGATGGGGTGCACACGGCCTGCGATCGCCTGATCCGCGTGGAGCCCTACGACGTGGTGATCACGGATCTGGTCATGCCCGACGGAACGGGCATGGAAGTGCTCGATGCGGTCCGAGCAAGGTCCAAGGACACGCAGATTCTCATGATTACCGCGTACGCCACGACCGAGCAGGCCGTCGAGGCCATGCGCAAAGGGGCGTACGATTACGTGCAGAAGCCCTTCCGGAATCACGAGCTGTTGGCGACCGTCGAAAAGGCGCTCGAAAAGCACGACATCGTCGCCGAAAACGAAACCCTGCGGGCGCAGGTCAAATCACGATGGACCGAAGGTCAGCTCATCGGAAAGAGCGAGGCGATGGAGCGCCTCCGTGACTTGATCAAGCGGGTGGCGAGCTCCACGACCAGCGTCTTGATTACCGGCGAGAGTGGCACGGGAAAAGAGATGGTGGCCCGCGCCCTTCACTTTCAAAGCCCCCGTGCCGAAAAGCCATTCGTGGTGCTCAACTGTGGCGCCGTTCCGGAAAACCTGATCGAAAGCGAGCTGTTCGGGCACGTCAAGGGGGCATTCACCGGCGCCACGGCGTCGAAGGAAGGTCTCTTCCGCGCTGCCAATGGCGGCACGCTGTTCTTGGACGAGGTCGGCGAGCTTCCGCCTCCGCTGCAGGTCAAGCTTCTGCGTGTGCTGCAAGACCGCAAGGTGCGCCCGGTAGGAGGCAGCACCGAGGTGGAAGTCGACGTGCGCGTGCTTGCTGCGACCAACCGCGACGTCGAGCAGGAAGTCACCGCGGGCACCTTTCGAGAAGATCTGTTCTACCGCCTCAACGTGATTCGAATCGAGGTCCCCCCCCTGCGTGAACGGGCCGAGGACATCCCCATTTTGGCGGAATACTTCTTACACAAGCATGCCGCGCTGCAGGGACGGCGCCTCGAGCTTTCATCGGAGGCCATGCGTTGGCTGGCTCAGCAATCGTATGCGGGCAACGTCCGCGAGCTCGAGAACATCATCGAACGCGGCGTGACCCTGGCCCGAGGCAACGTGGTGCAACGCGAGGACCTCGGCGATACACATCCTTCGCGCAAATCGGCCCACGTGTCACACATTCCCGAAGGCAGCTTCGCCCTCGACGAGTACCTCACCCAGGTCGAGCGCGAGCTCCTGTTCCGAGCGCTCGACCAGGCTGGGGGCGTCCGCAAGAAGGCGGCGGAGCTGCTTGGGATGAGCTTTCGGCAGTTTCGATATCGTTTGGCAAAGCACATCGAGCCCGAGGTGGGCGATACGGCCGGCGATTGATATAGTAAGCGTTGGAGAAGATTCGTGTCGCACTGCCCGAAAAGCAACGGTTTCACCACTATCGAGCTGCTGATCGGCGTCGCCATCGTCGGCATTTTGGCGGCCCTCGCCATCCCCACGTTCAAGAGCTACGTATATCGAGGGCGCGTGAACGAGGCCGTGAGGATCCTCTCCGAGATCAAGACGCGCCAGGAAGCCTATCGAAGCCGCTTCGGCAACTATGCCGCCGTCAGCGGTAGTGGGGATTGGAGCTCGGCCACCTACACGCCTTCGACACTGCCCGGCGTTCAGGCCGTCCCATGGCCGAGCTCGTCGGGTTGGGAGGAGCTCGGCCTCAGCCCGCCCGGGCCGGTGCGATTTCGCTATGCGACGGTCGCTGGCATGCCGGGAAGCACCCCTCCCACCAATAGCAATCTCGACAACACCACGTTTTGGTATGCAGCCCAGGCCGAAGGGGACCTCGATGGCGATGGTCAAAAATTCATCCTGGAGGTCTATTCCGACTCCAGAGTCATGTACAACAGCGCCGTGGGCCGAGGAGGCTGGGAATGAGACGAAATCGAGGCTTCACCGTCACCGAGCTCATGATCGCAGTGGTCATCATCGGCGTCCTGGCGACCCTGGCCATCCCGAGCTTCACTTCGTACATCTACAAAGCGCGGGTGACCGAGGCGTCGAACTTCCTCAGTGAGATCAAGCAGCGCCAGGAGTCCTATCGGAACGAGTTCGGACAGTACTGCGACGTGAGCGTCGATTTGACGTCGGACTTCAACCCGTCGAGCATTCCTGGCGTCGACCCCGTGATGTGGGTAACCACCGCCAAGTGGGACCAGTTAGGCGCCGAGCCGGATGCACCCATTCGATTTCAGTACGCAACGGTGGCGGGAGCGCCTGGGGACCCAGTTCCAACGGGAACGAATCTCGACAACGACGACCACTGGTTCGTCGCGCGAGCACAGGGAGACCTGGACGAGGACGGCGAGACGTTCTTCCTCGAAATCTACTCCCAATCCACGCACATCTATAACAGTGCTACTGCAAAAGGTGGCTGGGAGTGACAATTTGCGTCACCTCCAGGTGACGAGATTGGTCGTTTCAGCCCTTCCCGCATGTCGGGGCGGTCGACGGATTTGCCAATAATTTCAGCTTCGAGCGCCTCTTCGCCACAATCGGCACGCCCATTGCAAGGCACTAGGGCAACTCTGGATCAAGCGGGCACGAAGCCCGGGGGAAGGGAAACGAAAACAATGAACAAGCTATTCTCGAAGAAAGAGGGTTTCACCCTCATCGAGCTGATGATCGTCGTCGCCATCATCGGCATCCTGGCCGCGATCGCGATCCCGGCTTTCATCAACTACGTGAAGCGCTCCAAGACCTCGGAGGCGGGTTCAAACCTCAAGTCGCTCTTCCAGGGCGCGGCCGCGTACTACGAGGCGGAGAACTGGCAGCAGGGCGTGGTCAGCGCCGGCTCCTCGGCCGCGGCGTCGACGCACTGCACGGTGGACAGCGCCACCCCGAGCTGGGACGCCACCGACGCCAAGTACGTCGTCAACTGGCAGGGCGAGACCGACGCTGCCTCCTACACGGCGCTCAACTTTGCCCCGGCTGATCCGCTCTACTACGAGTACTGGGTCGTCGAGCAAGATGGCACGAGCAACTGCGGCCACACCATCAACGAGACCAATACCTATAAGTTCCAAGCCATCGGCGACCTCGACAATGACGACGTGGAGTCGACCTTCGAGCTGGCCGCGGGCACGAATCCGGACAACGCGCTTTACCGCGCCCCTGGCATCTTCACCACCAATCCGCTCGAGTAATCCAAGCTCGAAAACGACGCGCAAAGGCCGCGACGCAAGTCGCGGCCTCTTGCATTTAAGGGGGCCGGCCCGTTTTTCGATATACTCCACACATGCATGGCTGGAGGCGAATCATCGTGCTTTTCGCAATGCTCGGACTGATCGGAGGCATCTACTCGCTTCGCAGCCGATCGATGCAGCACTATCTGGCCACGCGGACCTACGAGGACATCTACTATCTGCCTCCCCCCACTTGGCTACAGGTCATGAGCCTAGGCTACCGGCGTGCGCTCGCCCAATTTATATGGCGTAGCGCCCTGATTTATTTTGGCGATGAATTCGAAAACCGGGGCGCGGTGAAGCACGTGTTCAACTACGGCGACGCCATGCTGGCGCTCGATCCGGACTTCAAGCGCGTCTACCGCTGGGTGGGGGTGGCAGGTGTGTACACGCCAACCGGCAGCCCTCCGGAGTTCATCGAGCGCGCGATCGACGTGCTCAGACGCGGTGTGGAGCGTTTTCCGGACGACGGCCGGCTCGCATGGGATGCAGGGGCCACGATCGCGTATGAGCTCCTACCGAATCTCCCCAAGAGCGACCCGCGTCGAGAACGTCTGAGCGCCGAGGCCAATGACTACATGTTGGCGGCCGCACGCCTCGGTGCCGGACCCCCGTGGTTGGTCTTGACCAACGCCACCGCTCTTCGAAAGCTCGGCGAAAAGGATCGAGAGCTGCGTCACCTCGAAGAAATGTACGCCATCGTCCGAGACCCACGGGTCAAAGCACAGATCGAGGTTCGGCTCGCCCAACTTCGAAGCGAGGCCTACGCGGAAGCCTTTCGGCGCGCCAACGAGGAATTCGAAGAGCGCAGGCGCAAAGAGTTTCCCTACCTGCCCTCGACCTTGTATTTCTTCGTCGCCGATCCCATCGTCCCAGCGCAGGGATTGGACGACGCGAGTTAGCGTCTTGCCAAAGGGAGAAGCGGCTCACACAGTGCTCGAGCCTTGCCTCGCAGTGGCCCCAGACTGAGCCTGTTCGAAGCGGCCTTGTTGTCGTGCCTGCTCGGCACCGTGCTCGCCATCTTCGTACCGACCTTCGTGCGTCGCCTACGCACCAACAAGATCGACGAGGCATCGGAGATGCTTGAGGAGATGAGCGCGCGTGCCGCGGCCTATTACGGAACCACCTGGCAGTCGGGCCAGAGCCATTGCTTGCCAGTCGCAGCGGGTCCGACGCCCCTCGAGCCGACCGTCGATGCGGAGCCGGTCGACTTCCATTCGCCTGAAACCCCCGGCCACCAAACGTGGCAAGCACTCGGGTTCCAACCGGACCGCCCGGTGCGGTACAGTTACAGCTTCATCCCGAGCGTGGACGGCTGCGGATTGCTCGGACCGGAAGCCGCCGGCGCCGTCTCGTTTCGAGCCGTGGGCGACCTCGACGGGGACGGCGTGCAATCCACTTTCGAGCGGCAGGCGACCATCGGCCCAGAAGGCTGGGAGCAGGCCACCATCCTTCATGTGTATCAACGAACCGAATGAGCCTCACTTGACGGCTCTCATCGCGATCGTCGACTCGGCCTGGACCAGCGCGGTGACGATTTCTCCAGAGACCCGCCTGAGCTCGGGCGGAGCGCCCTCTCCGAAGCGATCGGGGTGCAACTCGCCCACGAGCTTGCGCAGAGCCAGGCGCGCCTCCCTCCGATTGGCGCCTTCGGGCAAGTCGAGTAGGGCATGAGCCGTGACGTGACGGCGCAGCTCGCGTCGTTTGCGGAGCAACAGCGGATACGAGGAGCCACCCGCCTTCCGAGCCACCGCTCCGACCAGTTTGAGCAGCCAGACGAAGCGACAAGCTTCGGGCCCGCAACCGGGTAGCCGCGGGATCTCCTCCGCTCGCACCCCGCCACGGAGCCATGGCAGCACCGCCTCCTCCTCCGGATGGAGGCCCACTCCTTGCAGCAGAAGCCCCCCTGCTTCGGTCAGCTGGTAGACCCCACCGGCTAGCTCGGCCTGCACCTCCGTCGCATCGGCCAAATCGACCGCAACTCGCATCGTGTCGAGCGCAGGCAGTCGGGCAGCGAGGGGCTGGGCGAGGCGCCACCATGTCACGTGGTTGGACCCAAGCGCCAAGCGAAGCCTCAAATCCTCCCATCGACAGACCTGAAGCACGTGCTCGACAACGTGACGCTGTGACGTGGCGACGCGACGGTCCACGTTGGCTGCCACCACTTCTCCTGACTCGAGCCAAAAGGTCGCCTGGCGACCTTCACCGTCCACACGGAGAGCACCGCTCACACGCGCCCGATCGAGCCCGATCAGAATTCGGGACACCATGGTCGCGCTGGGAAGCGAACGCATGATCGACCGATAGGCAATTCCGGATCGGCGGGCCAGTTTTCAGCGAGATGCCGCGTAGCGAGGATCGCCGGGGCGCAAAGCGAGGGCATTTCGAATTTGAGCAAACCGAGCGGAGACGGACGCAGGCGCCACACCATATCGACGCGCCACCTCGGCTTGGGTGCACCCTGCTCTTCGATCGACCATCGCGATGGCGTATTCCAACGCGGCCGCCAGGACCTCGGGCTTGGTGACACGCAGCGCACAGTGGGCTTGCATGTCCAACCACAGCTGCGTGGCACGCTCGATCTGCGCACGGGAGAAGCCTGCTTCCGCCATTTTCCGCTGAACCGTTTCGGCTACTCGATCCGCAGGAGGGCGACGAAGATTCGCAGTGGCGGTCGGCGCATCGGTAGCGCCGGTTCGAATCCACTCGAGCAGCGCGCGGTGGTCGGGATTGCAAGGCCCCTTTTCGTAGGCGAGCTCGGCCAAATGCGCTGCTTCGTCGAGCTCCCCCAAACGCGCCACACAATGCGCGAGCGAGCCGATGATTTCATCGTGCTCGGGCTCGAGCTCGAATGCGCGCCGGAGATGGCGCTCTGCGCCGGCCGGGTCATCGAGCGCTACGTCCATCAAGTGCCCCAAATTGTGATGGTACCAAGGGGTCTGCGGCGCGATGTGCGATGCTTCGCGATAGGAGGCAACCGCTACGCGATAGTTCCCGAGCAGAGCATGACAAAGCCCCATCAGGGCGTGCACGATGTCGTCTTCGCTCGAGTGCGCGAGCAACCGGCGTAGGTGCAACGCCGCTTTCCAAGGATTCCTCTCCAGCTCCAGCTCGGCCAAATGGCGATAGGCGAAGAGCGACGCGTCACTGCCCTCCTCGGCCACCGACACCAGGCGGTTCAGAAGAGCCTCTGCACGCTTGGACGACGTCTCGAGCGCTTCTTCCGCCTGCGCCCAGAGCTCTTCGACCGTGCATGGCAATCGACCCATCTGCATTCGTATAGCCGCTCGCATTTTTGAAAGCAAGACACGCAGTTTCAGGAAAGGGTCGCGGCGGGTCGTCGGATGTTCGTCGAAACTGCACTCCCGTCGGCGATGAGGTATGCTCCGGGCGTGGAGCCAGCGAGGGTCCTGAAATGGTGTAACGACGATGTCTGACGAATTCGACGAAGCGATGTCTTCCGAAGGGGAGCGAGAACGCCGTTGGTCCGAAGGTGTTCTTCGTGACGCGCTTCGCAAAGCCGTCGAAAAAGGCATCGAAGCCGGTGTAGGTACGCTTCGAAGCGCAGACAGCGCGTTGCGGGGTGTCACACAAGACGGACGGCTGCCGAAAGAGCTCATCGGATACATCTTTGCGTCGGTCGACGAGACCAAGAACGCGCTGGTGCGGGGCGTGGCCAAGGAAGTGCGCGATTTCTTGGAGGCGACGGATATTGCAAATGAATTCTACCGAGCGCTCACCGCCCTTTCCTTCGAGGTGAAAACGGAAATCCGCTTCATTCCAAACGACGCTGGCGGGATCCGTCCCCAAGTGCGTGCGCGCGCAGTCCAAAAACGCAAGAAGCGGGGTGGCTCGGTCGAAACCGAGCAGATCATTCCACCCAAGGGCTCTGGCGAGACCTGAGCGGCATGTCCGTGCCCGGGACAGTCTACTTGGTGGGTGCCGGGCCCGGGGATCCCGAGCTGATCACGGCCCGCGGTTTGCGGAGGCTGCGCGAGGCGGACGTGGTGTTGTACGACGCGCTCGTGCATCCGGATCAACTCGAGGCCGTTAAGCCCGGATGCGAGCTGATTTTCGTCGGAAAGCGCGCCGGCCGGGTGAGTCAGCGGCAAGCCGAGATCAACGAGCGCCTCGTACGAGCCGCGCGCCAAGGAAAGACCGTCGTGCGTTTGAAAGGAGGAGACCCTTACCTCTTCGGGCGCGGCTCCGAGGAAGCGGAGCTCTTGGCGTCGGAGGGAATTCCGTTCGAGGTCGTTCCTGGAGTGCCCTCGCCCCTTGCCGCGACGGCCTACGCCGGGCTTTCACTCACGCACCGCGAGCTTTCCTCGAGCGTGGCATACGTGACGGCCACCGAGTCGGTACAAAAGGATCGGACGGGCCACGACTGGTCCAAGCTCGCGACCGCCACGCAGACGCTGGTGATCTTCATGGGTATGCGAAAGCTTGACTCGCTTGCCAAGCTCCTGATCGAGCACGGCCGCTCCGCCGACACGCCGGCAGCCGTCGTCCAGTGGGCGTCCCTGCCCAAGCAACGCACCGTCGTGGGAACGCTCGGCGACATCCACCAGCTTGCTTTCGAGGCTCACATGGGGCTTCCCGCATTGACCATCATCGGGGACGTCGTGCGCCTGCGCGAACACCTGCGCTGGTTCGACACCAAACCCCTGTTTGGCAAGCGCGTCCTGGTGACCCGCGCCGTGCATCAGGCCCGCTCGCTCGCCGCATTGCTCCGTGACGAGGGCGCCCAGCCGATTTTGGCGCCCACGATCCGCATTGCTCCGCCGGCAGACCCGAACCCCGTACGCGACGCGGTCCATCGCCTCCATACGTATGACTGGGTCTTGTTCACCAGCGCGAATACCGTCGAGAGCATCTTCACGGCGATCGCGGCGGCGGGGCTCGACGCGAGGGCGCTCCACGGAGCCAAGGTCTGCGCGATCGGCGCCAAAACGGAGGCCGCCCTGCTGGACCGGGGCCTCCGAGCGGACCTCGTGCCCGCGCAAGCCCGTGCCGAGGGAGTCGTCGCAGCGCTCCGT
>JASFKY010000154.1:0-8453 GCA_050118395.1 Myxococcales bacterium | reverse complement strand
CTTGTTCAGCTCTGTTTGTTTATAATGTAAAAATGCACTTATATCGAACTTTGCCCCTGGTGCTGGTCCTGGTCCTGGGAATGGCGGGCTGCGGGGGAGACGGGATCGGCAACGATCGGATGAATCCCGGAGGCTCTGGGGGAGCGGCCGGCACGGGTGGCGAAGCGGGCGCCGTCGGCGGAGGCGGTGGTGGTGCGGGCATTGGCGGGGACGGCGGCACGGGTGGCATCGATCCGACCGATGATTGCGGCGACGGGGTCCGTCAATCGACCGAGGCATGCGATGATGGAAATCGCCGAGGCGCGGACGGTTGCGCTGCGGACTGCATGCGCATCGAACAAGACTACCGATGCCCGGTCCCGGGTGCGGCGTGCGTGCCCGTCGTGTGTGGCGACTCTCGGATCGACCCCCCCGAGCAGTGCGACGACAACAACGCGACCGGCTCTGACGGTTGTAGCGCCGACTGCCAGCTCGAAGCGGGGTGGGTTTGTCTTCAACCGGGCGTCGCCTGTGGCGCCGCGGAATGTGGCGATGGGCTCGTCGCCGGTTTCGAGCAATGCGACGACGGAAACGCCGAAAGCAATGATGGGTGCTCATCGGAATGTCGCCTCGAGGACGGCTACACCTGCAACACTCCAAATCAGTCGTGCACGACGACGACCTGTGGCGACGGCGTACTCCAGGGCACTGAACAATGCGACGATGGGAACGTCACCCCCTTCGATGGCTGTGGGATCCACTGCGAGAACGAACCGAGCTGCGCCGGGGGCAGCTGTCAGTCGGTTTGTGGCGACGGCGTGATCCTCCCGGGTACGGATGAAGCCTGCGATGACGGCAACACCGCCGATGGTGACGGCTGTTCCTCGACTTGTGAAATCGAGGGCGGGTTTCGTTGTGTGACCGTCGCAAGCGAGCTGCCCGATCAGTTCGTCGTGCCCGTGATCTTCCGAGACTTCCGAAGTCAACAGTCGGGTACCAACGTGGAGCCGACCTTCAACCCGGACTTCAACCCGCCATCGACGGGGACGCACCTTGGCATCACCGAGGACTACTTGGACATCGAAGCCAAGCCGGTTTGGAATGCCAGCGCCGACGGAGTCGGTACCGGCGGGTTCCCCCAAAGTGACACGTCCTTTGCCGCTTGGTACCGCACGAGCCCGAGCCTGGTGGCCGACGGCAACATCGAGATAGTCCAGGAGCTGACGCTCACCCGGCCCAATCCGATGAGCTTTCCCAATCGCTACAGATTCAGCAGCTCGTCGTTCTTCCCGCTCGACGATCTCGGCTGGGAGCTCGTAGCGCCGCCTCTACAGGAGCTTCCACTGACCGATGGCCACAACTTCGGCTTCACCACCGAGGTGCACTATTTCTTCGTCTATCAAGGGGACGAGGTGCTTCGCTTTCAAGGTGACGACGACCTTTGGGTCTTCGTCGACGGCCGCCTCTGCATGGACATCGGGGGAATTCATCCGGCCATCTCTGGGGTGATGAGCTTCGATCCCACGGTTACCGACGGCAGCACCGCGCGTCAGGCCATCGTCGATGCGTGCATCGCAGACCTGGGTCTCCAGGTTGGCGGGGTGTACGAGGTCGCGATCTTCCATGCAGAGCGACACGTGACACAGTCGAACTTCGAGCTCACGCTCGACGGTTTCGTCACCGAGCGCTCGGAGTGTGCGTTCACCTGCGGCGATGGCATTCGAACGCGCTTCGAGCTTTGCGACGACGGCGCCGATCAAAACACCGGGGAGTACGGGCATTGCAACGCGACGTGCACGGGTCTCGGCCCGCATTGTGGCGACGGCATCATCCAAGAGCAGTTCGAGGAATGCGACAACGGCGAAAATCTGGGCGGGGCGGATGGCTGCAACCCGGACTGCACGACGGGACCGTTTTGCGGCGATGGAATCCGTCAGCCCGACCTCGGAGAGTCCTGCGATGCCGGCGATCAGAACGGCACGCCGGGCTCGGCCTGCACCCTCGACTGCCAGGTCCTGGTCGACTGAGGTTTCGCGCACTGACCTCGTCGACCGCAGTAGCCGTTGCGACTCGCTACGAGAGGGCGAGTTTCTCTACGATGGTCAGACGCTCACCGTGCCGGTTGCTCCCGCCGCCTGGCTTTCCTCCGAACCCCTGGACGGCCTTTACTACACCGAGGTCACGTTCGAGTTCGGGCCGATTTACCGATGTCCATGAGCTGGGTGGGTTGCCTAGCCGTCGGAATCTGCGCTCACCACATCGTGAGCGGTCATTGCTAACCTCGACCGAGGCACGAGCTCATGGTTGGAGGGCGACGTAGGCGGGTCCTGGGCTTTCGAGCCATGCAATCGCCCGTGACTCGCCCGTTTCCAGATCGACGATCGAGAGGTTCTTGTCGGCGATGTGCGCGATGAAAGCAAAGCTTCCGGTCGAGTCGACCGCGGCGCCCAGAGGAAACGCACCGCCTGGTAGGGGTTGGGGCGCCGACGGGATCAGACGGTTGCCCTGCACGCCGATCGTGACCAGATTCGAGCCTGTGCCGGTTGGCGCGACGATCTGATCGCGGGTCGGCACATAGGTGACTCCGTAGGGGAAACCACCCTCGATCGCGAAGCTTCCAATCACCGCGGGAGCGCTTGGATCCGAAGTGTCGACCAAGGTTACGTCCAAGCCAAGGCTATTGGCGACGACCACCCGCGTCGAGTCGTCGAGAAACGTGACGTCGGACGGGTCGTTGCCGGTGGGCAGCAACGGGCTGAGCGTACCGGCCACGTCGCTGGTTTCGAAAACGCGGATGCCGCCGCTCGAGCCGGCGATGTTGACGACGCCGAGGCTGCCGTCCGGGCTGAGCGCGACTTGCTCAGGCCGTCCGCCGAGCACGATTTGCTGCATCACGCTCGCCTGTGGCACATCGACGATGGAGAGCGTGTCTCCGGGCTCATCGATCGTGCCGTAGTTGGCGATGTAGGCGAGCGCGCCGTCGCTGCTGATGGCGATGCCGAGCGGGATAGACTCCGTCGGCACCTGCGTGACTCGTTCCGAAACGAGGTCCACGATGAGGAGCGCACCTCCCGGTGGCACATCGGGCGAGCCGATGAGCGTGTTGGTCACTTCGTCTCCGTCGAAGAACGCCGGACCGACCGAGACGACTGCCGTCCGGCCGTCGGGGGTGACCTCGAGCTCGATGGGCCCGGGTTCCCAGCTCGAAAGGTCGATGGTGCCAATTCGAGCCGCAGCGGCGTCGCTTTGCCCATCAACCAAGAGCTCGTAGTCGAAAAGCGTCAACGATTGGTTCAACCAGTCAGCCGTAACGACCAGGCGATCCGCCCCGGCGTCGCCACCCGCACCCCCGCTCCCGGCCGAACCCCCGATACCACCCGATCCGTCCGAACCGGAGCCACAACCTGCGAGGATGAAAGCTGCCATCAAGCAACCGAACCATTTTGAATACGCGTTCATCGCGCGCCACTATAGCCGAGATCGAAGCCATGGCTGACGGCAACCAACAGACGGGTCGATAGCTGTCGGCTCACGGCTGCTGGCTGTGTCTGATGATCCATTCCTGAATGTCGGCGATGACCTGGTCTTTCAGAGCGGGTTCGCTGAGCAGATTGTGATAGCCACCCTCGTAAATCTCGAGGGTGGTGTCGGTGCTCGCGGAATCTTCGATCATCATCTCGTGTCCGGCCAGGGTGACAACCTCGTCCCCGCTTCCCCACTGCATCAGCATCGGAATCTCGATGGCGGAGACCAGCTCGGGAAGCAGAGTTTGACAGCGGATGAATTCCACCGCGTAGGCCAAGGTGAGCTTTTGCTTGGACGCCAAGGGGTCTTCTTCCCATTTGCGCAAGGCGTCCGGGTCACTCGTGATCAGCCTGGGATCGAAAGGCCGGCGGAATCCTTTCTTGGGGAACATCCTGGCAAGCACTCTCAGAATCGTGAGGATCGGCGCGGGCGGCACCTGTGCCGGATCGATCTGGAATGCGCCGGAAAGCCCGATCAATCCGCTGAACAGATCCGGATGCGATGCCACCGTCATGGCCCCGATGAGCCCGCCGATGGATTTGCCGAGCAGAAAGCGGGCACGGACTCCGCCGTACGGATCCGAGCGATGGATGCGCTCGTAATGGGAGACGATATCGCGGACCGATGTGGCCATGTCATCGATGTACATGGGCTCGCCGTCGCTCAGGCCCCATCCCCTCATGTCCGGGGCGAAAACGGCGATGCCTTCCCGGGCGAGACGTTCGCCGAGCTCCTGATAGGCGCCGCTGTGGTCCACCGTTCCGTGATGGATGATCAAGGTGGCCTTCACCGGCTGATCATCAGGGGGCTCCCAATGACGGGTAAAAAGCCACAAACGATCGTCGAATGACCGGCTGAACTCGCCGCTTACGCCCTGTGGCACGGTCGGAGCTCGCTTTGCGTCGGGATATTTGATGGGTCGGTGGGCCGGGAAGGCATTCGAGCGGGTTTCGGCGGTCGAAGTTTTCACAGCCTTCGGTCTCCTCGGGGCAAGCTGGGCGGCGGCGATGTGCCGCATGTATTTCGTCGTCACACCGATAGACGCAATATTCTCACGGCAGTGATCGTAATTTATATGAAGAAGAACGAGCACGATAGGGCGACTCTACAAACACGTGCTCTCAGGCGACAGCGGCTGCCGACGTCACTACCTCGAGATTGGTTCGCGACCCACGCGAGGGTCGAGCGCGAGGACGAGGCCGAAATCGAGATCCATACGGAGAATTGGAGCTGGGACCTGGCCGCGGTCGCGGAGTGAAGCGCGCCCTGAAGGCAGGCCCAAGTGTGACATCCGCAGCCACCGCCGAAGTCGGTGGAAGCCTTTGGGCGGGGTTCATCCTTGTGCTCGGGCGAGGTTGCCCGTACCGTGGAGGGATGAGGTTACGAAACAAATATGCGCTTTCGCTGCTGAGCTTGGGGATCATGGCAGCTGGCTGCGGTGATGACGGAGGTACGACTGGCGGAACCGGAGGGATGGGCGGCACCGGTGGTACGGGCGGTACGGGCGGAGTGCCGGCTGGCTCTGGCTCCGCGACGCTCACCATCGGGGAGGACACATGGGATTTCGACTCGTTTGCGTGTGCATTCGGGTACGACGGAACCCAAAGTCAGGTTTTTTCATTTAGCGGCAGCGTCATCCAGGACGACAGCAACGGCGTTCGCGTTCAGCTCAGCGTCGATATCATGGACGACTCGGGCAAGGAGCGCTTCGAAGGAGAGGGAGTCGTCTACGACGTCAACCTCGACGACATCGAAAATTTCGAAAATCCAAGCGTGAGTTGGTCGGCAAGGGGTCCGGCCGACGAGATCGTCGTGATGATCAATGGCGATCAGGTGACCGCCAACGGAGTCTTTGACGACGGTCTCACCGATCTCGTGGTCGAGCAGGTCCCGGGTACGCTCACGGCGACTTGCGGAGCTCAGAGTATTCGGTAGCGGCACCGCTGTGCTTGCCCGTCCAGCGTCCACGTTGCTCCGACCTGACGCCGTGCGGACAGGGAGCCTAGTGAGAACAAGGGCCCTGTCGACCTGACGGATGGCCAAAACACCCGATTGAGAGCGAGCAGGCGAGCACTACGCTTCTTGGCCGCACTGACGTTGTTGCAAACCAGTACTGCCCTGGCATCGGTTGGGGAAGTGCGGAATTGCGCGCTCCGTTGCGTGTTGTTGAGCCACATGCAACGACACTGATGCAGTTGAGGAGGGCAAGATGTGGGGTTGTCAGACATGGAAGACGTTCCATCTCAGCTTTATGATCACCTTCGCAAGAAGACAAAAGGGACGGCCAAATCAACAGCCCCGCCTGGGGCAGAAGGTGGGACTTACAAATGAAACACGGGTTGACGAAGTGCCTCATCATGGTCGTTCTGCCTTGCCTGTCATGGGCAACCGTAACGCATGCGGAGCGGGCGAAGATGAAGATGGCCACAAGCATCGCGCCCGGCGTGATGGTGCCGGACGAGGTCGAGACGTCGATTGGTACTCTGAACCTGAACTACGGTTACCCAGACGACGCGACCACACAAAAAATCTATGACAACCTGGATGCCTCGCGCGCTCTCCAGGCGTATCTGCTCGGCATCCCGATCGTGAATCAGGCGAGCATGCGTGCGTCGCTCCGTGAGTTCGGCCCGGTGAACCAGACCGATGTCATTTGGGAAAACCTCGTGGATTCGAAGACCGTCGAACTGACGGCGAATGACAACACGATCTACAGCTTTGTTTGGCTAGATACAAAAAAGGGCCCGCTGGTCGTGGAGGTGCCTCCCGGGATTCTGGGGCTCATCGATGACTTTTGGTATCGCTGGGTGGCGGACGTCGGGATCACCGGCGCGGACGGGGGCAAAGGGGGCAAATACTTGATCCTGCCTCCGGGCTACAGCGATGAGGTGCCCGATGGATATTTCGTCGTTCGGCCGAGCACCTACGGCAACTGGATGCCCATTCGCTCCTTTCTCGTCGATGGCTCGACCAAACCTGGCGTAGACGCCGTCAAGAAATATCTGAAAATCTATCAGCTTTCGGAAGCGGCGAAACCGCCGAAGATGAAGTTCGTCAACGCTTCGGGCAAACCGTCCAACTTTGTGGCACCCGGCGACTACTCTTTCTGGGCTCTCCTGAACGAGGTCATTCAGGAGGAACCGAGCGAGGGCAGCGATCCGACAACGCTCGGTCTGTTTGCCTCGATCGGTATCGAGAAGGGCAAGCCCTTCAACCCGGATGCACGCATGAAAAAGATCCTGACGGACGCGGCCAACATCGGTGCGGTCACCGCCAGGGCGATCGCCTTCCGAATTCGCGACAAAGACGCGTTCTTTTATCCGGGCGAGCCGTGGCGCCTGCCCTTCTTCGGAGGGTACAAGTTTGAGACTTCACCCGGTGTGGCCAACCTGGACGGCGCCATTTTCTTTTACTATTTCGCCACCGGTGTCACGCCGGCCATGGCGGACAAGATGGTTGGCAAAGGCTCCCAATACCCGTGGTGCGCACAAGACGCGAACGGCAACCCGTTCGATGGCGGAAAGAACTACAAGCTGCACGTGCCCCCGAACGTTCCTGCGAAGGACTTCTGGTCGGTGATCGTCTATGACAACCAGACTCGCTCGATGGTTCAGACCGATCAGCGCTTTCCCAGCGTGAGTAGCCAGAACGAGGATCTGCTCGTCAACGAGGACGGCTCGGTCGACGTTTTCTTCGGCCCGAAGGCTCCAGCGGGCAAGGAGAGCAACTGGATACAGACCATTCCCGGCAAGGGCTGGTTCATGATTCTGCGTCTGTACGGGCCTCTCGAACCCTGGTTCGACAAGAAGTGGAAGCCGGGCGAGATCGAGCTGGTGAAGTAGTCGATCGGGTTTGTCCAGGCGGCGGGCTCATCTTCCCGAAGTTCGCTTAGCGCTACCGGCTTCGCGAAGCCGCGCGCACCGCGGGTTCTCGGATCGGGAACTGCTATCAACGGGAACGCTGCGACGACACGAAAGGACGTCCAACCGACTATGCTCAATCGACGCTGGCGTCGATTAGCGCGGAGGCTGAGCTCTGAAGGGGACTTTGAGCGGATCTTGACTCCGGTAGGACATTTCTCCCGCCAGAATCTGACCTCCATCAATGATCTTCAGGAACACTTCCATCGCCAATCGCTACCTTCGAGCTCGAAGTCATCATCACCAAGTATGTTCCCGTAGATATCGCAGAAGTCCTCTCCGCGGAAAGCAGACTTCCCAAGAGTTTCGATTGACTTACTTATCCCAATGAACGCAATCTCAAACCCGGAGCTCCAGCGTAGCAACCGGATCGAATTTCGATCTCATGTCTTCACAAGACTCAAGTTGCCCTTGATTTTTCTCTGTGCTGCTGCATCGGGCTGGAGCGTAGGGGTGAACGCTCAGACGCGGAGCGCCGATGACCTAAGCGAAGTGGATCTCACCACGACTTGGCCGGAAGCCTCCCCGGCGGTGCTGAAACGAACTCAAGACCAAGCCTTTCGGCGGAAACAGAAACGAAGACTCGCCGTTGGATGGACGCTCATCGGGGCGGGCACCGCGCTTGCCGTGTCATCTGTTTGGTTGAGCAGAAGCGGAGGCGATCCTTCTGCAGCACTCAAGCGCAGTCTTGCCGCCACCATTCCAGGAGTAGCCATGGTCGTCGCAGGTGGAGGCGTATTGATCAAGAGGCGTATGAAGAAGAACGAGCACGATACGGCGACTCAACTTCGAGTGACGCTCATGTCCATTTCGGTTGGGAGGCGTTTCTAAACCTTACCTAGGCTTTGGCCGAGCGGCCTCAGCATGTTCCTTTTGGGCGCGTCCGATAACTCCCGACACGACTTCAGTGCGAGGGACAGGACTCGAACCTGCACATCCAAAGGACACTGGAACCTAAACGGACGCAGAGCGCCCCGCTTTCCGCGAATTTATTGGGGAAAGATGCGTCAGCAGACGTCACCAGAGGCA
>JASFKY010000153.1:0-8480 GCA_050118395.1 Myxococcales bacterium | reverse complement strand
ATCGTCGCTTCCGCAGCCTGCGCTCGTCACCATCAGCGCCAGGGCGAAGGAGCCGATTACAAGTTTCATGGTCCGCCTTTCCAAAGGGCCATCGAGGGTCCCTGCGGGGCAGACCATAGACGAGCCGCGCAAAGGATGCGAGCCCCTTGGGTGGATGTTCTCTGCATTTGGATGCTAAGAACACGGCTGGATGATGACGATGACGGGCTACAAGAGGATGGGCGCCTTCGCGGAGCTGTTTGCCACTCTGTTCTTGAGTCTAGGGTTGGGAAGCTGCGGATCGGGCGGCGGCGCTGCATCGGATCCTGGCGAGATCACGACGGAGACGCCTCTACTGAACCCGGATGGCACCGTGGCCGCCCATGGATGGGCGCGCGGGCCTCTCATGCAGTACGACCGTTCCCTCGTTCAGCAAGAACGCCTGCCCAATCTTCGGGAGTGGGAGTACTACGCGGTCTTCACGCCCGACTTCGCGATCGGTCTGACGCTTGCCGATCTTCGCGTGATCTCGTTCGGCACCCTGACGCTCGAAGACTACTCCACCGGTGAGATTCATAGCGCCGTGTTCCTCGCGGATGGCGATGCCTTGGATTTCCCGCCGACCCCGTTCGAGAACACCCTCTTCGAGGCTGACAACGGCAGCATCGAGTATCGGTTCGACGAGACCGGGCGCGCCATCACGGTGATCTCGGGCCAAGTGGGAGCGGAGGATCGCATGGAGGCCCATCTCCAGCTCTCTGACAGCCGATCGACCGAGAGCATCGCAGTGGTTCACACGTTCGATGAGCCGGGCCAGTTTTTCTACGAGAACAAACGCGTCAGCATGCCCGCCACCGGCTACGTCCAGGCGGGGGACATGCGATACGAGCTTCCCGAAGGGCAGTCCTTCGGCGTCCTCGACTGGGGTCGCGGGGCGTGGCCGAGCGAGGTTCGCTGGGAATGGGGCCATTTCACCGGCCGAACCGACGGGCACATGGTCGGCATCAACTTGGGGACGGTCTTTGGGAACGATACACCCGGAACGGCCGATGCAGTCATCGTCGATGGGACACTTCACAAGATCAGCCGCAGCCAATGGGACTACGACTTGAACGACCTGATGGCGCCATGGCACTTCACCAGCACCGACCATCGCATCGATCTGACGCTCACTCCGGACTTCGACGACTCCACGACGATCAATCTCGGGAGCTTCTACACCCTCACCCGATGGAAGGTGCATGGGGAGATTCGGGGCACGGCTCAGCTGGACGACGGCTCGACGCTGCAAATCGAAGGGGTTCGCGGGGCTGCTGAATACGTCGAGATCATCTGGTAAACCGTGCTGCTTTCGCAGCGTGGCGTATTGGCGAGCTCGTGACACCTGCGTCGGGGTTGAGACACGGCGCGTGGCTCAATATTGACGGTATCGACGGGCGACGTGCCGTTGGCGGGCGGCGATTTGGGCGCGGCGCTCTTCTTCGGTCACGCGAGGTGTATCCGCAGGCAGCTCCTGCGGGATTTGTTGGAATGGAACGACCCGGCAGGCCACGGTCGGTTGACGATCTGCGGGCGGAGGCTGTGGGAACGTGGTGCGGAGCGTGATGTAGCCCGACGGATGCTCGGTGGTGTCGAGCCAGTTGGGAACGCCCGGATCCCGATGGGCGATCACGTAGCGCAAACGACCGTCGTCGTCGCGATGGGCCTGCGCCTGATTGATGCTGGTCAGCCGGTTGGCGTAGTCGAGTGACTGACCCCAGTAATCGGTCAGGTGCATGCCGACGTAGACGGGCTCCTCGCCCAACGCGACCTCGGCGATCAGGGCCTCGTCCGCGCCTAGATCGAAGATCCCACCGCCAAAGAAGTTCGTCGCCTGCCCGCCTCCGGTGCTCAGGCCCGCTTGTCGTGGCTGCAAAATCTCGTTCCGTCGAAGATGAAACGGTCCGCGCTGCGGCGCTCTTTCGAATGGATCCAACAAGAAACCATAGAAAGCGTTCCAGAACCAGATGTTGGCCTGGAGCTTTCGACCGATGTCGCGAAGCTGCGTTGCCGTTTGGGCTGCCGTGCGGGGCGCAGGATGTCGGCCTTCGTTGCCGACCCGCGTGATCTGCATGTCGAGTGAGTGCTCTCGATCCCAATCGCCGAAGATTTCGCGGACGTAAAGCTTGGTAGCGCCGACCGCAGACTTGCCCTGCTCCTGGCGAAGTGTCGAGATGAAATTGCCCGCATATCCCTCGGGCCGACTTGGCGCGAGCAGGATCTCGAACGAGCCATCGGAGTCGACCTGCATCTCGGTGGAATCGAGCCAACCGGTGAGCACCCGGCTCCCATCCCAGAGCTCCTCGAGGGTACCGCTGTCCCCAGGTGCGACCGAATGGGCCTCGAAGATCACGTAATGAGGCGCCCACCTTTCGGCCGAAGGCTTCAAACCCCGCCAGCGGGAATGATCGTAGGCACGCCCCTCGATTCGAAACGTGCCTTCCGAATCGATCGGAGCGTAGAGATAGAGGTTGTCGGGGTTTTCGATGGTGTACTTCGAAATCGTCCACGGGTGCCGCTGGAAGTAGGGAAATTCGGGCGTTTGATTGAGCTCTGTTTCGATCAATCGGTAAAGCTGACCAAGCAAGTAGCGGTGCCCCTCGGCGAGGTTCCGATCGGTCGCAACGGGGGGGTGGATGTCCGGGTCGCTCAGCGTCTCGCGCGCATGCTCCAGCCCTTGGACGAGCTCGGACCACGCCTCCTTCAATAGATTCGCGGCGTGGGGATCGGGTGCTTCAGTCATCTTCGTTCCTTGGACTCGGGCTCGATCGAACCTCGGGCGGGGCATCCCATCCAAAACGATCGAAGAGCTCTCGCAAGTCTTGCTTCAATTGGGCCTCGTCAATTCCGAACTCTTCGAGGCCGTAACGATGAAATGAATGGTGCGTCCGAGCGCCGCGTTGTTCCGCTTCGAGCGCCGACGATACAGCCGGAGTCATCTCGAGATCGAGAGCGGTGAAGATCGCCTCCACCGTGGCTTTGGGTTGGGCCACGAGGTCGCGATAGTCCACTACCGTCCATTTCGTCTCTGGGTGCCTTTGCAAGGCTTGGAGCGGATAGAGATACGTGTGAATCGAGTTGGCGATGAGCGCCTCGATGCTCTTGGCAATCCGCGCCTCACTCCAACCTTGCGAACGCCAGGTTTTTTGGAGCATTTTCAGCAGGCTCGGGATGGCCTCTCGAGGGTCACGCATCATGACCACGAATCGCGCATCGGGAAATTGCTCGATCAGGCTCTCGATGCGCCCAGAATACGATGGGTTCTTGCTGCAATGGATCTTTTGAGCCCCCGAAAGACAAAGCTGGCGTCGGACCCCGTCCGCATAGGCCCGCATGACGTTGCGACGCCTTTTTTCGGGCCATTCGTCGACATAATACACGTCGAACTCGGGCATCCCGGGAAACAAGGCGACCCATGTACTGGCGACACACGAGGCGGTGAGCACGAAATCGTCCTCTTCGGGCACGAAGAGCCCCATGTCGTGCATGTCGCGAGCGCCCTCGAGCGCTTCGTCTTCGGCGGTAAGGAGCTTCTTGGTGAAGAACGAGCCAAAGACGGCTCGGTCCATCTGGCCCAACCTGCGCAAGATGCGCTTTTGCCAAAGCGATGGGAACAAGAGCTCGTACAGGAGGAAGAAGTTGAATTGCTCGGCATCGCTCACCATCAACCGATGGAGGAGCGTCGTACCGCTCCGGGCATGGCCCACGACGAAGACGGGCTTTTCGATGCGAACCCGTCGAAGCGACGGCGACAAGTTGTCGAGCAGGTAGAAGATGGCGGTGATTCCGGAGTAAAGCGGTATGAATCCGAGCGTCACGAACAGCGCGGTCAGCCTCGGGCGCAATCGAGGCTCGCTCCAGGCCAAGCGGAGCATCAACCGGTAGAGCGTGAAGTCGAAGTACAGGGCTCGGCTCCTTTTCAGCCGCGTCCCTCGACGGTGAACGCATCGGACAGCACATCGCCACCGTCCAGGCTGTGAACCGGTTGCTGGAGCATGTGGAGTAGGTCCCGCGAAAGAATGGTGAGGCCCGAGAGCGACCGGTGACAAAGCGCAAAGGCGGCTTCGACCATCGTCTCCATGCTTTCCACCTGCTCGGGGTGCGTGGCGGCCAAGGCGCCCGCGAACGCGGCGGCGTCTTGCGTGAGAACCATGGCCGTGGGCGAAAGCGCATTGACGTGGATGCCGGAGCCGCTGAGCTCGCAGGCAAGGCCCGTGGTGGCGCGCTCGAGCGCTGCCTTGCTCGCACCGTAAATGGTGAGCGCATCGATCATGGCCCGGGGTCCGACGTAAGGGATCGCCGGTTGCGACGAAGTTGCGCTTGAAATGTTGAGAATCCAGCCCGACTTTCGTTTTCGCATCGATGGCAACGCTTGCCGGATCAAATCCATCGGGGCGTGGAAATTGACCTCGAACGTCCAACGACGCGAGCTCAAATCCGAGCTGCTCGCGTTGGCGAAGGACGCAGCCGCCGCGTTGTTGACGACGATGTCGATCGGCGCGCCGATAGCCTCGCTGGCGCGGGCTACGAGGTCGGCCCGCGCCTCGCCGTCACTCAGATCGCACGCAACGGCAACCGCACGGCCGCCGCCGCGCTCGATGCGGGCGACGGTTTCCTCCAAGCTGCCGGTGTAGTTGGGCTTGGGGCCGAGCTGGGAAGCCGTCACCACCACCGCAGCGCCTTCGGCCGCCAAGCGCTGCGCGATGGCTGCCCCGATCCCCCGGCTCGAGCCGGTGACCAATGCCGCTTTGCCTTTGCACGATGCCATGTTCGTTCTCCTCATCCCCGTTTCAGGCCATGTTCACATCGACATGTCGAGAACGGCGCGGAAGCGGATGCTGTTGTCCATGACTTTGGCAAACGCTTCGTTGGCCGCCTCGAGAGGGAAGCGCTCGATCTGCGGGCGCACGTGGGTGAGCGCCGAAAACCGCATGGTGTCTTCGCTGTCGATGGCGGATCCGCTCGGCCATCCGTGAATCATCTTGCCCGAGAGCATGGCGAAGGCGTGGACCGAAAAAGGATCGGGTGCGGCAGCGACCAGCATGAGCTTGCCTCGGCCGCTCAAACCGCCGAGCACCGCTTCGATGGCTTGGCCGCTGGGGGCGGTGGCGAGAATGACGTCCGCTCCCCCGAGCTTCTGCAGCGCCTCGGCTTCGTCTTGCGAAGACGAGTCGATGTACGTGTGCGCGCCAAGCTTCTTAGCCAGGTCCTCTTTGTCTTTCCCGCGGGAGAGGGCCACGGTGTGAAAGCCCATGCGGCTTGCATATTGGATTGCGAGGTGGCCGAGCCCGCCCACGCCTTGCACAGCGACGACGTCGCCCGGTTTCGCGCCGCTATGACGGAGCGCGTTGAAGGTCGTAATCCCCGCACAAAGCAGAGGACCTGCATCGACGGCGTCGAGCGCGTCGGGTATCCGCGCGGCCGCTTCCCAGGGGCACACCATGGATTCCTGGTAGCCTCCGTCGTAACTGATGCCGCAGATCTGCGCCTGCTTGCAGTTCAAGAAGTCGCCGCGCCGACACGGATCGCACTTGAAGCAGTGGCCTCCATGCCAACCCACACCCACGCGATCTCCGACGGAGAAGATATCGACGCCCTCCCCCAGCGCATCGACGACCCCCGCGACCTCGTGCCCTGGAACCCTCGGAAGCTCGAGCCCAGGGAACTGCCCAGACTTCACGAACGCGTCACTGTGACAGATGCCGCATGCTTCGACCTTGATACGGATCTGGCCGGGGCCGGGCTCGGGGACCTCCCGCTCTTCCAACGTGAAGGGGCCGTTGGGCTGGGTAACTTGCATCGCTTTCATCGCTTCTGTCTGCCTTTCGCAACGGATATAGAGTCCGGGCGCGCAACCTCAAGCGTAACGGAGAGGGGACAGATGGCTTCGAGCACACTCAGGGGCTGGGTTGTCTCGGCGTGGGACGTACTTGGTTGAAATTCGAGCCGATTTGGAGCAGGAGCGTGTCCCCGACTTCGCAGGCGGCGCTGTAGCCGGGGAGGAAGGTGACGCCTGGGCCGGGGTGGCAGGAGGCGCCGCACAGGTAGAGGCCCGGAATCGCGGTGGCGTGGGCGGAGCCCGGTACGAGGAGACGGCCGCCGAGCATCTGCTCGGGATGGATCAGGCCGTGGGTGAAGTCGCCGTGGGTAGCGCCCTGCATCACGGCAAAGTGGTCCGACGAAAAGACGGCGCGCTCGACGATGCACTCGCGCAGATCGGGCAGCCACTCCGAAAGCCGGTCGAGGACCCGCTCCGCCATTTGGTCACGAAGCTTGCCGCGCTGCTCGCGCGGCGCATCGCAAGGAAAAAAGAAACCGTACATCGTCGCGATGTGGAAGCCTTCGGGCGCGAGGCTTGGGTCCATGACCGTTGGGATCTGCATGGCCACGGGCGGATGCCGGGGTAGCTCGCCGCGCCGGCAAGCCTCGTAGCTTTGCTGTAGCAGCTCTGGATCGGGGACCAGGGTGGTGTTGAAGCGCGTGCGCGGGTCCCTATTCAAATGTTGCAGCGGCGGTACGTGGCTCGGCAGCCGGGAAAGCTTGAGGAGCATGTGCACGAAGGCGCCCCGGTGCTCGATTCTCTCGATGCGCTCGATCGTCTTTTCGTCCAGATGGTCGCGACCCACCAGCCCAAAGAACGTGGCCGGCTTGTCGAGGTTCGACAAGACCGCTCGCGCCGTGATGCGCTTCCCATCGCGCAGCTCGATGCCTGCCGCTCGACCGTCCTCGATCACAATGCGCTGCACGGGCGTTTTGAAGCGTACCTCGCCGCCCTTGTCGGCGATCGACCGGCACAGAGCCTCGGAAAGCGATCCCATGCCACCCTTCACCCGCCGCATCAGCCCGCCGCTTTCGTTTTGAGCGAAGGTGTACACTAGGCAAAGCGCGCTTCCGGGCGTGAAGGGCCCCTTGTACGTCGACTGGACCGCGGCAAAGGCAACCAACGCGCGCAACGTGCGGTGGCGCTCGCGGTCTGGGAGAAAGCGGTCCACCAAGTCCATGGCGCTGCCGGTGAACGCCAGCTCGATCTGCTTGCGTTTGCGCTCGTTGGGTGCGCTGCGGAGCAGCTCGTCGAGGGTCTGCGGAAGGCTCCGAGGCGTGAACCGGTGCATCAAGCTCGCGGGGTACTTGCAAAATGCCATGAGGCGCACGAACCCGATCATCGCGCTCAGTCCAAAGTGCCGCAGCACGTAGAGCGCCATACGTAGCGGGTTGGCGTAGAAGATCGCGGGCGGTGCGGCCTTGTCGTTGAGATTGACGGCCATGATGGGGAGATCGATGCGCTCGACCCCGTAGCGCTCCAGCTCGAGCTCTTCCTCGACCTCCTGGGCCAGCGGAAAAAGCAGGCTTGCACCCACGTCGTTGCGGCAGCCGGCAAGGATCTCCCGGGTCCCGGCCATGCCTCCTGCATAGGCATTCTTTTCGAGGCAGAGCACGCGCAAGCCCCGCTTCGCGAGCATCGCGGTGGCCGCAAGGCCGTTATGGCCCGCGCCGATGACGATTGCGTCGTAGTCGGGCGATGCCCTCACCTGGCTCTCGCGTTCCACCGTACCTGCCGCTCTTGTGCCGCCAAGTACATTCCCATCGCGAAGCCAAAGCTCGTGAAGAGGCTCATCACGAAATAGATCCACGCCCAGCGAAGGCCCCGGCGCGGACCGTCGATCATCGTCCACAACGGAAAGAGAATGGCGTTGGTGATGATCAGGTCTTGCGCCCCGGAGCCGCCCGCAGGGGTGTCGAAGAGCTGCTTGGTGAAGTGAATCCAGCTCGCCTGGTCGGGGTATGCAAACACGTACTTCTGATTGAAGTACCAACCGATGCAAACCGAGATCACGGCCAGCGAGTAGTAGAGCCCTTCGAGGAACGTGGTCTTCGACCCGGTCCAATCGCGGCGGTAGAGGCGCGCGTTGGCGTAGAAGAACACGGTGATAGAAACCACCCCAAGGGCGGCGTGGACGAGTAGCGAGGTCATGGCAGGGGTCTCCAGGTTGGCCGAGGATAGCCGACCTTTAGCCGTGACTTGCAGTGGAAACCTTCTCCTCGCATTTCTAATTGCCGTTTTGACAACGGCGGGTAGCGTCTCTCACTCGGAGGGCAACATGCGATCCACGATAAACCAGTTGCTTCTTGCGTTGGCTGCCGCCGCGCTCCTCAGCGTCATCGGATGTAAGTCCGATGGCAGCTTCGAGGAGCACGAGAAGACGGCCGGCGCGGAAGTCGAGGCCATGGACGAACACGGTGACACGGCCATTGATGACGCAGACAGAGCCGATGATTCGGTCGTCGCCTCGCCAGATAGCACGGACGACGAGTAGGTCTAACGAGCGTCTCCCGCGATCACGAGGAGATCGGAAGCGTGCGCACCCAGGCGATCGTCTGGGCCATGCCTTCTTCTTTCGGCACGATCGGCCGGTAGCCGAGGTCACGCTCCGCCTTTGCCCCTGAAAAAAAGAAGTCCTTGA
>JASFKY010000152.1:0-8511 GCA_050118395.1 Myxococcales bacterium | reverse complement strand
CATCGAGGTCATCGGCCGTTATCGCGTCGCTCCCTTGGAGCACCGGATCATCGTGGACGACCTGCGTTTGGTTTCCACTCTAGCGGCCGCTGGTGCGTTGCTCGTCGTGTTGTTGTTTTTTCGCGACCTCACGGCCGTCGTACAGCTCATGATCCCGATGCTGAGCGGCCTGGCCGTCGCAGTCGGTCTGATCACGTGGATGGAGCCCCGGATCAACATCATCAGCGCCTCGGCGCTTGCAATCTTGGCGGGCATGGCCATTGATTTCGGCATTCACCTGCTGATGCATTACCAGTCTGCCCGGGCGGAGGGGCTGAGCCCGGCTTCCTCCGCCCGGGCGAGCGTGCAGGAGCTGTGGGTATCGCTGCTCGTGGCCGGGCTCACCACGGCGTTCGGCTTCGGAGCGCTCGCGATGACTCAGTTCAAGGGTTTTTCGCAAATGGGTTGGATGGCATCGCTTGGAATCATGGTGACGCTGCTTTGGACTCTTGCGATCTTTCCGAGCATGGTTCGGCTCATTCCGGGGCGGATGAAGCTCTCGAGCAGACCTGCCGCCAGAGACTGGAGCAACCGACGGTTGGCCTCCGTCGTCTTGGGGGCCGGGCTCTTGGCCGTTCCCCTTGGCGCACGGATCGGTTTCGAGCCGAACCTCGGCAAGCTCCAACCCAAAAGCGTGGCCCATGGAATCGACGCCTCAGTCATGCGAGCGCGCGGAAACATCAACGCCTTGTACGTAGGCGAATCTCCCGAAGCGGTCCGGGCTGCGCTCGACGACGAGCTCATGACCAAGGGCGCCTTGCGGACCCTGGGCGTCGAGCCTGTCGTAGTGTCGGCCCAAGTCATCTTTCCAGAAGACGCGGACGAAAAGACCACGATTTTGAGCGAACTGCGAGCGACCATCGAGCGAGCGAAACGAAGAGCGTTGGACCGCGAAGACGACGCATTGCTCGCGGATCTGGAGGAGCTCAGACCGTGGGTCGAGATCGGCGGGCCGCCCCGGCCGGAGCAGCTCCCTCCTTGGCTGGCCGCAACGCTCGTCCTCAACGACGGGTCGGTCGGCAAGAGCGGCATCATTTACGTCCCTCTTCGCGGCTCCAATGCACAGTCCATGGAACAAATGGCTTGGTGGCTCGACGAGCTTCGCGCCGCTCATCCGAAGGTCACGTTCGCGTCGGCGGCAGCGCTCCTGGGGGAGGTGACCCCTGCCTTGATCATAGATTCGCCGTGGATCGTAGCGCTCGTTTTCGCGGGCCTCATCGTCGCGACTGCGGTGGCCAGCCGGTCATTTGCCGTCACCCGTGACGTCTTCATCGCCACCGCGCTGAGCACCGTCTTCTTCGTCGCCGCCCTCGACGGCTTCGGAATCGACCTACACTTGTACAATCTGCTCGCTGTTCCGGTCGTCATCGGGTTGGCCGTCGATGGAGCGGTGCATGTGAGATGGGCTCATGCCTCTGGAAACGCTCGCGAGCAGTTGGCGACCTATCGAGCCGTGGCTGCGTCGACCCTGACCTCCATGGTGGCCTTTGCCGCCCTGCTCACGGCCGAAAGCCCCGGGCTTCGCTCCCTCGGTGAAGTGGGCACCATCGGCCTCGGGGTGTCCCTCCTGGTGAATCTCGGTTGGTTGCGAACCTGGTTGCCACCACGAAGAGCCAAGGGACGCTGACACGATGTGTGGCATCGCGGGCATGTTGGCAGCGGACCCGGAAGCAAGGCCGGACGGCGATGCGGTCAGGCGGATGTGCGACGCGATGATTCATCGCGGACCCGACGATCAAGGCGCCCTCGTCGACGGACCTTGCGCGCTCGGGCACCGGCGTCTTTCGATCATCGATCTCAGGCCCGAGGCCGCTCAGCCGATGACCAATGAAGACGGCTCCATCGCGGTGGTGGTCAACGGAGAGATCTACAACTTTCGAGAGCTGCGGCTGGAGCTCGAAAAGCAAGGCCACACATTCAAGTCACGTTCGGACTCGGAAGTGATCCTTCATCTTTACGAGGAACAAGGCGTCGACTTCCTGGACCGTCTCCGGGGCATGTTTGCTTTGGCGTTGTGGGACGGCCCGCGCCGGCGCCTGGTCCTGGCGCGCGACAGGTTCGGCAAAAAACCGCTCTTCTATCACCTCGGGCCCAAAGGCCTGGTGTTTGCATCCGAGCTCGGCGCGCTGATGGAGTCCGGCCAGATCGAACGGCGCCCTGACCTCGACGCCATCGATGCGTTCTTGTGCCTTCAGTACGTGCCCTCGCCCTACACGGCATTCGAAGGTGTTCGCAAGCTGCCTGCGGGGTCGAGGCTCGTCTGCGATCCGGGTCGTTTCGGACCGCCGGAATCGTACTTCGAGCTTCGTTTCGACCAGATCCGCCTCGCTTCGTTTGCCGAGCTCACCGAAGCTCTGCGTGCCCAGATCGAAGAGGCTGTTCGGGTACGGCTGGTTTCCGATGTACCGTTAGGCGCCTTTCTGTCCGGAGGGCTCGATTCCTCGCTCGTCGTGGCGATGATGGCCCTGCATTCGTCGGCGCCGGTGAAGACATTCTCCGTCGGTTTCACGAGCAGGGATTTCAGTGAGCTTCCTTATGCCAAAATGGTTTCGGAGCGGTACGGCACCGATCACCACCAGCTCGTAGTCGAGCCCGACATGGCTTCGGTCATTCCCCAGCTCGTTCGCCACTATGGAGAGCCCTTCGCAGACAGCTCCGCCCTCCCCACCTGGTACCTGTGCCAGTATACGCAGACCGGAGTGACGGTCGCGCTGAGCGGCGATGGGGGAGACGAAGCGTTTGGCGGCTACCGACGATATGCGCATGCCCGAACCGCGCGCGTGCTGAGAAGCCTTCCCGGTCCCATTCCCGCGGTGCTCGCGAAATTGATCGGCATCGTTCCGACTTCTGCGGCGCAACAGGTGCGTGACTTCGGACGGAGACTCATGGAACCCGAGCACGTGCGTTTCCTCGGCTTAGCAGCGCACATTCCCCACGAAGACCGAATGGCCCTCTACAGCACGCCCATGCGCGATCTCTACTCGACCGATCTGGTGGCCCAGCGCTTCGGTGAGCTCTACGCGCAGTCCAATGCGACCGACGCCGTCAACCGGCTTCTCGACCTCGACATCCAGACGTACCTGCCCGACGACATCCTGACGAAGGTCGACATCGCGTCGATGGCGCATTCGCTGGAGGTGCGCTGCCCCCTGGTCGATCAGGAGGTGATGAAGCTCGCGGCGTCGCTGCCGGGCGAAGTGAAGCTCCGCGGACTCGAGACCAAGCGTATCTTGCGGGAAGTCGCCAAGCCGCTTCTGCCCGAGGCCATCCTGAAGCGGAAAAAACAGGGTTTCGGACTTCCTGTCGATCGGTGGATGCGAGCGGACCTGGAGCCCTTGTCGCGGGATGTCCTGCTCGATCAGACCGCCAAGGACCGCGGCATCTTCGCGCCTGCCGCAGTCGAGACACTGCTTCGGCGGCACCAGCGCGGGGAGCCCAGAGGCGATCAGATCTGGGCGTTGTTGATCCTGGAAGTCTGGTATCGCACGTTCATCGATCGATGACCTCCCCATCGAGCACACGCGCGGCGAGCGCTGCGAAGAGCTGCTGGCCCGCGACCTGCCGAAGCGCCGCCTCGTCGACGGCGGCCACGATCTTCTTGGTGCGTACCGAAGCGTACCAGTGAACACAGCACGTCCGCGGATCGAGCACCTCCATGGGATCGACTCCCCCTCGGTAGAAGCGGAACCAATGCGCGCTCATCTCCGGCGCCAATGGATAAAAATACGGCGGTGGGAAGGTGTGGAGGTCACCCTCGTCGTAGCTCTCGTACACCGACTGCAACAGGTGGGTGCCCAGAGCATGGGGCATGTTCCAATGTTTGCGCGGAGCACGGGTCATCGCCGCCATGTATGCCGCCCAAAAACCATGCCCTGCAACGGCCCCGAAGACCGCCCCGTTGACCGCTCGGTGGTAGTAGTGCTCGATGCGCCGAAAGTATCGATATCCATGGGGGATGCGCCGATAGAGATCGCGCACCGTGGTCATGAGATAGGCCTTGGCTTTGACCCGTGGATCTCGCGATGCCACCACCTTGCCGGGGAACACGATGTGCTCCTGTCCGACGAAACCGGGCGCTCGGCTGCGAACGTCGTCGAACGGCCGAATGGTGAGCGTATCCATGTCCAAGTACACGCCCCCGTCGCGATAAACCAGGGCGGTACGCACGAGATTCGATCGGGCTACCGGGGACCCCAGCGCGGTCAACAAGTCGGCGAGGGCCGGACCGCCGGTCTGGTCACAGAGCTCTCGGTCATCGAGTGGCACCAACCGAAAGTTCGGCAAGTCCCGGAGCGACCGTATGTAGTCGGGCTCGTCCAGCGAGTGGGTGTGATGAAGTCGTACCGAGTCGAACCCTCCGTGCGTGGCCGCAGACCGAATCGCCAAGGCATGGAGATAAGGCAACTTGGTTCCATACCAGACGAAGTGTGCAGTCGATGGAATCAACGGTCTTTCTCGGCCCGACTTCTAGCCCACGCCGCTGCTGGGTGCCATCGGTTGCGGCGACGCAAACGCCGAGATCCGTGCTACGGCCCTCGTCGTGATCTCGATCATCGTGCCAACCTATCGAGAGGCGGCAAACCTTCCGCTGCTGGCGCAGTCGGTGCAAGAGGCCTTTGCGGGCCGACCCGATGCTTACGAGATCGTGTTCGTCGACGATGATTCCCAAGATGGATCCGAAGAGATCTGTGCGGAGATAGCGAAGACCCATCCCGCGAGCATGCTGGTTCGCAAGGGGCAACGCGGGCTGGCGACCGCGGTAATACACGGCATCGAAGCCACCTCGGGGCAACTCATCGTCGTCATGGATGCCGATTTGTCCCATCCGCCGAGCGTGATTCCAGCCATGGTCGATGCGCTCGAGGACGGACGAAGCGATTTCGTGCTCGGGTCGCGCTACGTCCAAGGTGGCTCGATCCACGAAGATTGGAACCCGTTTCGGAAGGTCAACTCGCGCTTGCCTTGCTGGCTGACCCGTCCCTTGTGTCCCTTGAAAGACCCCATGAGCGGCTTCTTTGCGCTCCGGCGAAGCGACATGCCGGATGTCCGTAGCCTGTCTCCGGTCGGCTACAAGATCGCGCTCGAGATCTTCGTGAAAGGAAACTTTCGAAACCCCACCGAGCTGCCGATCCACTTTGCAAAACGTCAGTTCGGGCAGAGCAAGCTTTCCTTAAAAGAACAGCTCAACTTTCTCCGTCACTTGGTGCGGCTCTATTCGTACAAGCTCGGTTTCGGTACCTCGTGAGGATCGTCCGCGAAGATCGGGTCATCGGCTGGATCCTGATCGCATTCTTCTTGTCCCAGCTCGTCGCAGTCGGATGGGACTTGCCCGGCTCCTACGGATGGGAAAACGACGGGATCGCTCCGCGAGATTTCTTTGCTGGAATCGCCATCAATCTCACGCCGGGGCGCGGGCACCGATATCCCTTGTTCCACAATCTCGTCGTGGGCATCCTCTGCATGCCCATCTTGCTTACCGCGGCGCTCCGGGCCGAGTCATGGACCCTGCCCGCGCTCGAGGAGCAAATCCTCACGGTGCCGGTGATGACCGGGTGCTCGATCGTAGCCAAGCTCGTGACCATTGCGATGGCCTGCGTGGCGGTCCTGGTGCTCGCTCGAATCGCGCGCCGAACCGCGGGCGTTCAGGCAGGCAGGTGGGCGGCGGTGTGGGCGACAACCTGCCTGACCTTTGCCTATTACGGCAGGGTCAGCAATCTCGACGGCCCCTATTTGATGTGGACGGTGTTGGCCATCGACCGGCTTCTCACCATTGCCGAAGGACGTGCGCGAAAAGACTACGTATGGTTCGGCATCTTTGCGGGCGCCGCAGTGGCCACCAAGGACCAGGCCTATGCGAGCTTCGTTCTGCCCGTCTTGGTGTACCTAGTCTTGCTCCCGCTGCGTCGCTCACGCCCTCTCGGCCCACTGCTTCCGCACTACAAGAACACCGCCTTCGCATCGGCTGCCGGCGTCGTCTCCTTGGGGCTACTCGGCGGGGTTTTTCTCAATCCCACGGGCTTGGTAGCCCGGTTTCAGGAGCTGACCGGAAGTGCGAGCCATGACTGGATGACCTATGCCCGTACGCCCCTCGGCGTGCTGGCGAACATCGTGGATCTCGGGCTGCACCAAGAGGAATTCTTGTGGCCCTGGATCGTCGTGGCGCTGTGCTGGCTGGGCGTGGCCCGGGTTGCACTGAACCGAGGAGGCGCGGGACTTCACTCCCGCACTTTCCAATTGCTGCCCTTGTGCGCGGGCATCAGCAGCATCTTGTTCTTCACCTTGATCGTGGCGCGCTGCGAGCACCGCTTCGTGTTGCCCGCAGGGTTTTGGCTGTCGTACTACGGAGGGGCGGCCAGCGCGTCGCTGCTTGCGGCAGGCGCTTCGCGCGGCAGAGCCACCTTTCGACTCGTGCAGGCGAGCCTGGTGCTCATGGTGCTTTGGGCGGCAGGCCACAGCTTCGAGGTCCATCTGACCCAACTCGGCGATGCCCGGAATCGCGTAGCGGCATACCTCGCGAGACTGCCAGACGGCACCACGGTCGAGACCTACGGCCTGCTCGTTCACCTGCCGCACTTCGACGTCACCGCCCGCGCGCCGTACCACCTCCAGCGAGTGAGCCGCCGTCCAATCGACGAGCGAAACCCCCTGGTCGGCGCGCGGGAAATCAACGAGCCATATGGCAAAATCTCCGAAAGGCGCCCCGATGTGTTGGTCGTGCCCGAGCACACGGCCAAGGTGCATCTGCCGCAGCCGCTCCGGCCGGGTATGGCACGGCAAGTCATTCGGCGCCGTCAGCAGTTGGATGCAGATGCTCGATCGTTTTTCGGCTCGGCGCTCGACGACGCGCTCGATGGCTACGAGGTGGTGTTGATCTCGAAGCCTGCCTTGCCTCGGTGGGCGCGAGCGCTCGGTGCCGCGCCCGTTCGCGTGCATCAAAGCGTGGGCCATTGGCAATGGGTTCTCCGGCGCAAAGATCGATGATCAGTCCACACGCTACGCGCAGAATGTGCGCGTGCAGGAGACGGAGTGTTTTTGGAAATCGGCAATTCCGCCGGCTTTTTAGGGGTCAAACGCACTTTCCCAGAAATTGACGCGGCTGCGCTATGCAAATGTGAAGTGAGTCGAATGGTGACGCGGTGCCAAATTCCAAGGACAAAGGCGCCGCGGATCACGAACGTCAAAAAAAAAGGGGGTAGACAGAACGTCACGCATTTGTGCATTCTCCGCTGCACCGGGGCTCACATCGACTTCCTGGGCCCGTAATCGGTGCGCTCGACGAGAGAGGTGGAGGTGCAACGTGAAGTATGGATGGATCGCGATAGTCACCATGATCGGGACCTTGCTGTCCCCGGGTCTGGTCGCTGCACAGTACGGGTCTGACAAGCGAATCGACGCCAAGGGAGACCAGAAAGACGACACCCCCCCGGCGCAGCCCGATGAAGAACCCATGTCGGAGCTCCAAAAGCTCAAGGCCATGGAGGCGGAATCCGAAGTCCCAACGGTCGACGGCGAGCGGCCTCCCGTCGATTCCGACACCGGTGACAAGATGGGAGAGACCGGTCTCGGCACCCAGGCCGCGGAACGCACGCGGGAGTATGCGGGCATCGGCGAGGTGGGCCGCAGCGTGAACGAGAACCGGGAAGAAGCGATTCCTCTCAGGGTGAACTTCCACGGCTACTACCGAACCCGCTACAACTGGATCGGCAACGCGCCCGTGCAAGTGGGCACCAACCCAGCGCCCACGGGCGAGTTCCCCATCAAGAATGCGTCGTTCGGCGAAATGCGCCTTCGTCTCGATCCCGAGGTGAGCTACGGGCCGAACCCCGATCTGCCCATTGCGAAACTCCGTTTCACCATCGACGGCTTCGACAACGTGGTGTGGGGCGACAACGCCCGTGTTTTCAGCACCCCGCTGTTTTCCGTCGATCAGGCGTACACGGACCGCAACGGCTTCGACCTTCGAGACAGCCTGAAGCTGGAGCGTGCCTGGATCGAGTTCCTGGTGCCCATCGGCCAGATTCGCGTGGGCCGCATGGAATCGCAATGGGGCGTCGGCACCTTGACCCATGCCGGCAACGGCTTGGCCGAGTGGGGCGAGTTCTACCGCGGTGAGACCTTCGATCGTGTGGTTTTCGCCACCCGTCCCATCACGTTGGCACGTGGCATCAGCAAGGGCGACACCCGAGAAACACCATTGATCTATGCGTTCGTCTATGACCGGCTCACCCAGGACCCGGTCATCGACTCGACGATCTCGTCGAGCTACAACGGCACTTCGGGGGCCGCCACCAATCCGAACTTCAAGCCGTTCTATACGACGTTCGATGAACGATCGACGTTCCCGTTGGCCTACCTGACCAACCTCGATCGACGCGTGAGCGAGATCGTGAACGTGCTCGCGTGGCACGATGAGGAATACGGCCGAGGCGCAACCGACGAGCTCTTCGTCGGTGCGTACGTCGTCTACCGATA
>JASFKY010000151.1:0-8523 GCA_050118395.1 Myxococcales bacterium | reverse complement strand
CAAACAAATCTGGAGGCGGTCAAAGAGATCGGCTACCAGCTACGCTTCCGGAACATCGGTGGTCTCATCGTCCTCGATTTCATCGACATGGAGCGCCATGCGCATCGGGAGAAAGTCTTCAAGGCGTTGCTCGATGTGCTCAAGAGCGACAAGGCAAAGACCACGGCGATTCGAATCAGCGACCTCGGGCTGGTGGAAATGACCCGAAAACGAACTCGCCAGTCGCTCGGTGGAACTCTGTACGAGCCCTGCTTTTTCTGCGACGGCACGGGACGCCTTCAGTCGAAGGAAACGATTTGCCACGAGATTTTCCGTCAGATGCGGCGGGAGCGTGACTCCCTACCGGGCTACAAAATCGTCATCAGCGCCCATCCGGCCGTTTGCGACATGCTGGAACGCGAAGAAAAGGCGTCGCTCGAAGAAGCAGCCAGCCGTTTTCAACGCCGCATCGAATTGAACCCGAGAAACGATTATCATCTCGAGCAGTTCGATCTCACTGGAGGTTGATGGCCCGATGAGTAGCAACGACCCACAACGCGTCGACAAGCGAATCACCATCAACAAGGAATTCGAGTCGTTTGACGCATTCGTCCACGAATACGTCACCAACGTATCTCGCTCCGGCGTGTTCATTCGCTCCAAAGACCCGCTTCCCGTGGGCACGAAAGTGAATCTCAAGTTCACGGTCATCATGGGAGACGTCGAAGTCATCGAGGGGATGGGCGAGGTCGTCCGCGTGCAAGACGATCCACCGGGCATGGGCGTGGCCTTTACCGAGCTCACCAAGTACTCGGAAGATTTGCTGGCTCGTTTGCTGACACTGCACGGTGCCACGGCTCCATGAGCCGGCTCAGTGAAGGGAAGTTCGGCCCCTCCGGCAAGACGCTCTCGGAGCTCACCAACCGGGAGCTCATGGACGAACGCGCGAAGCGTCGCCGCCGCCAAGACGCCGACGAGGAACGCCCCGGATGGAGGCGTGTGAGGCAATATCTGGCCAATCTCGAGCTTGGCGCGGGAGCAACCTGGCCAGAAATCGAGCGGGCCTATGCGCGCCTGCTGGACCGCTACCGTCCCGAAAAGCATGCGGAGGACCCGGCGCGTCATCGCGCCGCCCAAGAGCTCACCGAATCACTGACCCGCGCATATCAGACGCTGCAGCGGTACTTCGACCGATCCGGCCAATGACGAAAGCATCGTTTTTAGCCATGCCATCGACCATGCGGCCGAGCATGGTCAGTCTGCGACTAGATAACCCTTTTCCAACAGCGCGACGACGGCCTCGGCCACGTCGGGGTCAGGCTTACCGCTGTGGTTCATCATGTCGACGAGCGCGTCGTGGTTTAGCGCGAGTTGGATGATGTCCAGCTCCTCGGGTGTGGCATCACGAAGCGGCCTTTCGAGCGGCATGGCGACCGAAATCCGAGACTGAAGCGACGGAAGCGCATCACCGAGTCGTCGGATCTCGTCGAGCTGCCGCATGCCTTCCATCAGCAGACCTTCGATACTACCCTGAATCTCGGTCGGAAATTCCCGGTCGGACTTGGGCAAGAGATCGAACGTGCCTTTGTCCCATACCAAAATCCGGTAAAACGCTTTTTCCGGGGGTACTGATTCGTCACCATTGACGACGGCGAATCGGACTCTGCCGTCTTCTAGGTAGATGGCTCCCACGTCGGTCATGGTCGCGATTTGCAATACGCCTGTCTTCTTCGAAGCAGAAAACAGCTGAAGCAAATCGGGAAGCGCGACTTCGGCGATCGAGCCCGTCATCGTGCTAGCAGCCGAAGGGCGAGCGCTCGAAGCGGCGTCCATCTTGGCTTGCGCTTCCTTCAGAGACCCGGAACCGTCGGAGGCGACCACCTTGATGATGCTCGTTCCAATCAGAATTCGATCGCCCTCGGCCAGCTTGGTCCGCGTGATCTTTTCACCATTGACGAAGCTGCCGTTGGTCGATCCCAGATCCTCGAGGAAGATGTCGCCGTTGTCGACGGAGATCTTGGCGTGGCGGCGCGACACCATGTCCTCCACGAGAACCATGTCGAGCTCACTCGAACGTCCAATGACGATCTCGCCGGATTCGGGAAGAGGAAACTCGCCTCCCTGATACTTGCCGGAGATGAACCGCAGAGCCAATGGCACCGTAAGCCCCTCGATCACCAACTCCCCTCGTTCAGACCTCATCGTAGCGAAACCGACGCCCCCCAATCCTCGTTAAGGCTAGGAGGAGGCCACATAGGAGGTCAAGCCTTTGACCGAACTCCCCGGCGAAGGCCCGCCGTTGTGGGTAAAATGGGGCCCCGTGCTAGAAGGCCTGGGATGGCCCGCGCAGCCGCTGCCATGGCTTGCTTGCTGGTGCTTTTGGGGGCGATTCCGGCGGGGGCTCAAACCAAGGACTTGTCGAGGCCCTGGCGTACCGTCCAGAGCCGGCACTTCGAGGTCAGCTATCCGGAACCCCTGGGCCTAGTTGCTCGGCGCGTGCTCGCGGTGGCAGAGCGGGCAAACGAGCGCCTGACTCCGGTCTTTGCCCACCAGCCGAAGAAGCGCGTCCAAATCGTCTTGAACGATGATGTCGACACGGCAAACGGAGAGGCCACGGCTCTGAACTACAACGTCATCCGTCTTTTCGTCAGCGCTCCCGACGACCTTTCGGTGCTGGGCGACTTCGATGATTGGTTGACCATCTTGGTCACCCACGAGCACTCCCACATCCTGCACCTGGACAACATCGGCGGGCTGCCGCGGATCATCAACGAGGTGTTCGGCAAGATTTGGGCTCCCAATGGGGTTCAGCCACGTTGGATCATCGAAGGCATTGCGACCTATCTCGAGTCCAAGGAAAGCGCTGGCGGTCGAATGCGGTCCACGCAATTCGAGATGTACATGCGAATGGCTGTCTTGGAAGACAACGTCTTGCATTTCGACACGTTAAACAATCGAACGGACTACTGGCCGCATGGAAACATCTGGTACCTTTACGGCTCGCGTTTCATCGCCTGGCTCGTCGATCGGTATGGGGAACGAATCATCACCGAGATGACGCAATGGTATGGAAGTCGCGCGATTCCATTCAGCGTCAACCGCATGGCCAAGCGTCTGACGGGCAAGACGTTCGACGAGCTCTATGCCCTCTGGCTGGACGACATGCGTCGTCATTACGGCGCAGTGCAAGCAACGATCGAAGAGCAGGGGTTGGTTCAGGGGCGCCGGTTGACTTCTCGCGGAGAGATGATCCGCGGCCTTCGATTCGCAGACGCCCGAAGGCTTCTCTACTATGCCCGTGACGGACGGAGTGATCCGCAAATCCGATTTCTCGACCTCGAAAACGAAAATCGTGTCCAACGAGTCGTCCGGAGCGCCGGCGAGAGTTACCCAGCCGTGGATCCGAACGGCAGTCTGTATTTCGAGTCACTCGACGCTTACAAGACCAACATCTACACCTATTACGATCTATTCCGCTTCGACAACCGGGGCGTTTGGAAGCGCAAGCGGCTGACACACGGCCTGCGCGCGCGCTATCCCGACATCTCGCCAGACGGGCAACGCATCACGTACGTTCGGAATGATTCGAGCACGCAAACCCTTTGGATCGCAAGCCTGGACGACATCGAAGGCACGCAAGAGATTCTGGTTCCGAGCAAGCGCTTCGAACAAGTTTATACGCCCCGCTTTTCGCCGGACGGCACGAAGGTGGCCTACAGCGTGTGGCGTCGGGGAGGCTACCGCGACATCCAAGTGATCGACCTGCAAACGCGGGAAATCGTCGAAGTCACCCATGACCGGGCCATGGACACCGGCCCCGCATGGTCGCCGGACGGGAGCCGCCTCTATTTTTCGAGCGATCGTACGGGCATCGCGAACATTTTTGCCTGGGAGCCCGACTCCGGGAACACCGTACGACTCACGAACGTGGTTTCGGGCGCCTATACGCCCGCCCCCTCGCCCGATGGCACCCAACTCGCATACATCGGCTATACCAGCCGCGGTTACGACATTTACCTCCTCGATCTCGAGGAAACGCCTGTACGGCCCGCCGCGCCCTACATCGACGACCGCCCACCTCCCAGCGATGCCGATGCCTTGGTTCCGGATGCCTCGCGACGCTATGTCGCTGCGCGCACCCTTTATCCGCGATACTGGGGACTCGATCTGCAGGAAGATGGCTTTGGTCGCCAGCTCGGCATCTTCACGCGCGGCGAGGATGCAGCACGGTTTCACGATTTTTACGCGCGACTCGGAATCAGCCTCGACGAAGGATATGTCAACGCTGAGCTCCGCTATACGCTCTTTCGCCTGCCGCCGAATTTGAGCTTGTCTTTTTTTCGTAATGTGTCGCCACGCGGCGGATTCGTGGTCAACGGCCAACGCCAAACGTACGTGGAAGATGCGTACGGCGGACGAATCGGTGTCGGCTACGTCATTCCGCGTTCGTTCCACGCCAATCGAATCAATGCGAGCTATGGGCTCACCTGGACGCGTTCCTTGTCTCCATTCGACGGGACGCTGGATCCCAATTTTGCCCCTCCCATCGTTCCTTCGACCGGCCTCAATGCAGACATCCGTCTTTCGTGGTCTTACAACGACGCTCGCCAACACCGCTACGACTACACGCCGTCCGAGGGAAGGTCCTTGGGGGCCTCGGTATCGTTCGCCCATCCGGCCATTGGCAGTCAATTCCAGAACATCAGCTCGTCATGGTTCATTCGCCGGTTCATCGAAATGCCCTGGGCTCAGCACCACGTGCTCACGTTTCGCTACGGCGGCGGCGCGGGCTGGGACAGCCGCGGGCAGCGGGGAATCTTCGCGCTGGGAGGCTTTCCAGACGTTTCTCTCGTCGACCAGCTGATCAACTTCGAACAACAAGGCGGTGTCGCTCTTCGGGGCTACCCGGCGTTTTCGATCGTCGGAGACCGCTTTCAGCTGCTGCAAACCGAGTACCGTTTTCCGCTGACCCGCGTGCTTCGGGGTCCGGGAACCGTGCCCCTGTTCTTTGACCGAATGTATGGCCTCATCTTCTTCGATTACGGCAATGCGTACTTCGGTTCGCTGGACTTCGCCGATTTCAGGAAGGGGACGGGTGTCGAGCTGCTGATGGATTTCACCGTCGGCTACGTCCAATCGCTGTCCTTGCGCCTGGGGTTCGCTTACGGATTCGACGCGGGGGGCGGCGCGACGTTCTACGTGGGCCTTGGCACGCCCTTTTGATCCCTGTGAGGATCAAACTTCGAGAATGTCGGCTTCTTTTTTGCCAACGATCTCGTCGACTCGGTTGGTGCCCGTCTTCACCACTTCCTCGAGCTCTTTGCGAGCGCGCTCGGCGTCGTCTTCGCCGACCTCGCCTTCCTTCTGAAGGCCGTCGATCAGGTCTTTGGCGTCGTGACGTGCCTTGCGGATGGCCACTTTGCAGTCCTCGCCCGATTTGCGGGCTACCTTGACCAACTCTTTGCGGCGTTCCTCGGTGAGTGGCGGCATCGGGATTCGAATGAGCTCGCCGTCGTTCGAGGGATTGAGGCCCAACTGTGCCTCCATGATGGCCTTTTCGATCGGTTGAATCTGGCTCCGATCGAACGGCTTGAGCACAATCATGCGTGCTTCCGGAACGGACAACGAAGCGAGCTGCTTCAGCGGTGTCGGGGTTCCGTAGTACTCGACTCGGACGCCATCGAGAATGGCCGGATTCGCTCGCCCTGCACGAATCCTGGCAAGGTCACGCTTGAGCGACTCGTGTGCCTTTGCAATCGCATCGTGGAGCTCTTCGAGTGTTTCGGTCAGCATCGATTCCTCGTTCCGCCGGACTCTCAGCCCTCGGCTGTCACTAGGCTACCGACGTCTTCGCCCATGACAACCCGTTTAATGTTGCCGGACTGGCCGAGCTTGAAGACCCGGATGGGAAGGTCGTTGTCGCGACACAGAGCCACCGCCGTGGCGTCCATGACGCCCACCCGTTCCATCAAGAACTGGTCGTAGCTGAGCCTTCGAATCATTTTTGCATCCGAATACTTGCTCGGATCCTTGTCGTAGATCCCGTCGACTTTGGTCGCCTTGCACAAGGCATTGGCATGGATTTCCATGGCGCGGAGGGCTGCGGCAGTATCGGTGGAGAAGTACGGGTTGCCTGTCCCCGCGACGAATATGACCACCCGACCCTTTTCCAAGTGGCGGACTGCTCTGCGGCGGATGTACGGCTCGCACACCGCTCTGACCTCGAGGGCGCTCATGACGCGCGTGTGGACGCCTGCTTTTTCGAGGCCGTCTTGGAGCGCGATGCCGTTGATGACGGTGGCCAGCATGCCCATGTGGTCGGCCGCGGTGCGATCCATGCCGCTTGCGCTGCCTTTGAGGCCGCGGAAGATGTTGCCGCCGCCGATCACGATGCCGATTTGGCATCCGCTCGCGTGCACTTCGGCCAGCTCCTCGCTGATGGCCTTGAGCGTCGGGGGGTCGATGCTCTCGCCGGTGGAACCGCCAGAAAGCGCCTCCCCGGACAGCTTCAGCAGCACCCTCGTGAGCCTCGAGCCGTTGGACATCCTCAGGAGCCTTTTAGCGCTTCGGTGACCTCGGCTGCCAGATCTGATTTCTTTTTCGCGATTCCTTCACCGAGCTCGTAGCGAGTGAAGCGCCGCACGTTGATTTTTTCCCCAATTTTGGCGCTGAGCTCTTCCATCCGCTGACGAATCGTCTTCTCGTCACCCATGATCGACAGCTGGTCGAGAAGACAGACGTCCTTTTTCCACTTGGCCAGCTTGCCCTCGACGATCTTTTCCACTGCCGCGGCTGGCTTTTCTTTGCCGCTCGCTTTGGCTTCTTCCTCGATCTGGCCACGGAAAATCGCGGTTTTGGCAAGCAGCTCGTTTTCCGGAATGTCGTCCTCGCTGACGAACAAAGGGGCCTCCGCAGCGATTTGCATCGCGGTTTCCTCCACGAACTGCCGAAAATCCTCGTTCCGAGCCACGAAGTCGGTTTGGCAGTTGACCTCGACCAGCACGCCGACCCGGCCAGCGCCGTGGATGTATGCGTGCACCAGCCCGTCGCCGGCAATGGCCCCGGCCTTCTTGGCCACTTTGCTGAGACCCTTCTTCTGGATGATCTCGATTGCCTTTTCCTCGTTTCCATCGCTTTCGCGAAGGGCATCCCGACACGCCATCATGCCGGCGCCCGTGCGATCGCGCAGTGACTTGACCATGGATGCAGTGATTTCGGCCATCATTCGGTTCCTTCCGGAGTTGCAGGGGTTGCGCCTCGCTTTCGAGCGAACTCGATCTGGACACCCTCGCCGCTTGCCGCCCCGGGCGCCTGTGCGCCTTCGTGCTGTAGAAATTCGCGATGCCGGTGGCTGCCCTCGAGGCACGCATCGGCGACCCGAGAGGTGATCAACTTAATCGATCGAATCGCATCGTCATTGCCGGGAACCACGAAATCGATGAGGTCCGGGTCGCAGTTGGTGTCGGTGAGCGCGACGATCGGAATGTGGAGCTTGCGAGCCTCACTGACGGCGATGTGTTCGTTGTGCGGGTCGACGACGAAGAGCACCGAGGGGAGGCTGTTCATCATCTTGATTCCGCCTAGGTACTTCTCGAGCTTCTCGGCCTCCCGACGTAGCGACAAAGCCTCTTTCTTTCGAAGCGCGTTGATCGTTCCATCCTCGATCTGCTGCTCGATGCTTCGGAGACGCTCGATGCCACCCTTCATGGTGCGAAAGTTGGTGAGGGTTCCGCCAAGCCAGCGCCCCGTCACGAAAAACTGCCCAGCGCGAACCGCCTCGTCACGTACGACCTCAGCGGCCTGACGCTTGGTGCCGACGAACAAAACGTGCCCCCCGCGCCCCACGGCGTCGGCCACGAAGTTATAGGCGCGCTTGAAGAGCTCTGCCGTTTGATCGAGGTCGATGATATGAATACCGTTGCGCGCACCGTAGATGTAGGGCCGCATCCGCGGGTTCCAACGTTTGGTCTGATGGCCAAAATGAACGCCTGCGTCGATCAGGGCCTTCAGGCCGATGGGATAGTCCCCCGAAGCGACTTCGGGACCGCCCAGGGCCGCCAACTCGGGCGCTTCCTGGATCTCGTGAGTAGGTTCCGCCATTGCTCGTTTCTCCTTTCGGTTGCTCTGCCATCCCCCCAGACGAACAACCCGAAAAGGGCACCGGAACGTCTGATCGAGCCAGGAGATGTGTGTGATTTCGGTGCCGAAACGACATCCGGCTTCCGTGAAGAAGCGGCCCGCTTATACCACGGGGTGGGGGGGGTGCCAGTCGCGGTGGCGCTCGAGCCGTGGGGCGGGCGCGTTATCGTTCGAATTCCGACCAGATAGGCGGTAGGTCGCTGGAAAGACCTTCGGCCCCCAGCTCGAAAGCTGCCGCGATGATCCGCGCGGTCGCCTCCAACCCCTTCCGAAGATGCGGAGCCCATGGAGGCTCCTCCGACCGGCAGGCGCCCGCTCGGGCCATCGCGACCGCTGGACTTTCCGCCGAGGCGAGTGGGTCTCGTGGCAATTGGTCGTAGTAGCCGCGAAACTCGGTAGTCGGCG
>JASFKY010000150.1:0-8538 GCA_050118395.1 Myxococcales bacterium | reverse complement strand
AAGCCATCATCTCCTTTTGGGACGGTCAATCGAGCGTCGAGCCCATCCAGGCCTTGCCCGGTGACCAGCGAGCGCTCCTTCTGATGCGTGTCGACGATCTTTCGGATCTCGTAATCCGACACCTCAGCGCGATCATCGAAGGGAGCGACGGTTGCACGACGATGGAGTCCCGAATTGGGCTCATCGCGTCCTTGCGATATGCAACCGATCCCCGGTTGGTTCCCGCTTTGATCCAGATCATCGAGGCGGAACGCGGCGAGTTGGTCGCCCGGGCGGCCAGGGTGCTGGGGGGCATCGACGATGCCAGGATTCATCCGGCTCTCGTGGAGCGGTTCGAACGCAGCTTCATGGAGGAGGAGAGGGTCGCTCTCGCTGCAGCGCTCGGCATGCTCGGCGACCATCGTGGCGCTGCGGAAGTGCGGAGCTCGCTCGAGGAAGACCATCCTCGACTGCTGCTCCAGGCGCTCGAAGCCATGGAGAGCCTGGGGTCGGCTGAGCACACCCCTTTGATCATGAAATTTCTCGACCATCAAGACGTGGTGATTGCAACTCAAGCCGTGCGAACCGCCGGCCGCATCGGCGATAGCCGGGTGCTCGCCGAGCTGACCGAGAAGTACAATGCGACCCCCGTGCCTGCGCTACGAGCAGCAATCGAGGACGCGCTCTTGGCCGTGACCGCGCGTATGGAGCTCAGGGGCGAAGAGGCGACGACCATCGACTGGTCGGAAGTTGGAAACAAACCAGTGGCCCGCAAGAACAAGCGCGACAGCATTCCGGCCGTCGTGTTGAGCTGGCGTGATTACGTGATGGGTCGGCTCTGGCTGACGCTTGGCAGATTGAGCTGGGCGATCGCGCGTTTCGAATCCGCATCGACTCGACGCAACGGATGGGTGGTGCCCCTGATCGGGATCGGGATGGCATTCGCTCGGCGCGAGCAGTATGCGTTGGCGCTCCCGGCCTTTCGCAGGGCGATCGAAATCGATCGGCCTCGCATCGAGCGCAATCCGATTCTGGTGCGCGCGATGGCCAAGGCATTCTTACACCGCGCCGAGCAGGTGGAGAGGGAAGGTCGCAGCGACGTGGCTCGTGGGCTGGTCGGCGAGGTACTGGCGCTCGACTTGCGACGAGCCCCAGGAACCGTGCGATTCGAGCTCAAGCGAAAACACGAAGCCTTCAGACGCGAGGAGCATCCGCATGTCGATTCTGCTGCGTGATGCTGCCATTCGGTACCTGCAAGACAAGGCAGGACACCCTGAAGATGGAGCCGTTCACAGAATCAGCATCGAGATCGAGCTCGCGGGCCGAGTGGAAACGGTCATGCTGAGCTGTCGGGACGGTTCGCTTTGCTGCATCTCGAGCGATGGTCGCAGCGACGGTCCCCACGCGCTGGCGGCGCTTCGATTCATCGCGTCTGCGCAAAGCGACACTCCCTTGCCGCGGATTCCGGCTGCACCGGTCGGCCAGGCTCAAGAGGAGACCCATCCGGCGCACGAGCTAGCCGAGGCGCTCGACGATTTGCTGACTGCAGTCGCACGAGTGGGCGTCGACAAGGCGCGCTACGCGCCTTCGGTGGAAGCGGCTGTCGAACGCGTCGTTCGGGCGGCCCCACGACCCACTCCAAGCGGCCTGAGTCGATTCATTGGCCGTTTGACAGGAGAGATCCAGTGCGCCCAGCTCTCGCATTTGGCACGGGTGCTCGAGGGATCGTCGAAGCTCGTCGATGCATTGCGAGCCTCACAGCCTACGCCGGAATCGGAGCAGCGGATCATGGCCTGGCTGGGCCCTCCCACCGCCACGAAACCGAAAGTCGAGCTCCTCTACGATCGGACCATGGTCGAAGTCGGCCGAGAATGGCTGGCGGGCACCGATCGGGCCCGGATCGAACGTCGATATCTCATCGATGCGCACTCGGGAACCGTCTACCGGGAGGACCGACCCAGAAACGCCACTGCCTCGCTCGGACCGTGTCCACGGGAGCTGCGGGTGGGCCTCGCCGAGGTCGAGCCCGGACCCATGCCCAAGCGCATCCGTGTGCTTCAATACGAGGTCGATCCGAATGTCCCCGACGAAGCCTGGGAGCGGCTGCGACAAGTGGCGAGCCGCAGCATCGCGCAGCTGACCGAAGCATACCGGCGATCGGTGCGAGCCTATCCGGCTTTGGCAGAGCCGTTCGCGCTGATCGCGCCGTACCGAACCGAAAGTGATGACATCTTCAAGGCCATCGATTCGGATGGACACCAACTCGTTCTCGACAGGAGAGAGCGCCGGGGCGCAGTCCTGGCGTTTTATGATCTCCTCGCCGAGGGCGAGGAACCCAGCTGGATTGCAGGCCGAGTCACGGACACGGGAGGAACCCTGTGCTTGGTTCCATTCGCTCTGGGGACACGAGCTCGACCCTATGTTCGCCTCTAGCCATCGCATCGACCCGAGTGCCGACTAGGGCGCCTGGATCGGGAACGAGATGAGAAGCTGGTCCGGAGTCGGGCTGGACCGGTCTGGCACGCCGACGCCGTCGGTCCCGTTGCTATCGACACCCATGACGCATTCGATCGCCACGGAGAGCCCCTGAATGCTCACGCGAATTCCATTGGGCCCCAGCGGATCCGCAAACACAGCGGGCGGCAAATCCCAGGTTCCGTCCGAGCGAATCGTTGCACCGGTTGTCTGATCGTCCCATCCGAAGAGCACGTCTCCCGACCCATTCGCCTCGTACGCCCCTACCTGCGCCGCCAAGGGCAGGGTGACGCCCCCACTGACACAAAAGCCGTTGGCTGCGCACTGGTCGAGCTTGACGCCTGTCCCGTCGTCCAAGCTTGCGCATTCGCCTCCCGCCGCACAGTCGCCACTCGTAGGTATGTCGAGGAACCTTCCGCACGGATTCGTGGGACCGATCGGCAAGCAGTCCGAGTTCCCGCGCCGGCCGGGCACCCCGGCCAAATCATGAGCCGGGTCACATGCGGACTCGGCATCGATTGCGCACCGATACGGTACGGCCTCGGGAACGAGCCCGACATCGTTCCCCGCCGCCCCCGATCGGACGTGTACGGTCGCCTGCGCGTCGATCAGGTTGAGTCGGGTTGCACCGCCGGGAATGGTCCACTGCACTGCGTCCAAGAGCTCTTCGGACACGACCCCGGAGCCTTTCAGCTCCGCCACGAACGGTTGCCCGGAAAGGATCGCGCCTGGCGCAACCGTCAGCTCGAAGGGGAGAAGGGACGAATCGCCGAAACTGTCGAGGCATCCCAAGGTCAGCAAGCGCGTTTGCGGGAAGGGCACCCCGCCGGTGTTGACGCAGCTTCCATTTCCGTCGCAGCGGTTTCCACCATCCTGATCACACACCGTACCCTGAGGCAAGGCGAGTTGAGGCTGGCAAACGTCGCCTTGGCAATTCGGGGCCGCGGTGCATTGATTTCGATCGTCGGCGCAATCCGAGTCTTCGACGCATTGCACACAAACGCCTTGGCCATCACAGGCCGTACCGCCCTCTTGATCGCACGTTGTACCGCGGGGCTCGTTGTTGCCCCCGATACAATCACCGGTGAACGGGTCGCACGATGCGTCGGAAGCACATTGGTTTTGATCGGCACAATCGACCGGGGGAGGACCCTCACACCGATCGACATCGGGTCGTTCGATGGGAAAGCAGATCTGATTTCCGACCGGATTTGGCTCGATGAAATCGTCCTCGGGTATCTCCGGAGTCCCGTTGTCGTCGAGCACGCCGCCGATACACTCGAAGCGAACGAACGCACCGTTGGAAGCCACGGCCCGAATACCCGTGCGCACCGGCGGTGCGCCGATCGCAGAAGGTGGGTTCGCGCCTCCCACGTCGAAGCACACCTGTCCCGACGTGCCAGCCGTATAGCGCGCCTTGAAGATGGGATTGAGCGGGATGAGCACGTCCTCCGTGACCACGTTGGCACATGCGTCCGGCACACAACCGGCTCGACAGGCGCACTCACATCGACCTCCCGACCCGCAGGTCTGACCAAATGCAGCAAGTGGACAGTCGTCGTCGACCACGCACGGCGTCCCTCCTGCATCTCCCGAATTCGCCACCTGCGGGATGGGCAGGGTGACCGGAATCGTTCCTCGCGTGGTGCTGACCGGCGAGCCGGACAACACACCCTCGGTGACGATCTCGGCTCCCGCGGAGACGATCTCGAGGCTGGTCAACTCGGTTGGAAACACCGCAATCGACCCGAACTGTAGAAACTCTTTGGGAACCGAAAGCGTAGTGCGGATGTCTGCCGTGAAGCTCTGCGCCGCACGAATGGCCGAGGGGGCAACATCCATGTCCACCGGTATCTCCCAATAGGAGGGAGACACCGGATTCTGACACACGGTCGAAACGGGCATGCGTTGGGGCAGCACGGCCACACACTCGCCTCGAAAGCACTGACCGGAGCTACATGACGTGCCATCGGGAAGGGCAACGGGGATTGGGCAGGCATGGTCTTGGCAACTCGCCGGGACACGGCATTCGCTCGTCGGGAAAAAGCGTGCACATTGGAGGTCGTCGTTGCACACCACACAGCGGCCCGCGCCGTCGCAAAAGAATCCGCCATCCTGACGGCAAGGGGTGTTCAGGTCCTCTTTTTCCCGTCCGCTGCAAACTCCGGTGAGGGTATTGCAAGCCCCATCGACGGTACATTGGTTTCCATCGTCGCAGCCGACCTCGTTGCAGTCGGCGGCTCCACCATAGCCGGCCACACCTCCGTGGCCTCCGGTGCCCCCGGCGTCGGTGCCTCCCGTACCACCGTCCATTCCCCCGGTTCCAGGAAAAACGCCGCCGTCCGGTGCGTCGAAGCCGATGGGGTCGGAGCAACTCGCTGCAAGCACGATGCCCATGATGCACAGGACCGGTCGGAGAGGAGGGCGGGTGGTCATCGGGCTAGGATACATCAGAATGACGGACATGCCCGACGCCACGGCGCCTACGCCAGCCATCGACTCCGATCATCCCGCCGTCGTGGGATTCGCCGCCAAGCACGCGTCGAGTGGACGGGACCCGAGAGAGCGCGCCGTCCAACTCTATTACGCCGTGCGAGACGGCATTCGATACGACCCGTACTCTCTGGTCATGACGGTTCCGGGGCTGAGAGCGAGCACGACGCTCGAAAAAGGGCGCGCATGGTGCATTCCCAAAGCCGTCTTGCTCGCGGCATGTTGTCGCGCCCAAGGCATCCCAGCTCGACTGGGATTTGCCGACGTTCGCAATCATTTGTCCACCGAGCGATTGCGCCGCTTCATGAAGACGGACGTCTTCTATTGGCACGGGTACACTTCGATCCGTCTGGGAGGGCGCTGGATCAAGGCCACACCCGCCTTCAACATCGAGCTGTGCGAGAAGCTGCGAATCAAGCCACTCGACTTCGATGGAAGGCAAGACTCCATTTATCACCCGTTTGATCTGGAGGGCCGGCGACACATGGAATACTTGCGCTTTCATGACGAATACGACGACGTGCCCGTCGATGAGATCATGGCGACCTTTTCCAAGTATTACGCCGGGATGGTCGATCAGCCGCTGGCAGGCGATTTCGATGCGGACGTCGAACGAGAAGCGGCAGCCGTCGAGCCTGCGCCTAGGCCAAGCCCGCGGCGCTGAGCATTATGCATCGGCAAGGGTCACGTGGTTCGGCAGGTGGTCCTGCCCGAGCTCGACCACGGCATCGGCCCGGGCCGGCATCTCTTCCCACATGAAGCGCGTCAGGCGCTCGAAGTGCATCACGAATCGGCGCACCGCACTCGGCGTCATGGCGGAGCCGCCCCCGCCCGTGGCGCGCAGCCGAGCTTCTTGTTCCTCTCGCCAAGCGTAGACGTGCTCGAAATCCGGGGGCAGCAGCATGACCAGGAGATCGATTTCCCGAAAGAGTCGCTGATAGGGTCCGGCGAGCTGGCGATTGACGTACCAACGCCATTCGCCCGTGGCGTCCTCGATACGCTCGAGGCCGTTCACGGGCTCCTGAATGTCCTCACCGCGTTGAGGCCGCGCGCCGACGCACCATCCCTCGAACAGGAGCACGTCACATCGGCCCTCCCACTTTGGGCACTGCTCCATCGGACACCGCTCGTCCGCCGCCTTGTCGAACCTGGGCAGCACGACCGGCCTACCTTCTCGTAGGGCGCGAATGACGCGCACGCCGAGGTCCACGTCGTGAGTGCCGGGCACCCCCCGTGTGGCCAGCAGCGGATGAATCTGGCTCGCCCTCTGCATTCGCTCCGCCATGGTGAGATACAAATCGTCGAGCGAAAGGATCGCGGCCCGAAGCCCTCCCATACGAGCAAGAAGTGTCTGGAGAAGACGCGCCAGCGTGGATTTGCCGGTGCCCTGAGCGCCGTTGATCCCCACGACCAGGGTGCGTTGCTGCACGTGGTCGGCGATCCAGGCGGCCATGGGAACGTAAAAGCCGGAGATCAACGCATCGCCCGGTGGGACGATTCGTTCGGCAGCGCACCAACGCTCCACCTCGGCCCTCAAGTCGGGAACCTCAGCACGAAGGCTGCCTCGCAGACGCGTTGGCCAAAGCACGAGCGAAGCATACCACTCAGACGGCAACGGAGGCGCCGCGCGCCGAGGTATCGAGCCCCGGACTCGATCGCTATCGCTGACTTTGACGCCGACGCTGTCCTCGAGCGGCGCCCGGCGTCAGTCTTCGAGCGACCTCGGCGTCACGTTCCCACGGATCCAGGTGACGATGTCCTGGAGTTGCGCGCCGGGGGTGAAAATCGCGCCCACACCGCGCTCGAGGAGCTTTTTTGTGTCCTGCTCGGGCACGATCCCGCCGCCGAACACCACGATGTCGTCGGCTCCCCGCGCAGCCAGGGCATCGAGCACCGCGGGAAATAGGGTGTTGTGCGCGCCGGACATGATCGACAAGCCGACCGCGTCCACGTCTTCCTGCACTGCCGCGATGGCAATCATCTCTGGGGTCTGATGAAGACCGGTGTACACGACCTCGAACCCTGCATCGCGAAGCGCGCGCGCGACGACCTTCGCTCCACGGTCGTGTCCGTCGAGCCCGGGCTTGGCGACGAGAATGCGAATCTTGGGCTCGGGCATGGCCGGAGATGTAGTGCAGCAGGCGCCTCGATGCCAGCGGCGGCCGGCGGTCAGCGCTCGGCCGGCGGCAATCCGTGGCCCGGTACCACGAGGGTCTTTCGGTAGGCCTGGTAATCGAACAAGTCACTGTGCTCTTCGTTGTGACACTTGACACAGGTGGACTCGGGCGTGTCGCGGACGAGCGGCACCTCGGGATCCTTGACGTGCGCGGCGCCCGGACCGTGGCAACTCTCACACCCGACGTTGACCAACGCGCCATCCAGATTGTGCGTTACCGTCGATCCGCCAGGCTCTTCGTAGCCAGTGACGTGGCAGCCCACGCAGTCGAGGTTGTACTCTTTGTTGCGCTGCTGAAGCGTGAGATACGCCACGCCGTGGGCATGATTGCGCCACCACGCATACGCCGGCTGGTGGCAGGCACTGCAAGCCTCCGATCCGACGTAGGCGATGTCGTCGGGTCCGAGTGGAGGCGGCTCCAAGTCCGCAAACGCCAATCGGTTGGCTTCGTTGACGGCCTTGTCGTGCTGGCGCATGAGCTTAGCCACCTCCTGGTCACGTGGCGCGCTTTGCGGAAGTGGAATCCATCGGGCGAAGAAACGATTGGGATTCGCCTCGGAGGAAGGGACATCGAGCATCTGACGCTCTTTGCGGAGCTGCTCGAGCCGCAATCGCTGCGTCTGAATGTCGGCTGGATCGACGTCGCCCGCCTTCTCCCAACTGGCGATCCTCGAGGATAGGTCCTCGATTCGCCGTTCCAGTTGCTCGGCACGAACATCGCGGGACCATTCGCTCTGGTCGACGAACCGCGCATTCTTCTGCTGTTGATAAATGTCGACGACGGTGAGGCCCTGGCCTTGCCGTCCAGCGTGAAGAACCCAGCCGTGACCCGCCCGATGGGGCGGAACCGGGGCATCCTCGCCGAGCCCGCCTTGGATCACGAAGTCCACACCCTCGAGCGCGCCGGCGCGGTTGGCCTCACGCCGCGCTCCATCCACCAAGACGAGGGTCAAGTCCGCGCGCGCATGCGCCTTGCGGACCGCCTCGACCACCTCCGCGTGGGGGGCGTCAGGACGCACCCCGACGATTCCGAGATCGACGGCGCCCGCCTTGGTCTGAAGCACTTCGACCTCGCTGCGCATCGCCAGCCATGGAAACCCGGATTCGTTTTTCAGCTCCTGCAGTATGGCCGGAGGCTGCGCTCGATCACGCGAGCCCGGCAACAGCGCCGTCACTCCCACTCGATCGAGAATCCGCGCCAAGGTCTCGGCCTTTCGCTTTGCCTGGTCGGCGCGTGCCGGCGAAATCTCGGCGGTGTCGAAGAATGTATCCCCGGCAAGCAGAAGGACGACCGGGACTTTTTCTTCGCGGAGCTTTCGAACCTGGGCCGCCAAATGGTCGATCCCTCCAAGGGGGCTGCTCGTGCACCCGCACGGCTCGAGGTAGCCTTTGAGGTCGGTCACGATGGCAACCCG
>JASFKY010000149.1:0-8623 GCA_050118395.1 Myxococcales bacterium | reverse complement strand
CGAGCTTCCCACCTTTCGACGAGGGCAAACTGAATGCAGGTGCTTTCCGGCCTTCTTGGATCATGAGATTGCCTGTATTGCCGGTTTTCACGCGGTGTCAACGCGTCGGGGCGTCCGAGCGCTTGGATTCTCCGCTCGATGCGATCAAGATGACGTGATGACCATCCGCTCCTTGATCGTGGGAGACGTGCACGGATGTCGAGAGGAGCTCGAAGACCTCCTGGAGCACTCGGGTTGGGACGAGCAGGACCAACTGGTGGCAGTCGGAGATTTGGTGGCCAAGGGCCCGGATTCCTTGGGTGTTATTAGACTCATGCGGAGGCTCGGAGCTCGCGCCGTCTGCGGGAATCATGATCAGCACTGCCTGCGATGGTGGAACGCCGTACGCTCCGGTCAGCCCGCCCCCGAGCTCCGAGCTGCCCACCAGCAGGTCGTCGGGTCGCTGAGCGAGGCGGACTGGCAGTGGCTCGCCGATCTCCCCTATTACATCGAGCTGCCGGAACACGACGCGCTCGTCGTGCACGCCGGTTTGCTCCCCGACGTGCCGCTCCAACAGCAGAAGCCATACGATCTGATGAACATGCGCAGTGTGCTCGCGGACGGGACGGCATCACGCAACTACGACGAGGGCACGCCGTGGGCCACGCTGTGGCGCGGCCCTCGCTTGGTAGTCTTCGGCCACGACGCGATGCGTGGTCTTCAAAGGCATCCGTATGCCATCGGCCTCGACACCGGATGCGTGTACGGAGGTTGGCTCACGGGCCTCTGGCTGCCGGATCGCGACTTGGTTTCGGTTCCGGCCAGGGCCACCTATACCCAGCCGAGGGTCGATTGAGCGGCATCGAGGTCAGGGTGTGCCGCGAGCAGGACCTCGTGGCTGGCAAGGTGATCGTAGTTGCGGTTGGAGACGATGATCGCGGACGGCCCATCACCGCGCTCGTGCTCCGCGATTCGGATGGCGCGCCCGTGGCATACCGAAACTTGTGCCGCCATCTCCCGGTGCCGCTCGATGGAGGGACCGGCGAATTGCTCAGCGAGGATGGCACCTACTTGGTGTGTGGCACGCACGGCGCGTGCTACCGGCTCCACGACGGGCTCTGCGTCGAAGGGCCATGCAAAGGGCTCGCTCTGTACCCCCTAGGGCTGCGTCGACGGGGGCATGACCTCTACGTCTCGAGCGCGTCCGATCGCTAGCCCGTCTTGTGCTGGCGCGCCGCCCAGGCTGCGGGCGAAGAAAGCGGCCCGACGTCGGCCCACGGCTTGTCTTCGCAGTGAGGCACGATCCGTTTTCGGGCGGTGAGCACTTCACACCCGTCTCGAGTCACCAAAACCGTGTGCTCGAACTGGGCAGAAAGCGAGCGGTCCAAAGTGAGGACGGTCCATTCGTCATCCATCAATTCGGTCTGGTATCCGCCGAGGTTGATCATGGGCTCGATGGTGAACACCATGCCGGCTTTCATTCGCTTGTCTTTGCCGCGGCGGCCAAAATGAGGAATCTGGGGCGGCATGTGGAACTCGCGACCCACCCCGTGGCCGACGTAATCTCGAACCACCGAGCATCCCCGGGCCTCGGCGTACTCTTGGATGGCGGCTCCGATGTCCCCGATGCGCTTGCCGTGCTTGACCTCTGCAATGCCGAGCTCCAGGCAGCGGCGCGCGGTCTCCACCACGAGGATGGCCTCTTCACTGGGCGCTCCGACGTAGAAGGTCACGCTCGTATCGCCGTGATAGCCGTGCTCCTTGGGCAAATAGGTAGTCACGTCGACGTTGACGATGTCACCGTCCTTCAATGTCTGCGCGCCCGGAATGCCGTGGCAAACGCAGTCGTTCACGCTGGTGCACACGCTCTTGGGAAATCCCTTGTAGTTCAATGGCGAGGGATAGGCCTCCCGAGAGACGATGTATTGATGCACGAAGCGATCGATTTCGTCGGTGGTGATTCCCGGTTCGATGATCTCGCCTACCGCCGTGAGACAATCGGCGGCAAGCTGACAGGAACGCCGCATGTCGTGGACCATGCGGGGGGTCATGAGCTCGATGGCAGACAAAAGGGACCTCGCGCGACTGCTGGAGTTTGTAAGACAGCCCTGCGAAATGTCGAGCGAAGGCCGCCTTGCCGTGATGTTTGACCCATCGGCCCAATGGCACTAATTAGCCGCCCCGAGGCAAAATTTCGAAGGGCTATCGTCATGTCAGAGACCTACAACAACGTCCCGATGAGCGATTCCATGGCGGCGCGCACCGAGAAGGAGGACGCGTTTTGGGGGGGGTTCAAGCTCATCTTGCTCAGTTTCGCGACGCTGGCGGTCGTATTCACGCTCCTGTGGCTGATGGCCCAAGGCATCATCGGGCCAACCCAGCACAACGCCGACTACGGTCACGAGCTGCATTTTCTGCAGCCAGGCGGGGGTCCGTTCGACTGAGTAGCGCCGGGCGCGCGCCTGTGTCGGAGCTCCCCTCGAGCGAGCTCCAAACGATTAGAAGTCGAAATCGAGCTCCCGGGGCTCGTCGCTGGCCAGGGAGTCGTCTTCCCCTGGCTCGAATGTGGCTTCCGAGTAGAGATCGTCCAAGGACCAGCCGGCTTTGTGATGACGACGAAGCTCCTCGCGCTCGAACTCGGCCAATGATTGATAGCTCTTTGGTCCTCTAGGGCGCATGACCCCTCCCTTTTTCGTGGTTCCTCACCCCAAGGTTGGTATGCCGGCGAACCACGTTGTCCTACACTGCAGCACACCCTACCCGCCCCGATCCAGATGGCAAGAAAACAGTCGAGATTGAAACCGTTCACTGCCGCTGGTAGACGCAAGCCATGAGTCGGGTGGTGGCGATTGCCAACCAGAAGGGCGGGGTCGGCAAGACGACGACGGCGGTCAATTTGGGCGCGAGCCTGGCCGTCGCAGAGCAGCGCGTGTTGCTGATCGATCTCGATCCCCAGGGCAATGCTTCCACGGGCGTCGGCTGCAGCCCGGGTGACGAGGAGATGGAAGGCTCTTACGAGCTGTTGCTGCAGGAGGTCGACGCTGCCGACGTGATCTACGAAACCGAGATGCCGTACCTGCATGTCATTGCCGCAACTCAGGACCTCGTCGGCGCGGAACGGGATCTGTTACAGGCAGACGACAGCGCCACGCGGCTGCGGGATGCGCTCGACTCGGTTCGCGACGACTACGACTTCATCGTGGTCGATTGCCCTCCTTCGCTCGGCATGCTGACGATCAATGCGCTCACTGCCGCCGACATGGTGATCGTGCCGCTGCAGTGCGAGTACTACGCGCTCGAGGGGCTTTCGCAGCTGGTGGGAACCATCGAGCGGGTACGTGCCTCGGTCAACGAGGGGCTCGAGATTCACGGCGTGCTGCTCACGATGTTCGACTCCCGAAACAACTTGGCCAACGAGGTCGCCGAAGAAGTCCGTCGCCATTTTCGTGTGTACGAGACCGTCATTCCCCGTAATGTGAGGCTCGCCGAGGCGCCTTCGCATGGCAAGCCGGTAATTTTGTACGACGCGTCCTCGCGTGGCTCGTACACGTATTTGAGTCTTGCGCGAGAATTGCTCGATGACCTGGAGGTAGCGGCATAGTGGCGCGTCGACGCTTGGGCCGTGGTCTGGACGGCCTGCTCCCGGCAGCGCCAGCTGCCTCCGATCGTCCGGCCAAGAACAGCGCGGCGATCGAGGATTTGCACCCGGGCCGGATGCAGCCTCGCGGGCGCATCCAGGCCGAGTCCCTGGCGGAGCTTGCCGCATCGATCCAGCAACACGGCGTGCTCGAGCCCATCCTGGTGCGGAAGCGATCGGTTGGAGGGTTCGAGATCATCGCAGGAGAGAGACGCTGGCGCGCTGCGCAGCTAGCGGGTCTCAAAGACGTGCCGATTTTCGTCCATGACCTCGACGACGAAGCCGCCTTCGAAGCTGCCCTGGTGGAGAACTTGCAGCGCGAGGACCTCAACCCAATCGAAACCGCGCGCGCCTTTCAGCGGCTGGTCGATGACTACGGCTACACGCAGGAAACCATCGCAGCCAAGGTCGGCAAGGAGCGGTCCACTGTGGCCAACGCGCTTCGCCTCCTCAAGCTGCCGAAAGACGTGATGGATCTGGTCGAGGATGGCGCTCTCAGCGAGGGGCATGCTCGTGCGCTGCTGACCGCCCCAAACGTATCGAGCATGAAGAAGCTCGCACAGACGGCGATATCCAAGGGCTGGAGCGTGCGCGAGGTCGAGCGGCAGGCTCGCCGCGCTTCGCGAAACGATGTCGGCGGGCAATCGACCGCCAAGCCGTCCAAGAGCGCCAATCTTCGAGACCTCGAGCAGCGCCTGTCGCGAGCGATGGGCTCATCGACCACTCTACACGAGACCGGCAAGGAACGCGGCCAAGTCCGCATCAGCTACGCAAGCTTCGACGAGCTCGATCGCATCATCGAAAAGCTCACCAAGTAGGCGCTCGCGTGGCTCGCGAACAGAAGAGCCCCCGCCTCGTTAGAGGATCCGGGCTTCGGCGGCGTCGACGGTGTTGCTCAGGAGCATGGCGATGGTCATGGGGCCTACGCCGCCCGGGACGGGCGTGATGTAGGAGGCGCGCTTTTGGGCCTCGTCGAATTCGACGTCTCCGGTGAGCGTTCCGTCTTCGAGGCGATTGATCCCGACGTCGATGACGATGGCTCCCTCCTTCACCCAATTGCCTTTGACCAGATGAGGACGCCCCACGGCTGCCACCACCACATCGGACTCGCGGACGCGGTCGGCGAGATCGATCGTACGCGAGTGAGCCATGGTGACCGTGGCATGTTTTTCGAGCAGCATGAGCGCGATGGGTTTGCCCACGAGTGTGCTCCGACCAAGGACCAGGGCGCGTTTGCCCTCCAGATCGCAACCGATGGATCGCAGCATCCGCATGCATCCGCTAGGGGTGCAGGGCCGCAATCCCTTCCGACCGACGGTCAGCAAGCCGGCGTTGAACGGATGAAGGCCGTCCACATCCTTCGCCGGGTCGATGGCGTCGATGATCGTTTGATCGTGCAGATGTTTCGGCAGCGGAAGCTGAACCAGGATCCCATCGATGGCGTCGTCCGAGTTGAGCTCGAAGACGAGAGCAAGGAGGTCGGCTTCGGACGTCTCTGCGGGTAGCCGGTGCACCCTTCCCGCAATTCCGCACTTCGATGCGGCGCGCTCCTTGTTGCGGACGTAGACCTGAGAGGCCGGGTCATCTCCCACCAAGACCACGTCGAGCCCAGGCGCTCGGTTGTGCGTGGCCCGGAACGCCTCCGCGCGGGCCTTCACCTCGGCGCGCACTTCTTTGGCCAGCTCCTTGCCGTCGATCAGTTGTGCCATGGTCCGGGTCTAACAGGAGCGCCGCCGCTTCTCAAACCAGCGCGCTCCCGGTGGAAATCACGCCTTGTCGTGGTATGCCGCGTGGCCATGTTCGATGCCGTCTCCCCGCAGGTCTCATTTCCCGAGCTGGACGCCACCCAGCTCGCGTTTTGGGCCGACGCCCGCATTTTCGAAAAAACCCTGCAGGGCGAGAGGGACAAAGAGTCCTTCGTCTTCTACGAGGGCCCCCCGACCGCCAATGGCATGCCGCATCCCGGACACGTGCTCACGCGGGTCATGAAAGACGTCTTCCTTCGCTATCGAACCATGTGCGGTTACTTCGTGCCTCGACGCGCCGGATGGGACACCCATGGCCTTCCCGTCGAGGTGGAGGTCGAAAAAGAGCTCGGCATCAGTGGTCGTGAGGCGATCGAGGCCTACGGCGTCGAGGCGTTCAGCCGTAAGTGCATCGACTCCGTGTTCGCCTACATCGGCGAGTGGCGGAAGATGACCGAGCGTATCGGCTTTTGGGTGGACTTCGATTCTGCCTACGTGACTTTCCACAAGAGCTACGTCGAGAGCGTGTGGTGGGCGTTGTCGGAGATGTTCCGGCAAGGGCTTCTCTATCAGGGATACAAGGTGGTTTGGTGGTGGCCGCAGGGAGGCACTGCGCTTTCGGCCGGCGAGGTCGGTCAAGGCTATCAGACGGTCGACGATCCTTCGGTCATGATCCGATTTCCGGTGGAGGGTGAGCCCAACACCTCGTTCCTGGCGTGGACGACCACACCCTGGACGCTTCCATCGAACATTGCGCTGGCCGTGGACCCCGATACGGAATATGCGACCGCCGAGATCGAGGGTGGAGAGCGGCTCATCGTGGCTGCGCCTCTCGTGGTCGAGGTGCTCGGCGACGAGGCCCGGGTCCTCGAGGTGCGCAGAGGCGACTCGCTCGTCGGGATGCGTTACGAGCCGCCCTTCCGATACGCCGATCCCGAGGGGGGACCGGCGTGGCAAGTGGTCGATGCGGACTTCGTCTCCCTCGAAAGCGGATCTGGATTGGTGCATCTGGCGCCGGCATTCGGCGAAGACGATTTTCGTGTATGCGCGGACAAAGGGATGGGCTTCCTTCAGTTGCTCGAGCCCGACGGAACCTTTCCGCCCGAAGTCACCGACTTTGAGGGTCGGTTTTGCAAGGAAGCCGATCGGGACATCATCCGTCATCTTCGGGCTCGCGGCCTGCTGTTCAAGGAAGAGGTCTACCGGCACGACTACCCATTTTGCTGGCGTGCGATGCAGGACCCCCTCATCCAGTACGCCCGGCGTTCCTGGTTCATCCGAACCACGCAGGAAATCGAACGCGTCAAGGAGAACAACCAAGCCATTCATTGGGAGCCCGAGCACATCAAGAACGGACGCATGGGCCAGTTCCTCGAGGCAAACGTCGACTGGGCTCTTTCGCGGGAACGGTTCTGGGGAACTCCCCTTCCGATTTGGAAAAACGACGAGACGGGCTCGGTCGTTTCGGTTGGCTCGGTCGCCGAAATTCTCGAACGTAACCCGGAGGCTTTCGAGCACTTCGACAAGGCCAAGGCCAAAGACCCCACGCTGCAGGATCACCTCATGGTTCACAAGCCCTGGATCGACCAGGTGACTTGGACCGCGCCGGGCGAGCCTGGCGTGTACCGGCGAGTGCCGGAGGTCATCGACTGCTGGTTCGATTCGGGGTGCATGCCTTTCGCGCAGTGGGGCTACCCGCATCGCGGCGCCGAAGGATTCGCAAGCAATTTTCCAGCGGACTTCATCACCGAGGCAGTGGATCAGACGCGCGGCTGGTTCTATTCACTGATGACCATCAGCACGCTCATGTTTCCGGAACGGACCTTGCCCCACCCGTTCAAGAACTGCGTGGTTCTCGGTCTCATGACCGATGCCAAAGGCAAGAAGCTGAGCAAACGAGACAGGAACTACACCGATCCGCTGGTGCTCATGGATCGGGTGGGCGCGGATGCCGTGCGTTGGGCGCTCTATGCAGGCACGGTGCCCGGGCAGAACACCCGGTTTTCGGACGAATCGGCCACCGACGCGGTACGGGAGTTTCTTCTGAAGATCTGGAACGTCTACAGCTTCTTCATCACCTACGCGAACATCGACGGTTGGCAGCCCGACGCCCATCGTCCCCCGCTACGCGAACGGCCCGAAATGGATCGCTGGATCATCGCCGAGCTCGATGCCGCCGTGCGGGCCGTACGACGCGAGCTCGATGACTACAAGAGCCACATGGCCGTGAGACACCTGCTCAGCTTCGTCGATGGCTTGTCCAACTGGTACGTTCGTCGCAGCCGGTCGAGATTTTGGGCATCGGATGACTCTCTCGACAAGAGTGCCGCGTTCAGCACTTTGTATGAAGTATTGGTCGACCTCACGAAGCTGACGGCACCATTCATTCCCTTCGTGACCGAGACGCTTTTCCAGAACCTCGTTCGCAAGACCGATGCCTCCGCGCCCGAATCCGTCCATTTGGCCGCATTTCCAATGCCCGACGAATCGCGCGCGGACGAGGATCTCCGGCGGACCATGGAGCGAGTTCGCAACGTGGTCACACTCGGGCAACGCGTTCGTAACGAAAACAAGCTCAAGGTGAGACAGCCCTTGGCCGAGGCCATCGTGGTGGTGGCGGATGACGCCGAGCGGCAAGCCATCGACCGATTCTCGGATGCCATCCGTGAGGAGCTCAACGTTCGCAGCGTCGGTTTCACGGAAGAACCTGGTAGATATGTGGATTTCGAGCTCCGGCCCAACTTTCGCGTGCTGGGCCCCAAGCTGGGCAAGCAAGTGCCGGCCTGCAAGAAGGCGCTGGCGGAGGCCGACGGGTCGGCCTTGCATGCGGAAATGGAACGCGCCGGGAAGATCGTGGTCGAGCTCCCGGAAGGGGACGTCGAGCTCACACCCGAAGAGGTAGAGGTTCGCCTGAGCGCACGTGAGGATTTTGCCGCTGCCTCCGGAGCAGGCCAGGTCGTCGTTCTCGATACGCGGTTGGACGAAAGCCTACGCCGCGAAGGCCTCGCCCGAGAGGTCATCAACCGGATTCAGCGGGCGCGCAAAGCGATGGACCTTCCGTACGAAGCGCGGATCGAGGTGCGTTGGCAAGCCTCGGGCGACCTGGCGGACGCAATCGATGAGCACGCGGATCGCATCGCTGCCGAAACGCTGGCGACCGGCTTCGATCGAGCGCAGGCCTCTAGCGAGCACGACACCGAAGTGGAGGGCAATCCGCTGGGGCTCTGCATCGACCCGGCCTGATCGCTCATTCGCTCATTCG
>JASFKY010000148.1:0-8731 GCA_050118395.1 Myxococcales bacterium | reverse complement strand
GCTTTGCTCGACCCCGAAAAGCCGGTCGAACCCGACGAGCTTCTAGAATACTTCGTCGGTCCTGAGGAAGAAAGGTCACTCTCTCGGCAGCTGCTCAAGCTCGGCGCGATTCTGGTCGGCCTTTTGGCGCTCGCGGCAGCTTGGCGCTGGACACCCCTGAGCGAATGGCTCGACGTCGATTCCGCGACGGCAGCAGCTCGATGGATGCAGGCTCAGCCATTCACACCATTGATCGTGTTGGGCACGTTCGTCATTGCTAGCTTGGCCGTCGTTCCCGTGACGTTGATGATCGTCAGCACGGTCGTGGTGTTCGGTCCCTGGCTTGGAATGGTGTACGCATTTGCCGGGTCGGAGCTTGCCGCGCTCGCCACGTTTGGCGTGGGGGCCTTGTTGGGACGAAGACGAGTGGGCAGACTCACCGGCGGCCGTATCAACCGGATCAGTCGCGCCATTTCGAATCGCGGGGTGCTCACCATCGTCACCCTGCGTATCGTGCCGGTGGCGCCTTTCACCGTCATCAACATCATCGCGGGCGTATCGGAGATTCGGCTGCGCGACTTTGCTCTGGGCAGCTTCGTCGGGTTGATGCCGGGCATCTTTGCCATGGCCTTTTTCACGGACCGGGTGGTGGCTTCCATTCGAGAGCCTAGCGCGACCAGCATCATTGCCGCCATCGTGGTGGGGAGTCTGGCGGTCGCCGGCCTTTTTGGCTTGCGCCATTGGCTACGAAGCCGGACGCAACCGTAGCGCGGACTCACGAATGAGAATCGCAACTTACAACATTCATCGAGCCGTCGGCGCCGACGGGCGTCAGAGCGCTGCACGCATCGCTCGAGTCTTGCAGGAGATCGACGCGGACGTCGTGGCTCTGCAAGAAGTCGCCTTCTGCCTCGACGAGTCGGACCACTTGCTGGAGTACCTAGCGCGAGAGCTCCAGGCTCAAGTCGTCGAGGGCGTGACGATGTTCGACGAACGGGGTCATTATGGCAACGCGGTGCTGACCCGACTGCCGGTCTCCACGGTCGACCGCTTGGACATCAGCGTACCCGGTCGCGAACCGCGAGGTGCGATCGAGCTCGGCTTGCGCCTGGAAAGCTTGGTCATACGACTCGTTGCAACACACCTCGGTCTGCGGCCGCGAGAGCGAAGAGCCCAAATCAGAAGCTTGCTGCCCCGCTTCGAGCCTCGCGGAGCGGACGTGAGGATTCTGCTCGGGGACCTCAACGAATGGTTCTTGTGGGGACGTCCGGTTCGCTGGCTGCGACGCGTTTTCGGGGAAACACCTGCTCTTCGAACCTTTCCAGCAAAATCACCTTGGTTTGCGCTCGACCGTCTCTGGGTCGCGCCTCGCGCGGCGATCACCGATCTCCGAACGCACGTGAGCCCGACGGCACGCACGGCCTCCGATCATCTGCCGTTGGTTGCAGACCTCGATTTGACGGCAATTGGCGTTCGCGCGACGGCCTCGGGCTCATCTACCGTATGAGCCTCCGAGGTGATCATAGGGGTCTTCCCCTTTGTCGAGCTTTTCTTCGTATCGAGCGCGGTCGATGAACCTCTCGAGCCCCTCCACCACATAGGCAAAAAAGTCTCGGCTGGAAAGTATGCCCGCGGCCTTTCCGTCTTGCGTTACGGGCAAGTGCCGGATGCCTTGGTCGCGCAGCAGCTTCGCACACTCGCGAACGTGAACGTGCACGTCGACGCTGACCACTTCCGCGGTTGCAACGTCGGACACCTTGGTCTGCGCCGGATCCTTTCCTTCGGCCACGACACGCGACATCACGTCGCGCTCCGACACGATGCCTCGAATTTCGTCGCCCTCGACTACCAAAATCGCTCCCACGCCGTTCTTGGCCATGGTGCGAGCTGCTTCGGCGATGGTCGTGCTGGGCGCCGCAGTGACCATGTTCGTCTTCATCAACGAGCCAATGATTGCCATGGTATTCTTCTCCTCTCGAATCGGAAGTCTAGGCAGCGAGGCGAGCAATCGCCAACGCAGAATCCCTCTTTCCTTGTCGGTCGGCAACGGCTCGAAAGATGGAATCGGCAAACACCTCCAAAGAGGTGGCACGGTCCACGCTGGCCACTCGTAAAACCTCGGCAAGGCTCTCGTCGGGAACCAGGTTGGTGATCCCGGCAGTACACAGAAAAACGACGTCTCCTCGGCAAAGGTCCATGGCGCAGATCTCGGTGGAGAGCTCGTCGGAGAAGCCCCCCACCACGCTGGTGGGCTTGGTGCTCAACAGAGGATCGCTTACCAATGGGCGGTCGGGCGGTGGAGGCGCCATGCTTTGATCGGTGGTGATGCGGTGAAGGGTTTCGCCGCGCAAGAGGTAGCACCGGTCGTTGCCCACGTGCCCCACGTACAAGCGCAAACCATCTATGTAGGCCAGCGTAAGCGTGAGCGCGGGCGTCTGTCCGGAACGCTCAGCAGCATGTGCTTGCAAGCGACTTTGTGTGCGCTCGATGACCTCCACGAACCCCTTGCGAAACCGCTCGAGTCGCTCCTCGGCGCCATCGCCCAGATTCGACAAAAACGAGCCATCGGCTCGCGCGAGAAGCCGAACGGAGTCCGGGGGCTGGTCCTCAGGTCGTTCTTGCCAATCGTCGCGGTACTCTCGACCTACTACCAGCGCGCAGCGGCCCGGTTCCCTTTGCGCGACGAAGAAAAAGTCGCGCACACGAGCCAAATTTTGGCCGGCGACTTTTCCACCGAACGCTTCGAGCGCGACGGAGTTGGGATCTTCGTGGACGCTACTCACCAGGTTTCCTCCACAATCCACGTGCGGCGAAGCGCACACGCACGAACGCCCGCGCGGCATCGCGCGGTATTTGCAAATGACACATACTGAGGAGAGCCGCAAAGATCATGCCAGCCAGAAAACGCCGCATAGGAGCCATGCTGATCGCAGTGCTCGTGCTGTCGTGGTCGGATGCTGCACTGGCAGGACCTCCCTTGATTGCGGATGATCCGAACACGATCGGGGCCGGACACGTCCTGCCCATCATCTCGACCAGTGTGATCGACGGCGGCGGCGAAACGCTCGTGCGCGCGCCCATTTTGGATCTGACGGTAGGAATCGTCGAATCGTTGGACTTCACCTTACTCACCCCGTTGATCAGCCGACGCAGTGCAAACGTAACGCCTTCATGGAGCCACACGACCGTGTTTGCTCCGGGTCTCAAATGGCAGTTTTTCGAAACCGATCGCGGCTCGCTTTGCGTTTCGCCGGCTTTCTACATCGACGCGGGCAGGCTCGCGCGTTCGTTTGCACTTTTGCCGATCGAGGGCGAGCTGAAGGTGGGACGACGGCGCAAGGGCACGATTGGCTTCGATCTCGGCTACCAGCCGGTGGTCGATGCAACCCATGAGTGGTTCGTCGCTCCATACGCGGACTACATGGTCAATCCGAAGCTCGATCTTCTATTCGAGCTCTGGTGCTTGGGCTCGGGCGCCACGGCCAGAACCGGCGGGTCCTTGGGAGTGAACACCGGACCCGTGAGTGGCCACATCCGGGCCCTGGCAGCCGTGGGCACGGGTTTCGTCTCGTTTGGCGCGGCTCGAGTCGACGTGAGAGCCTACCTCGGGGTCCAATACATGTTCTCGCGGCCCTGAGGTAACCTGGGCTCACGATTGCAGGCGCGCTCGCAGCCACGGAATGAGCCCTCCGTCGAGCAGAACCTCGCGTTGACGCGACGAAAGCGAATGGCGTAGGTGGACCGGTTTCCCGTCGATGGTCGCATCGACCGAGTCCTGTTGCTCGATGGCGGCCCGTAGGCCATCGACCCGGAAGATCGAACCTCGTTCGATGCGCGCATAGTCGTCGTCATCGTCGAAACGCAGCGGTAGCACTCCAAAATTGACGAGATTCTGCCAATGAATCCGGGAGTAGCTCTTTGCAATCACCACGGCTAGCCCGAGGAAGCGGGGCGCAAGCGCCGCGTGCTCCCGACTCGACCCTTGACCGTAGTTGGTCCCACCCACGACGACGTGCTTCCCCTGCTCGCGTGCGCGCTCCGAGTACGTGGGGTCGACCACGTCGAAGCAGAAATCGGAAATCTTGTCGATGTTGCTCCGATAAGGCAGCACCCGTGTCCCGGCCGGCAAGATCTCGTCGGTCGAGATATCATCGCCGACCTTGAGCAGCACCGGAATCTCGAGCGAATCTTGCAAGGCCTCCATCTCGGGTATCGAGCCGATGTTGGGGCCCTTGACCAGCTCCAACCCTCGCGCCTCCTCGGGTGACGGCGGAGCCGCGATGTGGGGGCGCATGGGGGTGGGCTTTTCAGGAAGAGAGGGGCGTGGATACGTGCCGTTTAGATCGCGGGGGTCGGTAATTTGACCAGTGAGCGCTGCAGCGGTTGCGGTTTCGGGGCTGCATAGCCAAACGCTGTCTTCTTTGGTGCCCGAACGACCCGGAAAGTTTCGCGGAACCGTCCTCAGGCTGTTGCGACCCGTCGCCGGCGCCTGTCCCATTCCGATACAACCGTTGCAGCCCGCTTGATGAAGTCTCGCGCCGGCTTCGATGAGCTGCTCGAGCATCCCGGTTTTCATCAAGTCGGTAAGGATGCCCCGGGTGGACGGATTGATGTCGAAAGAGACGGATGGATCGACGCGACGACCCTCGACCATCTGCGCGGACACCGCGAAATCCCGATAGCCCGGATTCGCCGACGACCCGATGTAGCTTTGATATACGTCGGTCCCCTGGACCTCACGCACGGGAACGACGTTTCCCGGGCTGGATGGCTTGGCGATCAGCGGCTCCAGCGTGCCGAGGTCGATCTGATCCTCGTGATCGTAACGAGCGTCCGGATCCGCACACAGCTCGCACCAATCCTCTTTGCGATCGTTGGATTCCAAAAAGGCCTTCGTCTGTTCGTCGGACGGGAACACGGTGGTGGTCGCACCGAGCTCCGCCCCCATGTTGGCAATCACATGGCGATCCCAGACGTCGAGATTCGCAACACCGGGACCGTGATATTCGACGATACGCCCGACGCCCCCGGAGACGCCGTGACGCCGCAGCATCTCGAGAATCACGTCTTTCGCGCTGACCCAATCGGGCAGCGTGCCTTCGAGACGAATGCCCCAAATTTCGGGCATTTTCATGAAAAACGGCTCACCTGCCATGGCCAGCGCAACGTCCAGACCGCCGGCGCCAATCGCCAGCATGCCCAAAGCACCGGCCGCACAGCTGTGACTGTCCGAGCCGAGTAGCGTGCGGCCCGGTCGCCCGAAGCACTGCATGTGAACCGGATGACTGACGCCGTTGCCAGGACGGCTGAACCACAAGCCAAAACGTCGGCAAGCACTCTGCAAGAACAGGTGATCGTCGGGGTTTCGAAAGTCACTTTGAATCAAGTTGTGATCGACATACTGGACCGAGACTTCGGTTTTGACGCGATCGAGATCGAGCGCTTCGAGCTCCAGCATGACCAACGTTCCGGTGGCATCCTGTGTGAGCGTTTGGTCGACTCGAATCCCGACTTCCGCACCGGCTTTCATCTGACCCTCGATCAGGTGGGAATCGATCAATTTCTGTGCGGCAGTCGCTCCCATGCAATTGAGAGTGCCACAATTGCGCGGCGTCGCTACCAAGTTCACGCAACGAAGCCACGATCACGGCGAGTCGTGAGGCAGTCTGCCACGACCGAGGCAGACTGCCCCAGGATGCGAAGATGCCGAGAGACCGACTCGTCGTGCAGTCAGGAGTGCAACTGCTCGGAGGATGGCACGAATCGTGCTGACTTCCCTCGCACGACACGGCCGGCTCCATGCGGGCTGCCGCACGATCGCTACATGGTTTCAGATCTCACCAAGAAGCCGCGGCGCGCCCCTCGGAAGGCCCGCACGCGAACCGGGGCTCGAAAGAGACCCCGGCCCCCGCCGTCGAAATCGACGAAACCGCGTCGTCCGTCGCACGTCGCATTCATCGGCAATCCCGCCGTCGTCGTCGCACTGCGGGCAGAGCTCGACGATCTGGGAATTGCGAGCCTAATCAAAGACTCGCCCGCCACGCTCATCGCCGGAGTCAACCGCGCCACCCAAGCCGTGGTCATCTCGCCTCCGGTGCCGGACCGGTCCGTCGCCGAGATCTGCGCGAGTCTGTCGGAGGAACATCCACAGCTCCCGGTTTTCACCGTGGTGCGGTCGAACCTGCCGTGGAGAGCCGAAAAGCAATTGTACGATGCCGGCTCACTGGCCGTCTTCGTTTGGCCCAAGGAGAAGCGCGCGCTGATTCAGACTCTCATCGAGCTGACTCGGGTGCCGCGACGCATCACCGAAAAGGAACCCACTGATGCCGCGCTGGCCAAGATGGCTCGATCGCGAATCAAGGCCGCGGCGGAGCTTCGAGACTGCAAGCTCCATGTACGCGTGGTGCGTGGCGTGGCGGTGCTCAACGGAACGGCTCCGAGCCTGTGGCAAGTAGAGGCAGCTGCGATGATCCTTCGAGACATTCCTGGCGTGCAACGGGTCGCAGCCAATGAAGTGCTCGTCGATGCCGAAGGACGCTCCGATCGAGTCATCGAGGCCACCGTGCGCAGCGTCATCGAGTCCGTTTCGGGTCTCGACCTCGGCACGCTTGCTCTCCAGGTGACCGATGGTCAAGTAGTGCTAGTCGGCACCGTCGGCTCGTCCTCCGAGCTCGACCGGGTGCGCGCGCTCATTCGAGAGTTACGCGGGGTGCGCAGCTTGAAGACATTCGTGACGGTGTCTTCGGACGCCCGAATCCGCGACCAAGCCCTCGTCAAGAAAATCCGAAAATCTCTGGCTCTTCGCTACCCGAAGCACAGGATTTCCGTCTCCGCATTCGGTAACGTCGCGGTCTTGCGCGGAACCGTGCCCCTTGCGAAAACACGGGAGGACATCGCAAAGCTGGTCGCCATCGAGCCGGGTGTCGAGCGGGTCGTGAACAAGCTCGTCGTCCGGCGAAGCTCGAAAGGAAGAAATGAGCCATGAATCTCATGAACCCAGCAACAGGCGAAGATCTCGGCCCAACACCGTACATCGACGTCGAGGAGGGCAAAGCCGTCGTAGACCGGGCGCATCGTGCTTTCGAAACCTGGTCGCAAACCTCTTTTGCGGAGCGAGCAGAGCTGCTCCGAAAGCTGGCGGCGGACCTGCGCGAACGAGCTCCGGAGCTTGCCCGGATCGCCACGGAGGAGATGGGAAAGCCCGTCGGCGAAGGCGAGGCAGAGGCCGCCAAGTGCGCCTGGGCATGTGAATACTACGCGGAGCAAGGTGCAAGCTTTCTTTCGTCCCGGCCCGTTCAGACGGACGCGGCGCGAAGTTACGTCCACTTTGCCCCGTTGGGAGTCGTGCTCGCGATCATGCCCTGGAACTTCCCCTTCTGGCAGTTCTTTCGCTTTGCAGCACCTGCATTGATGGCGGGCAACGCGGTCGTCTTGAAACATGCGCCCAACGTTCCCCGGTGCGCGCAAGCCATCGTTTCCATGGTCGAGCGGGCCGGAGGGCCTCGGGGGCTCGTGGGTGGCGCTCTGGTGCCGGCCAAAGACGTCGCGGAGCTGATCGAACACCGGCGCGTCGTTGCGGTCACGTTCACCGGCAGCACCAATACGGGCCGCAAGGTGGCTAGCGCTGCGGGCAAGGCCTTGAAGAAAACGGTGTTGGAGCTCGGCGGCTCCGATCCCTACGTAATCCTCAGCGATGCGGACTTGGAACGAGCGGCGGAGATCACGGTCAAGGCCCGCATGGTCAATTCCGGACAGAGTTGCATCGCTGCAAAGCGATTCATCGTCGTGTCGAGCTTGAAAGACCAACTGGAGAAGATGGTGGTGGAACGGATGAAGGGTTTCCGCGTCGGTGATCCAACCGACCGAGCCACGGAAGTCGGTCCGATGGTGACCGTCGGACAGCGAGACGGCTTGCACGAGCAGGTCGAAAAGAGCGTTGCGGCGGGCGCAAAGCTCCTGCTTGGTGGCGCGATTCCAGACAAACCGGGCGCATGGTATCCGCCGACGGTGCTCACCAGCGTCTCGCCCGGCATGCCCGCATATCAAGAGGAGCTATTCGGGCCGGTGGCCGTGGTCATCAGTGCCGAAAACGACGAGCAAGCCATCCGGATCGCGAATGACAGCCGGTTCGGTCTGGGAGCCGCGGTCTTCACCTCGAACCCGGACGAGGGCGAGCGAATCGCGCGAGACCTGCTGCAAGCCGGGTCTTGCTTCGTGAACGCTTCCGTACGCTCCGATCCGAGGCTGCCTTTTGGCGGAGTGCGGGATTCGGGCTACGGGCGCGAGCTCAGTTGGCTCGGGATCCAAGAGTTCGTCAATGCAAAGACAGTCTATGTTGCGGGATCGGATGACGCCTAATCGGTCTCGTGCCAAGATTCGCCGACATCCGGATGCGACTCTCGCTCAAGCTGGCATTGGCCGTCACGATCGGCATCGCATTGGTTTTGGCTGGCCAAGCTCTCTTGAACGTGCGCCGAATCGCAGAGCTTCAAGAGCGAGAAATCAGAAGCGACATCATCACTCTCGCACGGACGCTGTCGAACGCGACCAGCACCGCCTGGGCAGCAGGTGGTCACGAACAAGCCCTTTCATTCGTCACGCAAAGCAGCGGAGCGCAGGATCTCACCACTGTCCAACTCGTCACGGATGAGGAGCTGAATCGCCTACCTCCGCTCGAGCCCGCGCCCCGACTTCAGAGAGTATCCAATCATCATGGGTGGCACATCGAGGCCATCGTTCCCGTCAATCATGA
>JASFKY010000147.1:0-8868 GCA_050118395.1 Myxococcales bacterium | reverse complement strand
GCCGAAAGCTGAACGAAGACGCCTTTTTGATCGACGATGAGCTAGGTCTCTACGTGGTCGCTGACGGCATGGGTGGGCACGCCGCAGGCGAGATCGCGAGCCAGGAGGCGGTCGATACCGTGTACGGCATGGTCAGTCGTGGGCATGCCGCCTTACGGCGCGTGGCGTCCGGGGACACCGCGGAGGAGTCTCTTCGCCAAGCCATTCGTGTGGTCGAGAGCGCCGTTCAGGCTGCGACCTACATGGTGTTCGGACTGGCGCAGCATGCTCCGGAGCAGCAAGGCATGGGGACGACGGTCTCCGTATTGGCCATGTGCGGCGGCTACGGGATCACGGCGCAGGTGGGCGACAGCCGCATCTATTTGATCAGGGGTCGCAAAGCCGAAACCCTGACCGAAGACCATACGCTGGTGGCGTGGCAGCTCAAGCAAGGGATCATCACCGAAGCCGAAGCGGCTCGCTCGCCTCATCGCAACGTGATCACGCGTGCCGTTGGAAGTCGCGAATACGTTCAAGTCGACACGGGCTTCTTCGAGGTGCAACCGTCGGACGCGTTCTTGCTTTGTTCCGATGGCCTACACGGCTACTTGCAGACCGACGAGATCCCCGACGTGATCGAAATGGGGCCCAAGGGTGCGGCGCAGCGATTCGTGCACATCGCGAATTCGCGCGGCGGACGAGACAACATCACGGCCGTGGTGGTCACCGTACGCTGAGGGCGTCGCCCTACTCCGACTCGTCGTCGCCGCTGTCCTCGTCGCTCGCCTCTTCGGTTTTGGCGATCGACAGGGCGCCCAACTTGTCCTTGAGGGCGTCACCGAGTGTTGCTTGGGCGCCACCGAGGCTCGGTCCGACCTTGCGAGGCGCGACTCGCTGTTGGCCGCCGGCCGGGCGATCGATCTTGTCGACTTCCTGCCCCTCCGCGGCGCGAAGCGAAAGCGTAATCGTGCGGTCTTCGTCGTCGATGCGGATGACCTGGGCTTTGACGATGTCGCCGGTCTTCACGATCTCGGTTGGCTCCTGGCTCAGGTCCGCGCTGATTTCACCCCGCGGGATGACGCCTTCCACGCCTCGCTCGATCTCCACGTGAATGCCGTACTCGTCGGCTCCAATGGCGCGCACCTCGACCACGGTCCCCTCCGGATAGCGATCGGGGATGAAGCTCCAAGGATCTTCATAGAGCTGCTTGATGCCGAGGCTCACCTTCCGGTCGTCGTGGTTGATCGAAAGGATGATCGCCTCTACCTCGTCGCCCTTGCGATAGAGGTCGGCCGGATTGTTGATGCGCTGAGTCCAGCTGAGGTCCGACTTGTGGACCATGCCATCCACGCCCTCTTCGATACCCACGAAGACGCCGTAGTCGGTGATCGAACGGACGCGGCCTTGGATGATGTCGCCCGGGTTGTACTTCTGGGTAAATACCGTCCAGGGATCCGGCTCGAGCTGCTTGAGGCCCAGGCTGATGCGCTTGTTCTGCGCGTCGAGGTCGAGCACGACGCACTCGACCTCTTGACCCACCTCCAACACCTTCGAGGGGTGCTTGGGCTTGGCCCAGGTCATCTCGCTGACGTGAATGAGGCCTTCGACTCCCTGCTCGAGCTCGACGAAAGCCCCGTAGTCGGTGAGAGAAACGACCTTGCCTTTGACTTTCTTGCCCGGGACGTAGATGTCGTGGGCTACGTTCCACGGGTCTTCGGTGGTCTGCTTGAGGCCGAGGGAGACTCGCTCGGTGTCCGCGTTGTACTTGAGGACCTTCACGGTGACCTCGTCGCCGACCTCGAAGACCTCGGAGGGATGATTGACGCGGCCCCAGCTCATGTCGGTGATGTGAAGCAATCCGTCGATGCCGCCGAGGTCGACGAAGGCGCCGTACTCGGTGATGTTCTTGATCGTGCCGGTGACGATCTGGCCTTCTTCCAGGTTCTCGAGCGTTCGCTCTTTGAGCCGGTCTCGTTCCTTTTCGAGCAGGACGCGTCGCGAAAGCACGATGTTGCCGCGCTTCTTGTTGAACTTGATGACCTTGAACTGGAAAGTCTGGCCCAACAGCCGGTCGAGGTTTCGCACGGGTCGCAGGTCGACCTGAGAGCCGGGAAGAAAGGCTTTGACCCCGCCGCGAATCGTCACGGCGAGCCCGCCTTTGACACGCTGGGTGATTGTGCCTTCGATGAGCTCGTCACGCTCGCACGCTGCGCTGATCTCGTCCCAGACCTTGAGCTTGTCCGCCTTTTCCTTGGACAAAGACACGAGGCCGTCTTCGTTTTCCTTGGACTCGATCAGGACGTCGACACGGTCTCCCGGCGTCGCTGCGATGTTGCCTTCTGCATCGAGAAACTCGTGCAGAGGAATGACACCCTCCGATTTGTAGCCAATGTCGACGACGACGGAGTCCTTGCCGACTTTGAGGATGTTTCCTTCGACGATGTCGCCTTCGCGAAGGTCGTCCGTTTGTGCGACAGAAGCTTCGAATAGAGACGCGAAGCTTTCGGGTTCGGATTTTTGAATTTCTGTGGTTTCGGTCATGTATGAATCACTGCGTCCGTGGCATTCGGGAGCGCTCGGCGCACGAGGCTGCCCTCCCCAGGGCCTCCAGAGCTGCAGGGGACGACGTGGGTAGCAGGGGACCCAGAGGGTGTCAATTGCAGGACTGGACCAACTCGAGGACGTGCCGGACCACCGCTTCGAGGTCCAGCCGAGTGCTATCGAGGATGACGGCATCCTCCGCAGGTCGCAAGGGCGCGATCGCGCGGGTCGAGTCGGCTTCGTCGCGAGCCCGGATCTGCTCGAGAATTTGGTCGTGATCCGCGGACATCCCGCGTTCCTCGAGATCCTTGACGCGCCGCTGCGCACGCTCTTCGGCCGAGGCGGTCAGGAAGAGCTTTACCTCGGCATCGGGAAAGACCACGGTGCCGATGTCCCTGCCCTCGAGTACGACACCCCCCTGCTTTCCGAGATCCCGTTGGATGCCGAGGAGCGCGCGCCGGACCCCGGGGTAAGCGCTCACCTGGCTGGCGCCGGCGGATATCTCGGAAGATCGGATCTCGTCGGCTCGATCCCGACCGTTCACCAAAAGCCGAGGTGTTCCGTCGGCTTGCGAGACGAAACCAAGATCGATTTCATGGCTCAAAGCCGAAACCGCAGCCTCGTCGTCCCAGGCAATGCCGCGGTCTCGGGCTGCCAGGGCGACGCCTCGGTAAAGAGCGCCGGTGTCGACCAGCGTGTACCCGAGACGCCTGGCCAGCTCGCGGGCCGTGGTGCTCTTGCCCACCCCCGCCGGCCCGTCGATGGCGATGACCGGACGCCGTGTGCTCATGTGTCCTCCTCGATGTCCGCGCCGATCGATTGCAGGAGCGGGACGAAGCCGGGGAAGCTGGTATCGACCGATTCCGCACCGTCGATGACCGTCTCCCCATCGGCCAAGAGGCCCAGCAAAGCGGCGGACATGGCGATTCGATGGTCGCCCCGGCTGTGGATGTGGGCGGCGCGCAGAGGCGCTCCGCCCGTGATGATGAGGCCGTCTGGCAGCTCCTCACAGGGCACGCCGAAGGCTCCGAGCACCTCTGCCATGGTGGCGAGGCGATCGCTTTCTTTGACCCGAAGCTCTTGGGCATCTCGGATTTCAGTGTGGCCTTTCGACGCGGCCGCAAGCGCGCAGGCGGCCGGGACCTCGTCGATCATGCGGACGATGAGCTCGCCGCCGGCGATCGAGCCACGCACGGGCCCGTGCGTCACGGTCAGCTCGGCTATCGGCTCGTCCCCGGCCCCGTGTCCGGTGGAACGATGCGACACACGGGCTCCCAAGAGCCGAAGCCAGTCGAAGAGGCCGGTGCGGGTCGGATTGACGCACACGTCGCGCACGCTGACTTGGCTTCCCGGCACCATGGCTGCGGCCACCAAAGGAAAGGCGGCGCTCGACGGATCTCCGGGCACGTGCCAATCGAAGGGATCCCAGCCTTCCGCCCATGGTTGATTCGGGTCCAGCACGACCATGGCTCCTGCCGTCTGCAATGGAATCCCGAGCGCGACCATCATCCGTTCGGTGTGGTCTCGGGAGAGCACGGGCTCCTCGATGGCCGTCGGGCCGGAGGCATACAGCCCGCTCAGCAAAAGGGCGCTCTTCACCTGGGCGCTTGCAATCGGCATGGCGTATTCGATGCCCGTCAACGCTTCGCCTTCGATCAGCGGAGCGATGGAGATCGGCGGGTAGAACTCGCCGTGCTTGTGGCCCGTCGTTCCGGCGATGTGGGCGCCACGCGCACGAAGTGGCTCGATGATCCGTCCCATGGGGCGGCGAGTCAGCGATTCGTCCCCGATCAGTCGGCTTCCGAATCGTTGTCCGCTCAACAGGCCCGCAAGCAGTCTCATGGTGGTGCCGGAGTTGCCGCAATCGATGACGTCGCGCGGCATTTGCAGTCCGCGAAGCCCTACTCCGTGGACGCGGGTGCGCTCGTCGGCGGTCTCGATCACCACGCCCATGGAGCGAAAGGCCTGCCGGGTCGCGGCGTTGTCCAGGCCTTCAGAAAGCCCCGTGAGATGGGAGACGCCGCGTCCGAGGGCGCCAAAAATCAAGCTGCGGTGCCCAATCGACTTGTCTCCGGGCACCCGTACGACGCCACGCAGAGGCCCAGATCGGCGGACCCTGTATCGTTTGGACGGGTTAGCCACGCGACCCTCTTAGCACGGAGCGAAGCGACCGCAGGAGCCGCTCGTTTTCCGGAGGAAGGCCCACGGTCACGCGGATCCAGGAACCGAGGGGGTCGGGCATGGGTCGGACGATGACACCCTCGTGCAAGAGGGCCGCGTAGACTGCCCTGCCCGGACGGCCGACGTCCACCAGCACGAAATTGGCTTGGCTCGGTGCGACAGGGAGCCCCATGGCTTCGAGGTCCCGGCTCAGCTCGGCGCGACTTGCGACGGTGGCCTGCACGCTGGCGCGAAGGTGCGCCTGGTCGCGGAGCGCGGCGAGCGCGGCCACCTGCCCTGCGGTTCCAACGTTGAAGGGGGCCCGCAGGCGATCGAGGTGTGCGACGATCTCCGGCGTTCCCATCACGTACCCCACGCGCAACGCCGCCAGGGCGTATGCTTTCGAAAATGTGCGCAGGATGGCGAGCCTCTCACGCGCGCGGCGAAGCTCGGTGGCCGCAGTAAAATCCGCCGCATCGGCATATTCGACGTAGGCCTCGTCGATCACCACCAAGACCCGCTCCGGCACGGAACGCAACAGACGCTCGAGCTCCTCGCTCCTGATGTAGCTTCCGGTGGGGTTGTTCGGATTGGCGACGAACAGCAATTTCGTTTGCGGTGTCACGGCCTGCAGGAGATCATCGACGTTCCAATGCAAGTTTTCTCGTAGCGGCACGGCCGTGTACGAAAGCTCTTGTGCAATCGAACCGATCCGATAGCACGGGAACGAGGGATGACCGAACACCACGTGCTCGCCCCGGCTTGCAAACACTCGGCAGATCAAGTCGATCAGCTCGTTCGATCCGTTGCCTAGACCGAGCTCCGCCGCGGTCACGCCGTGATGGGCCGCCAAAGCCTCTCGCAGCTCGTAGCCACGAGGGTCCGGGTAACGGTGAAGGTCGAGTGATGCACCGGCGACGGCCTCGATGGCCTGGGGCGATGGGCCGTACGGGTTCTCGTTGGATGCGAGCTTGACCACGTCGGAGATGCCGAGCTCTCGCTCGAGCTCCTTGGCGGGCTTGCCCGGCTCGTACGCCGTCAGCGCCAGAATGTGGGGTGCTGCGAGATCGGTCATCGGGTCGGGTCAGCTTGGCCGGGGATAGCTGCCGAGGACCTTGGCATAACGGACCGTGCGGCGCAGCTCCTCGACCGCGGTGAGCACCGTCCGGTCGGTGATGTGGCCGTCCATCTCGACGAAGAACACGTGCCGCCACTCGGTGCTGGTCGAGGGCCGGGATTCGATTCGAGTGAGATTGATGCTGCGATCGGCAAGCGGCCGCAATGCACGGTGCAAAGCTCCAGGCTCATCGCCAGGCGCCATGGCCAAAACGGTTCGGTCACGGCCGGTGCGAGAGGGGAGTCGATTGCCCACGATGCCGAATCGGGTGATGACGTCGGGATCGTCTTCGAGGCGGTCGTCGATGAGCTGTAACCCATGGAGCTCGCGAAGCAGCGCTGACCCGAGCGCCGCCGCTTGATCGTCACCCAGCGCAAAGTGAGCGGCAGCCTCTCCCGATTGCACGTCTACCAAGATGGCGTCCGGGTAGCGCGAGCGCAGCTGACGCTCGCAGGCTGCGATGGCGGGAGCGGTGCCGTAGATTTTCATGACGTGTGCAGGATCTCCGGACTGCGAAAGCAACTGGTAGCGAATCGGCACCACGCGCTCTGCACACAACTTCGCATCTGTGGCAGTCAGCCCTTTGAGCGTCGCGGTAATCGCACCGTCCGTCGACGTCTCCAGGGGCACCACGCCGAACGTAGCGTGCCCGTGAAGCACGGCTTCGAGCACCGCTCGCACCGATTCAGCAGGCCTGAAGCGCGGAGCGTGCCCGAAGTAGTCGCGAGCCGCTGCGTGCGCCAAGTCTCCCGGGGTGCCGAAATAGGCCACGACGTCCGCTGTGATCAGCGCCGTGCATGCCGACAGCACCTCTCGAAACACCGGTTCGATGCTCGTTGCGGGAAACTCGTGGGCCAGAGCGCGCGCGCTTTCGATGACCGCCGCTTTCTTCGGCAAGCGCAACGGCTCCTCACCGGTCTCCTCGCGGAGCGCGAGATATTCGCGAATCGCCTTGGCGCGCGCGTTGAGCGCTGCCACGATTTGCCGGTCTGCTTCCTCGAGCTCGGTTGCAATCCGGCGAAGACGATCATTCATGCTCGCGATGGTAACAGGGGCATGCCCCGACGTATAGCGCCGAGCAAGCGTTGTCACTCGTCACGTTCGAGTGCCAAGTCCCGTAACCGCGCGAGGGTGACCAGCGCGTCGACGGGTGTCATCCGTTCGATTTCCAGCGCGCGCAGCGTGGAGGCGAGATCGTCGGAGGGCGGTTTGGGCGCCGGCTCGAATAGCGGCATTTGAGGAGCTGGTTCGGGTGTCACCCGTGCTTCGAGCTGTTGCAGCTTGCCCTTTGCGCGCGCCAACACCACGGGCGGGACGCCCGCCAGTCTTGCAACCGCCAGGCCGTAGCTGCGATTCGATCCCCCCGGAACCAGTTGATGCAGCAGAACCATACTGTCCCCGTGCTCTTTTGCCGCGACGGTGTAGTTGGCTGCGTGGGGAAGGCGATCTGCAAGCTCGCAAAGCTCGTGATAGTGCGTCGAGAAGATCGCTCGACACCGCGTCGCGTCGTGAAGGTGCTCCGCTACGGCCCATGCGATCGCCAGCCCGTCATGAGTGCTCGTCCCGCGTCCGATTTCGTCCAAGATGACGAAGGAGCGTTCCGTCGCGCCGCGTAGGATGCTCGAGGTTTCCATCATTTCCACCATGAAGGTGCTATGGCCTCGCGCCAGATGGTCACTGGCTCCGACTCGCGTGTACACGCGATCGACGATCCCGATCCGAGCGCTTTTCGCAGCCACGAATCCGCCCGCTTGCGCCATGATCACGGCCAAAGCGGCCTGTCGCATGGTGGTCGACTTCCCAGCCATGTTGGGCCCGGTCAAGAGCATGAACCGCGTCCCTTCCGAATCGAGCTCGATGGTATTGGGAACGAATCCGTCCGCCGCGGCGTACCGTTCCACCGTGGGATGACGGCTGTCCTCGAGACGCAGCGAAAGGCTGCCATCCACGGTGGGACGGACGTATCCATGGCAGTGTGCGACCTCGGCCCACGCAGCGGCCAGGTCGATGGATGCGATGATCCGCGCCAGTTGATGAAGCCTCGGGGCATGCTCTCCAACGGCTTTTCGTAAATCGCCAAAAGCCGTTGCCTCGAGGGATCGGGCGCGCTCTTCTGCATGCAAGATCCGATCTTGAAGCTCGGCGAGCTCGGCGGTGATGTAGCGTTCGCCGTTGGCAATCGTCTGCTTGCGCACGTAGTCGTCAGGCACCGCATCGAGATTCGATTTGGTGATCTCGATGTAGTAGCCAAACACCTTGGTGAACTTGATCTTCAGCGAGGCAATTCCAGTGCGTTGGCGTTCGCGGCGCTCCAACGCCAGCATGACGTCCTTTGCGGTCGTGGACAGCGTGCGAAGCTCGTCGAGGTCGGCCAAGTATCCATCGCGGAAGATCCCGCCCTGACGCTCGATGGCCGGAGGATCCGCTACGAGTGACTCTTCGAGCAGCTGCAACACGTCGTCGCACAAGTCCGCCGCTTGCAAGGACGGCGAAGCATCATCGATATAGCGTCCGGGGCGACTGCACAGCAACTCGTGCAATGACTTGGCGCTGGCTAGGCTGTTGCGGACGACGGCGAGGTCACGAGGACTTGCCAAGCCCACTGCGGCACGGACGGCCAGTCTTTCGAGATCGCCGATTTCGCCGAGATTGGTCCGCACTTGCTCTCGGGTCGGCGCGTCGCACAGGAAAAGCTCGACGGCGTCGTGTCGGCGTCGAATTCGATCGATGTCGGTGAGCGGCTCCAATAGCTGCGTTCGTAAAGCCCGAGCCCCCATCGGCGTCTTGGTCTGGTCGACGAGGTGAAGCAAGGAACCACGACGCTCCCCATCAAGTGTGCGCACCAGCTCGAGATTACGAACCGCCGCGTCGTCGAGCACTAGACGTCCGCACGCATCGTATCGGGTTGCGACATGAATCTGCAGATGCGCTTGATGCGACCTCGCATACTCGAGCACCAGCGAAGCCGCGCGCGCGATGGGCGCGGCCATCGAGATTTCCTCGGCTTGCTCCGCATTGAGCACCTCGGCCAGCCCCGCGGTTTCAGCAGGTGCGTCGGTGATTCGGAGGGC